>CAXTCI010000032.1:0-35147 GCA_964242325.1 uncultured Acetobacteraceae bacterium
AATTACTATATGGGTCTGCTTCTGTAATGGTATGATATCCCTCGTGTCGGCTTAGGGTCGCCCGCATAAAGGTCAGAAAACGGCTCGATAGTTTCGCATTCATAAATCCTGCCCGGGTCCTCCCGGTCCCTCAGCAATTAAGGATCTCCATGCCGCGCTTCAAAACGTCACTGATCGCCCTCTCGGCCTCGGTCCTGCTCCCCTTCCTGTCCCTGCCGGCACATGCCACGCAGTACATCACGAACGGATCGTTTGAAGCTACAATCCTTACTGCCAAAGATCGCTTCGAAACCAATAACGTAAGCAACGTAACCGGCTGGAGCGGCGGCGACGGCCTCACCTTCCTCGACTTCCCCGGCACCGCCGACAACGGCAGCTATCTATCGGTTTATAGCCCCTTCCCTGCGATCAGCCCGGATGGCGGAAATTTCGTCGAGGCCGACGGCGACCCATACTACAACGGCGCGATTACCCAGATCATCAACGAACTGACCCCTGGCCAGAACTACACCCTCACATTCGATCAGGCCGCAGGCCAGCAGACAGGCTTCACTGGACCGACCACAGAGCAGTGGCAGGTGAGCCTCGGCACCGACATGCAGCTCTCCTCGCAGTTCAGCCTGGCGCAGGGTGGCGTTGGCGCCTGGCAGCAGCAAACCATGATCTTCCAAGCCAGCGCCGCCAGCGAGGTGCTGAGCTTCCTGGCTTCGGGCACCCCCATCGGCGCGCCGCCAATTTCCTTTCTGGATGGCGTGTCCCTGACGGAAACAGTGCCGGAGCCGGTCACGCTGTCCCTGCTTGGCGTCGGCCTGGCAGGCACCCTTGCCTTCCGGCATCGGGCCAAGCGGCCGGCCTGACCCGCACAGGCGGAGCACGCTTCCAGCCTCGCCCGGCTCTTTACCCGCGACCGCCGCATACGTTTTAGGACGGCCCGATCTGTAAGGCTGTCCTAGTACGCAACCCACCCGAGCCGCCAGCCCGGACGGTCGAGCGCCCAACGCCACCTGGCAACGCATCATGGCTCCGTCCGCCCCGAAGCCAGACCCCAGCTTCCAGCCACTCGAGGGGAGATTGGACCTGATCCCGACGCGACCTTCGCCAGCCACGCCTGCCCAGACACCACAGGCAACTCCTGCGCGGGATCAGCGAATACCCCGGCCCCCATCCACTCCGCCCGGTTCCCAACTAGATATAACGCCCGCCTAGCCCGCGTCGCCGCCACGTTCAGCAGGTTCGGCCTACTGCCAGCCCAGGCGCGCGAGCCTGGCCGCGCCCCCCGCCCCGCGCCAAGCATCAAGATCACCGCCTCGGCCTCCTTGCCTTGGAACGTGTGCACGGTCCCAACCCGCCGCCCGATCCAGCTCCGCCGGGCCTCCACCGTCTGCTCCGGCAGCACACCCGGCGTCGCCAGCAGCAACGACCGCAACTGCAGTGCCGGCAGCTTGAACGGACAGATCACATAAACGTCCGGCGCGTCCCGCAGCACCCAGCACAGCCGGACCAGCACGGCCGCGATCAACCTGCCCTCCATCTCCACCCATTTGTCAGAACCTGGCGCATCCACATCAACCCATGCGGACGGCCCCAACAGGTCGCGTATTACCGACGCGCCCCCCGGAGTCGCATGGACCATCTGCCCGTCATAGGCAATGCGGTTGGCGATCCCGAACATGACGGGATCACAGCGCCGGTGCACCAGCAGCGGCATGCCGGTGACCCGCCACTCCCCACCCGCCACCCCATCCCGAACTCGGTAGCGGCCCTGTATGCTGCTGGCCCGATCCGCCAGGGTTTGCGCCGACTGCCCCGGCGCCGCCCAGCGCCCCGGATCAGCCCCAACGCTGGCGAACACCAGCCCGGTCGTCCGGTCCGGCGTCGTAGCAACTGGCTCGATCTGCAGCGGATCGCCAATCATCACGGCCCGCCGCGCCCGCCAAACCGCCCCCACCGCTGCCTGCGGCGTAGCCTGTCCAGCCTCGTCAACCAGTAGCCAGCCGATCTCAGCCGCGCCAAAGCCGCGGAACATCCGCCCAACCGAGGCAAACGTCGTGGACACAACCGGCACGACCAGAAAAAATGCCCCCCAATCCGCCGCGGTCGGCTCGCCCCTGGCTCCGCCCGCGCACACGGCGCTCAGGGCCGGTTTCAGCTGCTTGGCAGCCGCGGCGATAAAGGCCCGATGCAGCCGCACCGCCGCCACGAACACCGCATCCCGCGCGTCCCGGAATGCCCCACCGTTCCAGGGCGACGTGCGGTGCAGCGCATCGGCCGGCTGCGACCAAAACCCCGGGCCGGGTGCCATTCCCCCCGCCGCCGCGTCACCCTGGTCCAGCACCTGGCCGAGCCGTGCAGCCTCCGCCGCCAACCCATCCCGCGCCTGCATCGCCGCCCCGTGCACGGCAAGCAAGCGCCGCTCCTCGGCCTCAGCCGCCTCCTGCCGCGCCGCTGCATCCCGCCCCGCGTCCTGCACCCGGCCCATCCGGGCCACCTGCTCCCGAACGCCCGCCTCATGCAGCCGCCACGCCCGTGTCTTGAACACGCGCGCGAACCAGGACGGTGCCACAGCTCCCAGCGCCGACAGCTTGCCAGCCTCCAGCGCCACCTGCACATCCCCACCTGCGGCATCGTCCCGCGCCGCCGCTGCCGCGCGGGCGGCAGAGGCCAGGTCCTTCCCCGCCACCTCCATCCGCTCCGCCGCTGCGGGCAGGGCGGCCTCCACCTCCCGCAATCGCCGCCCGGTCTGATCCAGCGCCGACAACCCGTCCCGCAGCGCGCGGCTGCACGCTAGCGCCTGCCGGAACTCATCGCGCGCCGCCCGCCAAGCCGCCATCGCCTCCGGCTTGCGGGGCGGTGGGTCAAGCAGCGCCAACGCCCCGGGCGGCCCCTCGCGCCGTGCATTAGGCCACGCAGCCTGATCGAGCCAGTCGCGCAGGCCCCAATCCCGATCCCACCAGAACCGCTCGAAGAAGGCCCGTCGGTTGCCCGCGTTCCCCAGCCGCGCAGCCATCAGCCCCCAGGCTCGCTCCTCCTCCGGCGCGTCCTGAGCCACCCCCAACACCGCGGTCGCCGTTGGCCCGAACAGGTCCATCCCACCATCCCGCCAAACGCTGGCATCCAGCGCCCGCCCGCGCACCGGCAGCTCCAGGCTGATGTTCTCGACCGCCGCGTTGTTGCTGCTGGCTACAACGATGGCAAAGTCCATCAGGTCCAGCCCCCGCAGGTCCCCGCCCGGGTCGTCCAGCGCCGCCAGGCGCTCGGCCCGGCGCACCATCACGTCGGCCACCAGGTCGCGCAGCAGCGTGGTCTTACCCGTGCCGGGCGGCCCATTGATCGCTGCCAACCCCCCCTCACGCAGGTCACGCACGACGGCGTTGACCGCCGCCTGCTGCAATAACGTCAGCGAGTGCAGCCCCGGCCCGGGCCATCGCCCGAGCGGAAACAGCTCCGGCCGCAGCAACTCAGCCAGCCGTCCCCGCTCCGCCTCGTCCAGCGCATCCCACGGCGCCGCAGGCGGCCGCAGCCCCAAATAGGCCGCCGCGGCATCCGGCAACCCGTCCACCCCGCGCATCACTCGCGCCAAATCAGGCAGCAGAAAACTGGACAACAGGTCGGAGCCAGGCGCCTTGGCAGCCACGACCTCGACCGTGCACGGCACCGCCTCCCACAACGCCAACGGCAGCCGAAGCTCCGCCGCAAGCTCGGCTGATGCAGCCCGCAAATCCCGCCAAGTCAGCGAGCGCAGCATTCCATCCGCCTCGGTCGGGGCAAGGATGCCGCCAAACCTGGCCTTGAGGCTCGCCTCCGCTTCTCCCCACCCCGGCAGCTCCGCAGCCGACCCTGATGCCAGCACGAGTCCCAGCCCCCAGGCGAAGCTGGCAATAGCCAGGGTATCGGGAACGGCAATCCCCCACTCATCCAGCACCACCGTCGCAGCCAGGATGCTGCCCTCCGCGCGGCGCGCCACCCTGTCCTCATCCACTGCATCGCCAAAAGCGCTGTCCAGTGCATCGTAGGCTGGCTTGGCAGGCAACGCCCCCAGCACGGCAACATACCAACGCCGTGGCGTATCGGACCCACCCTCCGGTTCCGGAATCGGGTCGGGCCGCTGCGGCCACGGCGTCGGGTCGCCGTCGCCCGGCATTTCCCAATAGGCCGGCCCATCCTGCGCCGCCGTACCCTTGTTGCGCTGCCGCCCACCCCGCTCCGCCGCCAAGGCACCCCAGCTCGGTCTCGCAACCTGCGGCGTCAGAACCTCCAGCGCCATCCAGGCGCCGAGCGCCCGGCAGATCGTGTCGGAAGTTTCCGTCATTCGACCTATGTGCCGCGCCGGCCCAGCCGGATCAATCTGCCGCTCCTTCCGCCAACGCAGCACGAACCCGTGACACATTTCTCCAATCCAGCGCCGCACGCTTGCTGCACTCCCAGAGGTGCTGTAATTGCGAAGCACTCGCAACACAACAGGACTCCCCGTGACCCAGGCCACCACCAAGACGCGCCCGCCGTCCAAGTTGGCGCGCTACGCCGCCGTCTTCGGCCCCGGCCTCGTCGTCATGCTCGCCGACACCGACGTCGGCAGCATCATCACCGCCGCGCAGTCCGGCGCTCAATGGGGCTACCGCCTGCTGCTGATCCAATTTGCCCTCATACCTGTCCTGTTCATGGTTCAGGAACTCACCGTCCGCCTCGGCCTCCACACCGGCCGCGGACACGGCGAGCTGATCCATGACACCTTCGGCCGCACCTGGGCCTGGGTTTCCGTCGTCGGCCTCGCCATCGCCGTTTTCGGCGCCCTTATCACCGAGCTGGCCGGCGTCGCTGGCATCGGCGAGCTATACGGCATCCCTCGCGGCATCAGCCTGCTGCTCGCAACCGCGGCCCTGCTGGCCGTCGTCCTCACCGGCAGCTATCGCCGGGTCGAGCGCATTGCCATCGCTCTCGGCCTGTTCGAGCTCGCCTTCTTCGTAGTCGCCTGGATCGCCCAGCCCGGCCTGCACGAGATGGCCCAGGGTGCCGTCAACATCCCCTGGGCCAATAAGGACTACGTTTACCTCGCCGCTGCCAACATCGGCGCTGTCATCATGCCTTGGATGGTGTTCTACCAGCAATCCGCCATCGCCGACAAAGGCCTGCGGCCCGAGCACCTGCGCGCCGCCCGTTGGGACACTGCGCTCGGTGCCATTATCACCCAACTCGTCATGGCCGCCGTCCTAGTCGCGACAGCCGCCACCATCGGCCACGCATCCACCCCCGGCGATACTCCTCCCAGCCTGTCCACTGTCGGCGAGCTATCCGGCGCCTTGACCCCCTTCCTAGGCCTGGGTGCCGGCCGCCTGGTGTTTAGCGCCGGTGTCCTGGGTGCCGGCATGGTCGCCGCCATCGTCGCCACCCTAGCCCTAGCCTGGGGCGTCGGCGAGGTCACCGGCTACCAGCGCAGTCTCAACCTGCGCCCACCCCAGGCCCGAGCCTTCTACGGCCTGTATGCCGCCGCCGTTGTAGGCTGCGCCGTGCTGGTCGGCATTTGGCCGGACCTTGTGAGCCTGAACGTCGGCGTCCAGGTCATGAACGCCCTGCTGCTCCCGCTGGTGCTGGGATTCCTGGTCGCCCTCAGCATACGTGCCCTGCCGCCAGCCGTGCGTCTCCGCGGTTGGTATAAGAACGTGTTGATTGTAGTGATCGGCCTAACGACCCTGCTGGGCGTGTTCGGCGGCTTCAGCGGCGCTGGGCTGCTATAGACACCCAGTCCCGCGGACTAGCCGCTCGGACAACGTCGAGCGGAAAAGCGCCAGCGCCTTGCCATGGCCCAGAGCCGCGGCACTGCTGATGGATCTTCGCTTATCCGCCACATGAATGGACGTAAAGGTCAGGCCCCTCCCCGGCGGTTAGGAAATTTCCCGCTCACCCGGTGAGCGGCAGCCCCACGTAGTTCTCCGCCAGCGCCGCCGATGCCACACGGCTGTGGACGACATAGTCCAGCTCCGCCAACTGCACCCGTCGGTCGAACTCCAAAGCCCCCTCGAACCGGTGAAATAGCGTCGTCATCCACCACGAGAACCGCTGAACCTTCCAGATGCGCCGTAGCGCCGCCGCGGAGTAGCCCTGCAGCCCCGCATCCTCCCCCGTTCCGTACCAGCGCCCGATTGCCCGCGACAGCAGCAGAACGTCGCCCACAGCCGAGTTCATCCCTTTCGCCCCCGTCGGCGGCACAATGTGCGCGGCGTCGCCCGCCAAGAATAGCCGCCCGCACTGCATCGGCTCCGCCACATAGGAGCGCATGGGCGTCACCCCCTTTTGGAAAATGCGTCCTGTCCGCAACGTGAACCCCTCGCAAGCCAGCCGAGTCGTCAGTTCGGCCCAGATGCGGTCGTCGGACCACGCCTCCACATCTTCGTCCGGCGCACATTGCAGATACATCCGTTGCACCGTCGCCGATCGCTGCGAGCACAGGGCAAAGCCCCGCTCATGGTTGGCATAGATCAACTCCTCGGCACTCGGCGGCGCCTCCGCGAGGATCCCCAGCCAGCCGAACGGATACACCCTATCATACCCGCGCCAGCATTCAGCTGGCAGCGCCGGGCGGCACACCCCATGGAACCCGTCGCACCCGGCGATCACGTCGCAGCGCAAGCTGTGCGCCTGTCCGCCATACGTGAACCGTACCTCCGGGCTGCCCTCCTGGAACCCGGACACCGACACATCGGCGCAGTCGAACAGCAGCGGCGCCCCAATGTCTCGGCGAGCCTCAATCAGGTCCCGCACGACCTCATGCTGACCATAGACCATCACGGACTGGCCCACTAACGCCTGGAAGTCTATCCGGTGCAGCACGCCCCCAAATAGCAGCCCGGTACCCTCATGCCGTAATCCCTCCCGGTGCATCCGCACGCCCAACCCGATCTGGTCCAGCACATCGACGACATGGTGCTCCAGCACCCCAGCGCGTATGCGGTTCTCAACGTAATGCTGACTCCGCCCCTCGATCACCACGCTCTCGATGCCAGCCAGGTGCAGCAGGTGGGCAAGCAATAGCCCGGCCGGGCCAGCGCCAACAATGGCGACCTGGGTACGCATCGGTGTTCCACTCCCTTCCCGCCGCCGCGGGATCAGGGATCCGGTCCTACTCCTCCGGCTCGGTCGTGAACAGCAGCGGATAACCCTTCTTGCGCGCGGCGTCCGTCGCGTTGGTGGCCTTAGCCTCGGCGACCTCCTTGGTAAACACCGAAACGACGCAGGAGCCGCGCTGGTGCGCCGTCATCATCACCCGCCTGGCCTGCTCCTCGCTCAGCCGGAACTCCGCCTTCAGCACCATGGTCACGAACTCACGCGGCGTGAAGTCGTCGTTGAGCAGGATCACCTTGTGCATCTTCGGCCGCTCGGGCTTGAGCACGGTTTCCACGCGGGGCGTTGTGGTTGTGTCTTGCATGGGGTGAAGCCTCCGTCCGTCGCCGCACCGTTAGGTGCGTTGCGCGGGCGCGCAGACAAGGGCGGCATACCCAGCTTAGGACGTTGCGATGCCGCCAGCCTAGACCGGGACCACAGGGTGCAGCCCATACCAGGCTGAAGGTTCTCGCTCCCGCTGCAAAAACCGTGACAAACCGGCAGATGATCCCGGTCAAGTCCTCAAGAACATACGACGCACGTAACAGGAGTGGATCGAGACCGGGCATAAGCAGTTTGGGTCAGCGTCATGCTGGGCAAATTGGGTATGATGCTGGCATACGACAACGCATAGTTATAGCTTGCCTGAACGACGACGACGCTGTCGCCCGGTGCTGTAAGCAGGGAAGTGGCTAGGGCAGTGCCGCTTGCGGCCCACGAACCTGCGCTGGTTTGGCAGGCACTGTCGTATTCCCAACTTGCTGTCACCGTTGAGTTCGATTGCATGGTGTAAGTGATGACGGCCATGGACAAGCCACTTGCGGCATAAGGCTGCATTATGAGCTGGGCGCCGCTGCAATAATCTTTCAAAATGACGCTTGCGACCGCGGTCTGGGCCGCGACCATGTTCGCCATGCTGGATGCTGTTGAACTCAGCAGCATCTTAGCGCGTACGAACTGCACCATGCCAAACAGCCCAAAGAATAAAGTCACCATCAACGGCGCCACAAGTACGAACTCAACTGCGGCAGCGCCACGCCGGTCGCCTCTCAGGCCCATGATGCCGCGTGGACGGGAATGATGAAACACTGTCATTGTGGCTCGTTCAGGAAAACAGTCGTGGCAGTGAGCAGGAAGCTTCCGGGGTTCGCCAAGCCCAAGCCGAACGGACTGTTGCAGGCGACCTGCAACACGACTGCGTTCCCCGCCAAGCCCGGCGAGAAGCTGGTCGGTGAAAGCGTTGCCGCGGCGAACGTCGCTATCGGCACCGCGCTGAACGTAGGAGCGGAGGCCGCATAGATCATCAGCGTGGTCTGGCATGACGGTACGATGGATGACACGTAGCCACATATCCACGTACGCACGGCGGCGTCGGATGAGCCCCGTAAGTTGCCGATCTGGAGCTGCCGTCCAGCATCCTTCACGGCGTAATTAAGGAGCCCTAGCGCCATGACGTTAGTACCGAATACCATTGCGCCAATGACAAGAAAAAACAGCGGCACCGCGACAAGGGCGAATTCCAAAGCCGCTGCTCCCCGCGTGTCCCGCAGCAACCGGCGCCGGACCGGCTTTGGGCGACGTGCTGCAACGGCGTTGCTTCCCCGGACCACCATCATTCACTCCTGCCCTATTGGACCAGCCTTGGAGTGTTCGTCACCGCCCCCCCCGGCGGCGTCGTGACCGGCTGCCCCTGCACCGGCGAGCTGCTGCCGATCGTTCCCCCGTCTGGGTTGGTTGTGCCGGGTTGGCAGGTGACTGTATAAACAAGGTTCTTATAATCCTTGTCGTCCACTGATGCTCCCATGTCATTCCACCAGTACATGAATGTCCGTCCGTTGATCTGCCTGCAGGTGAGGTTTGCATACTGGTAGCCAGATCTCGGATCGGTGGCAGCAAGGCACTGGCCGGGGTAGGGCGGGTTGGCCGGAAGATTGTTGATATCAGTCACCAGCACGATTTGCACGGCGCAGTTGGACAGCTTGGCATTGTTCGCGTCCGAATAATGCGTCGCACCTTGATTCAAGGTAACGCCAATAAGGGCTTTGACGACGTTCACGGTGTTGTCGGTAATTTGGGATGGCGATTGGCCCAGCGCCAAGGTCGCGGTCGTCATCAACTCCCACCAGCCTGGCTGGGCTCCATACTGGTTTGCACCGTAGCCACCTACCCAGTTAGGCGGCCAGAACATGCCGTTGTTCATATTGACGAACATGAACGCGATCGGCTGGTCCGCCGTTATGTATGAGAATGACGCGACTACTGGCGCTGTTGTGCCGAATTGGTTGTTGCAGATGCTGCTCGATGTCCAGTGTTGATCTATATTCACATTGCAGTTGCTGCCGATTTCATAAAACTGTGTCACCGGCGGATAGCTGGTGTAATCAGGCTGACCATTGCTGCCCGTCGGCACGCCATACATGTAAATCGAGTTCCAGTCCGCCGCGTTGGATTTAGGACCTGTATAAGACAGCACCTGCGACGGCGTCCCAAGCGGCCCTAATGGCTGGTTGGTTGGTGTCACTTTAGTCAGCGACGGTGGATTACCCGTCCCGTTGTTGGCAACTGCCGCCGCGGTAACGGTCATAGTGCCGATACCGAATGTCCTCGGCAGAGTGGCGGTCGCACTAACAGTGACGGACGGCGACGACGCCACGACGGAACTGGGCTGCACAACGGTAACGGCGCTGGATGCCACCGTGAGGTCCCCGCCTAGCGCATACTTATTGAAATAGCTTTGTGCACTGTTCTGGGCGACCGTGCCCTGGCCTGCCGCCGTGTTAAGGGTGGAACCCGCCAGCGCAGCCGAATCAACGGCATTCTGCAGCGTTGCCCTGGCTTTGGCCATGCGCGACAAGTCAATCCCAGCCCCAATGGCGATTACCACCGGGATGGCCGTCACGGCCACGATCATCGCCACATTGCCCCGGCGGTCGCCCCACAAACGCCGCCTGGAACCGGCAGCAAGGCAAGCCCCATCGCCCTGCACACCCAAATTTCCCGCGTTCTTCGAAACCCAACCCAACATCGTCAACGCTCCCCCTACATGATTCATTGTGAACGGCATTGGCACGGCTCGAAGTCCATCCCAGAACGCCGATGCGGCCTCCGCCTGCTAGCCAAACTCACCGGCGCCACGTGCGCCACCGGCACTACGGATGAAAATACGGCACGCTCCACGGACTGCACACCGAGCTGATCCAGTCTGCAGAAGATCACGGCTTGATCTCCGGAACAGAAGTGGCACCCAGCACGGCGGCAGGAGCCAGAGTGGATGCAAGGGCCACCGCAGGATGGGCCTCAGCCGCAAGCGCCACGGGCGGCACAGCCGCCGAAGCCGGGGACGCAATGACCTCACGCGCAGGAGCGGTAGGGCGCGCCCTAACCCGCGCACGCACCCGCATCGGGACAGCAACGGGCTCTTCAGCCACAGCAGCCGAAAGGGTGATGAACGGACCAGCCGCCGGCGACCCGATCCCAACATTCGGAGACGCCGCAGCAGCGCCAACCGGCCGGAAAGCATCGAAGCCGGCCAGCGCCGCCGCCACTTCACCGCGCGGCATGTCCACTGCCAGCGCACGCTTCGCCTCATCCCGCTGCCCGGCAAGTTCCAGCGCAAAGGCTAAGTTGTGCCGGATGCGCGGGATCTCGGACGCCTCCGCCATCGCAGGGCGCATGATCGCCAGCGCATCGGCAACGTTGCCGCTCATGGCCAAGGACAGGCCTAGGTTGGACCGCGTCGCCGCCGTGTCGGCGATGGCAAGGGCTTTGCGGTAGGCAGCCTGCGCCTCACTATGCCTGTCCTGTTGGTCCAAGGCGATCGCAAGGCCATTGTAGCCAACGGGGTCACTTGAATTGGCAGCAGCCAACGTGGTGTAGATTGCCTCCGCTTCTTTGCCGCGCCCCGCAGCCAGGTCCGCGCGGCCTACAGCCAGCCTTGCAGTATGCAACTGCTCCCTAGTGGGCGAAGCATCCCTGGACAGTATGCGCCGGTATGCCTCCGCAGCCGCCGCACCCTGCCCCATCGCAGTCAATGCCTCGCCCTGTGTCAGCAGCGCCGCCACGTTCGAAGGGTCGCGGCTAAGTACCCCTTCGGTAGCATTCAGGGCGGCTTGCGGCAGGCCGCCAGCGATCGCCGCATTCGCCACCCGGAGGCCCCGGGCCGACGTGCCCTCCCCTAGGGTGAGCCGGTCAACCGGACCGCTGCATGCCCCCAACAACAGGGCCGTCCCGAGCGCCAGCAACGCCTTATGTGATGTCATCAGGGTCCCTCTTTACTTTTGGAATTGATGTATGACCTGCACCACTGCCGGCCCGGCAACGATGAGGAAAACACAGGGCAGGATGAATATGATCATCGGCATCGTCAGCAGCACGGGCAGCCGGCCCGCCTTCTCTTCGAACCGGAGCAATGTTTCCTGCCGCATCTCCGTCGATAGGATGCGCAAGGCCGAGCTCAGCGGAGTGCCATATTGCATCGTCTGCACCAGCGTGCCGCCCAGCCGGCGCAAGCTGTCCAGGCCGGTCCGCTCCCCTAAGCCGATCAGCGCTGCCCGGCGGTCGGAGTTGATCTGCATCTCCTGCAGCGTCGTGAGCATCTCCTGCGCCACGACCGGATGGCCGTACACGATCTCGGCTGCCACACGCTCGAACGCCGCTTCTAATCCCAGCCCGGCCTCGGAGCAGATCACCAGCATGTCCAGCGAGTCCGGCATCCCATTGTCCAACGCCCGCAGGTATATCTTGCGGCTGCGCCTAACCCAGAAGTCCGGCCCCAGCAGTCCAAGAACTGCCGCCCCGCCAACCAGGACGGTCCAATAAGACGGCCACCAGTTCAGCTGCGTCATCGTCGTGAACGCGGCGGACGGCAGCCCAGTGAACAGGATCAGCTTCATGCCAACGAAGATGCTGAGACCGGTTCGACCGCGCAGCCCGGCCGTGTACAGCGTATGCTGCAGCTCAGCCAAGGTGCGGGTCGACAGCAGCCCGCTCCGAGCGATCAGCCCGCCCAGGGCCGCCACTGGGCGCAGCAATCCGCCTGAATGGACAATCGGCTGAAAATCCTGCTGCGACTCCGCACCGCGCTGCACATCCTGGATGCGCAATGCCAGCCGCTCCTCTTGCCGCAGGAAGGCGAGCACCATGAGGCTCGTCGGCACCAGCACAATAAATCCCGCGCAAAGGATAATCAGCGCAAGGCTCATTTCAGCACCTTCGTAATCGTCGTGCGCATGACAAAGACGCCGGTGCTGAGCATGCCTATGGCAACCTCAAGAACAGTGTTGCCGGCCGGCTCTGTTAACAGGATCATAAAGTAAGGTGGATTTATCAACGCCAACCCGCCGGCAGCGACGAATGGCAGGGCCGCAAGGATATACGTGCTCATCCGTGCCTCGCTTGCGAGTGCGAAAGCGCGTTTGCGGGCAACAACCCGCTTGCGGATGACGTCGGCCAGGTTCTCCAGCGTTTCGGACAGGCCACCGCCCGTTTGCGCCTGCAGCGCTAGCGCGGTCGCAAAAAACCTATATTCCGGCAACTGATTCCGCGATGCCACGTCCCGAAGTGCATCTTCAAGCGCAACCCCGATGGCAAGCTGATCCGACAGCATGCGGAACTCCGTCGTTGTCGGCTCTTGAGCCTCTTGCGATACGTTGCGGACCGCTTCCGTGACCGGAATGCCGACGCGGACAGCCCGGACAATCATCGCCAATGCATCCGGAAATTGATTGTACAGGACTTTGGCATGGCGTTGCTCAAACCAGCCGAATATCTTGCGGCTTACCATGACCCACATCACCGGCACGGCCAGGCGCGCCAGCGGCCCAGCCAGTGAGGTCGCAAGCTGGCAGAATAAAGCCGCAACGATCAGCGCGAAGAAAACCACCACCGGTCCCTTCGCGGGATACTGGTCCTTTCGCTGTGAACTGTAGCCGAACAGTTTTGACGCAGCCGTCACGGCACGGCCAGCGCCTGCCGGACCAGCACCACGCCGTGCCGTCTCGACCAACGGGGTCGCCCGGGCATATGGCGTCGCAACGACGCTGATGCGATCATGAAGCTGTCGCGCCTCCTTGTCGTCGCGCAGCAGCAGCCACGACGACACGACGAGGAGCACCAGCAGGAAAGCGCCGGCCAACAGCAATTGCGTCAGCGTGAGCAGGCCGGCCCCGTCGTTCATCCCCCGCTCTCCTCGACCGCCGTGGACCAGGCGCGGTCCAGGCCGAAATAGGCTAGCCGCTCATAGAAACTCGGCTTGGACCGGCTGACTTTGTAATGCCCCGTCAACTTTCCATCCGAGGTTTCCCCAGTCACCTCATACAAGAAGATATCGTTCATCGTAACGATCTCCCCTTCCATCCCATAAATGTCCGTCACCTGCAGCACTCGCCGCGTACCGTCGCGCTGCCGCCCGATCTGGACGATCAGGTCCACCGCGCCGACGATCTGCGTACGTATGGCGCGGGATGGCAGGCCCATGTTGCCCATCTGCACCATGTTCTCGATGCGGGTCAGCGCGTCGCGCGACGTGTTGGCGTGGACAGTGCTCATGCTGCCGTCGTGGCCGGTGTTCATGGCCTGCAGCATGTCAAACGCCTCGCCGCCACGGACCTCGCCGATGATGATGCGGTCAGGCCGCATGCGCAGCGCGTTGCGGAGAAGGTCGCGCTGATTGATCTCGCCCCGGCCCTCAAGGCTCGCAGGCCGGGTCTCCAGCCGTACGACATGCGGCTGCTGCAACTGCAGCTCCGCCGCGTCCTCCACCGTCACGATGCGCTCCCCGTGGTCAATCATCCGGGACATCGCGTTCATCATCGTCGTCTTTCCGGAACCTGTGCCGCCGGAGATCACGACGTTCAGCCGCGCGGCGCCTGCGATCTCCAGCACCCGAGCCACTGGCCGCGTAAGCGACCCGACCTCGATCATCTTCTCGAAATCAATCTTCCGCTTCGAGAACTTACGGATCGAGATGTAAGGGCCGTCCAGTGCCAGTGGCATGAAGACGATATTGACGCGGCTGCCGTCCTTGAGCCGCGCATCCACCATCGGGCTGCTTTCATCAATCCGCCGCCCAATCGCCGCTGCAATGCGCTGACACACATTCGCGACGTGCATGGTGTCGCGGAACTTGGCCGTGCTCAGCACCATCTTGCCGCGGCGCTCGACAAACACCCGGTCCGGCCCGTTCACCATGATATCGGTGATCGTCTCGTCCTCCAGCAGCGGCTCCAGCGGGCCAAGGCCGAGCATGTCGTGAACCAGCTCCGCCGCCAGCTCCCGCTGCTCCCGCCCATTGAGCTGGAAGCGACGCTCAGAAGCGATCTGCGCCAGGGTGCGCTCCACCTCGACGTTCAGGCGCTCCGGCGTCATGTTGGCAACCGTTCCGGCATCTATCTGCGCCAGGCACAGCGCCCGCAGCTCGCCCATGAACGCGGGCTGGCCGGTGCGCGCCGGCACGACCGGTTCAGTGCCCGGCGGTGCCGCAGGCACCACCGTGACGGCCGCCAATTCGTTGTCTTGTTCGACCCTCCGGCGGCCGAACGTGGTGGGAACGAGCATGACCCCTCTTACTTCCGTAACCGTAAGGAGAAGCGCGAACGACGCTTCACGTCGTGCTCGCGCGCCATAAAGCCGACCTCGCGCGCCAGGGCGACCATGCCGCTGCGGAGCGGACCACGCTCCTTGGCCGCTGGCGTTCCCAGGCTGGCCGCCCGTTCAACCGAGCGGCGGACCTCGGGGATCACGATGTCCGGCTTCATCTTCAAGGCGTCGGTGACGCGCTTCAGATCCAGTCCGCCTTGCATATTGGAGCGGTTCAGCACCACCACGGCACGGCGGGGCTGCGACGGGCCGTTCGGCAGCGCCAGCAACCGAAGCGTATCACGTATGCTGGCCAGCGTCGGCACCATCACCACAACGCGCTGGTGCGCCATGTGCAGCAAATCACGGTGCAATGGCTGCCCAGTGAACGGCAGGTCGGCCACGACGAAGTTGTATCGCCGCCGCAATGCTTCCGACAGCTTGGACGCGGCGCCCGCGGTATAGAGCGGTTGGTCGGCCAGCCGCTCTTCCCCGGCCAGCACGTGCAGCCGGTCTGAAACCGGCTGCGCCACGCGCTCGACAAACAGCTCGTCAACGCGCCCCGGCGCTTCCAATGCCGTGCGCAGACCGGAACCGGACTTTGCCCCCAGCAGCATGGCGCAGATGCCGCGGTGCAGGTCGGTGTCCAGTATCACCGTGTGCCGCCGTGCTTCGGCTCCCAAGTACCATCCCAGGTTTGCAGCAATGGTGCTTGCGCCAACGCCACCACGGCTGCCCGTAACGGTGATCAGCCGGCCGCCCAGCACCGTATCCCGCGGCAACGCCTGTCGATTCAGCAACGGTCCAAACTGCCGGGCCACCAGATCCCGGGTCAGCGGCTTGCTGAGATACTCCAGCGCACCCATGCCGCGCGTGACCTGGCGGTAGAAGCTCACATCATCTTGGTCGCCGACCACCAGCACGCGTACGTCCGGCTCCACCACCTGTGACAAGTCCGCCAGCGCCGCCAACGGGTTTTCCTCCCCACTCAAGTCCAGAATAAGGGTCAGTGGTGTCGGCATGGTTGCCAGCAACGCAGTCGCCCCGCGTATGCCTACGCGCCGGAACTCGAACTTCTCGGGAATGACGTCCTCAAGCCCTTCGCGAAGGGCGAACTCGGTGTCCACATCGGTGACAAAAGCCATCACCGGCAACCGGTTCGGACGCGCGGTGCCGCTCTCCGCCGCCCCGGAAGCGTCGTGATCCAACGGGGTCATTGGTCTGACTGCCCGGCCGCCGGAGCGGCACCGCCGCCGCCGCCGCCGACCTTGGAGATGCCGACGTCCTGCAACGGATACACCTTCCCTGTCCGCAGCCGATCGACCGCCTGTGCGGCAGATCTGCCGTCAGTGGTTCGGGCGGCGCGGCCATAGGCCAGGTCGCTCGGAACCGCCACCATCGCACGCAGGTTGGCGTCGTTCGCTCCGGTCGGGCGCCAAATGCCTTCTTTGGTCAGTGGGTCAATCTGCGCGCAGCCCCCAAGCATCAGCAAAGGCACCGCCGCACAGCCGATCCAGGACATCATACGCCGGCTCATGGCAGCACGAACCCGGCTTCGCCAGGGATTCGGACGCGCGGCGCCGGAGTCCCCACCGCGGATTGGCGCAGCAGTAGAATACGCTCCAAGTCGTTGGGAACGCGCCAGCCGTCATCGGGCTGAGCTACCGTCGTGATGTTGCTGACTGGCCGCACGATGTAGGGCGTCACCACGATCACAAGCTCCGTCTGGTTCTGCTGAAAGCTGTCTGAGCGGAACAGCGCGCCCAGGATCGGCACGTCGCCTAGGAATGGCAGCCCAAGCCCTGTCAGCTTTTGGCTGTCCTGCAGCAGCCCGGCGATGGCGAAGCTCTGCCCGGAACCCAGCTCAACCGTCGTGTCCGCCCGTCGCACCGTGAGGCCTGGGACTGAGATCGAGTTGTTGCCGTTCCCAATCTGCACCGCTCCCTGGTTGGTCAACTGGCTGACCTCCGGCCGAACGTGCAGCACGATCCGGTCCCCGCTCGTAACTGTCGGCACGAAGGCGAGGCTGATGCCGTACTGCTTGAACTCCAGCGAAATCGTGTTGTTCGTGTTCGCGACCGGGATCGGGAACTCGCCGCCCACTAGGAAGCTGGCCGTTTCGCCGCTCAGCGCCGTCAGGTTCGGCTCCGCCAGGGTCCGGATCAACTGGTCCTGGTTCAGCGCGTCGATCGTGGCGTTGAGGTCCGTGCCGAAGCCGCCTGCCCCATTCGTCTTCGCATACCGACTTGTGATCGCGCTTGCCGAGCTGGCAAGGTCAGCCAGTCCGTTCGCTGTTGCCAGCCCGACCACGCCATACCGTCCGAGGTTGGCCAGCGCCTGCCAGTTTATACCAAGTTCCCGCGTCAGGGTCCGGGACATCTCGATGATCCGAACCCGCAGGTTGACCTGGATCGGCGTGCTGACCGCAAGCCGGTTGTCCAACACCCCCTTTTCAGACAAGTAGGCGCGGGCTAGGCGGGACGCGCGGTCAGCCTCCGCCGGCGTCGCGACCTCCCCGGAAATGCCGATGCCGTTCGGCCGGGTTTCGGTCGTGACGCCCGCGCCGGGCAGCACCCGGTTGATGCTGCTGCGGGCATCGCCTGCCGCGTAGCCGGACGGCTGCACCACCACATCCCACTGCGCGATCGGCGCCCCGGACGCCGACAATGCTGCGATCGTTGTCCGACCCGGCGCCACACCAAACACGAACAGGCTGGTCGGGCTGGCCGGCCGCACCTCCACTACCTTGGGATCGGCCGCGAACACGCTGGCCGCCGGGCCGCCAAGTGGCAGCACCCGGCCCATCCCAGCCTCGATCACCACGGACCGAGACGGGTCGGGAGCGGCCCGTCCAGTTGCCGGGACGAAAATCAGCAGTGCTGCCAAGGCTACGGTAGGCTGCCGCAGAAAGCGGCGTATTGTTTTCATGCGGGTCATTCGAACTTGAATTCCTTCTCATCGGCGCTGCCCTGGAATACCTTGACCGAGTTGCTGTGCGCTGTCGGCCCGCTGCGTCCGCCGAGTGCCGGGGATACGTCAGAGCCCCAAGTGGTCGGTGGTTGAGGCTTGGAGGCAGTCGCGCTTGGCGCCTGCACTGTCTGTTGCGGTGCCGAAATCTGCACCACCGGGGGGCGAGCAGGGGAGGCGTTGGCCGCAGTTACGTCCTTATCGCTCTCCGGCCCCGTGGGACGGGGCGGAGCCGCCGCCCGCACCGTGAGTGAAACTCGGCCTAGGCGAACCGCCACGGCCACGCGCTCCGCCGCTTCTGGCAAGACTTCCAGCGTGACTGTTCGGTTCCCCTGGCCTGCATTGGCCACGTCCGGGCTTACGCCGTGCGCCAATTGCTGGTCCACTGCGATCACGCGCACATCTTTCAAGACAGTCTCGCCAAATGTACGCCGGCCAACCGGCGTGCCCTGCTCCCCAACCTCCTGGGTCAGGATCAGGTCCACTCGGTCCCCCGGCCAAATCAGTCCAGCTGTCCCCGACACGGCATCCACCGCGACGGACACTGCCCGATGCTCCGGCGCTAATACCGCGGCCAAAAAGCCGCCATCGGCCGGACGCAGCACTTCTGCCGTCAGCAGCGGCTCCTGTGCCAGCACGTTGCGCCGGACCATGCCGCCGATCAGCTCGGACCGTCCCTGCACGCTATCTGGCCGTGTACCGTCTGGCGGGCTGGCAGCCGGAAGGTCCAGTGGCATGATATCTTCCGGCTTGATGAGGGTGCCTGCCTGGATCGACCGTGCCCAAGCCAGTATGACTATGCGCGCCGGTGGTGGCGGCGGTGCGGGCGCATCGGCGGCCACGACAACCGGCGCCGGGCGGAGGCTCAGCCAAGCCACCACCCCGAACACCGCAGTGAAGGACAGCATCACGCCGACCAAGACAATTTTCAACATCGAGGCTACCCCGCGAACAAGGTGAACATGCAGCCAGCGGAGATGGCGCAGGCGTAGGGCAGGGGTCCGCCCCGGCGAATGCGCCACGCTTCAACCCGGCATAGGCGACGGAGCGACCAGCGCGGCAGGACCGGCCTGGAACGCGGTACCGGAGCCGCAACCCGCAGCACAAGATAAGCCATCGCAAGGACGCCGCCGCTGAGCGTCACCGCAGCAAGCAGCACAGCGACCATTCCGGCCGGCACCACAAGCACGCAGGCGGACAACAGCTTGACGTCGCCGCCCCCCAAAATTTCCCAGCACCAAAGCAGATAAAGAACGGCGAACACGGCCGACGCGAGCAGCAAAGACGGCAGCGCGTCACCCGAGGCAGCCCGAGCCGCCATTCCGGTCAAGGCAACGAGCACGGAAGATAGGTTCGGCACCCGGCGGCACCGCATATCCGTCAGAGCTGCCCCGCACAGCGTAGGGATCGCGCAAAGACCGAGGGCTTGGCCAGGATCAGGCACAGTCGCACCACCATGGTGAGAATTCAGCAACAGCCGCAAATAAGGTCAGGCTGCGGAATGAGCGTATGGGCACCGTCCGCAGCCTGAAAGCATTAGCCTTTATTTGCCTGCGCTGTTAACCGAATTAGCAATGGTGACGAACCTTCCGCTTATCGCGGTGCCAAGCTGCGAAGCTCCAACGATGATGACGATGCCGATCAGCGCAGCGATCAGGGCGTACTCGATTGCCGTAACCCCACGCTCATCACTCTTAATCTGGGCGGTCTTGAGGTGCGACATAACGTAGTGCAAAGCGTCCATGTTTATTCTCCAACAGCGTGGTTAAGTTCAGTATAGCCGGGCAGTTTTGTCCAAGTGCCCCGCGGCCCTCGTAACCCGAACATCTTGGGGCTGCGAGAAGTCGGGAGGTCCAGGCGCACTCCAATTCACAAATTCTTCAGAGGTTGTCAACAAACACATTTGTAGACATTCAACGGATTTCGTTAGAGGTCGTAAACCCAGACCATACCCCCCGCATCTAAAACGCAATCTGCTAATAGGGTGATTACGATGATCATGCGAGGCTGATCGCAGGTCGCGAACCAGCCGTCGGTGATCCGGCTCCAGATCACCGCGGCTGAACGCGGCGCACTCAGCTAGGTGTAGCAGACGCAAGGTGCGTAATGGGACCAACGGTAACGTGCACCCGGATGGGCTCAGCAGCGCCAAGCACGGGTATGCAGTCGTACAGCCCCGCTAACTGCTGACTATGCCAGGAGTTATCGAGCGTGCGGTTTCAGACAGATCCTACTGATAACGCCAGAGACTTTCGTCCCAGCAGCATCGTCGCTACTTCCCTGGAAGGCTCGCCATCGCGACATTAATAAGGGTGAACTTGACGCTTAAGCTCGTGCCATAGGTTGTGACGCCCCCTATGATGGCGATGCCGACCAGAACGCCGATCAGAGCATATTCCATGGCCGTCACGCCCCGCTCATCACGCGCGACCGGTGCCGTTTTCAAGCGGGACAGGAGGTTGTGTAGTGCATCCATGACCATTCCCTTGCGATGCGACTAACATCTATGCAGGCGCATAGCCCATTCGGCTCCTGCATCGCCCCCAGCACCCGGCAACTTGCAGAAGTCTTACAGGCTGGCTTGAATGCGCCCTTACCAGCCTCACCGTAAAGCCTCTTAAACCAAAACAAACACTTTCTTACAGAAGCACAGGATATGCTGCCGTGTTCCGAATTTGCCGCTAACATTATATAAGTTAGCGCTTTCTGATTGATCGAAGCGACTGGCCCGCTAGCCTACAAGAGACGCCCCGGGCTCATGAGCCCCGATCAACGTCCGCTCGCCATCCCAAGGCATAACGAAAGTCCGCCGCCGCGCCTTCTCCATAGGAAAAGCAGCATCCAAGCAGGTTCGCTTGACATTTCCAGTTGGGCACGAGAATACCGATGCGTCTTCAACGGCGACGAAGCCGGACAGGGCTACACTCAGCCCGCTACAGTGGCACCTTTACGCGTCATGCTTGCCCAAAGCTGAGTCAAGCAAAGAGTTCAATGCGTAAATCTTGATTCTCGAAGCGTCGTATGAGCCCGAGCTACCCTTACCCGGTATGTGACGAGTGCCAATGCCGCCGCCGCTCAAACGCACTATGGGGGTGCCCTCCCAGTGTCGGTTCAGCAACGGCGGCGCTTCGCCCCAAGTCTGGCGTCAAGTTTAGGATAACGTCCGCAACGAAGCCCATAACAAGCCGCCTCAAAATTGTTGACGCACCGTTGTCTATCCGACACTACCCGGACGATATACCACCGGCAGCCGCCCGCGTCCTCGGCCAACCCGCACTTCGGCAGCAACAGGCCGCACCATCGGCGCTCCCGCAGCAGCGATTGGCGCCACCGCAGCCTGTCCCCCGCCAGGCACATAGACCCGCATCCCGAACCGCATATCAGCCTCCTGGACCATGCGCCCACCCAGTTGCACCGGCCCTGCGTCCAAACCAGACCACGCCGCCATTACCCGGGCCGCATATGGCCCCGCTAGCTCCGGCGTCATCGAATGGTAACGTCCCGCAGCAGCCTCCCATGACCCAGCGCCCACCCGCAGAGACGCCAGGAACCCGGCGGCATACCGGGCATTTCGCACCGGATCGAATCCGGCCTCCAAGCTGTCAAAGGCCCAGGGATGGTGCAGCAGACTCACTTGAAAGCACCCCACGTCCACTGAACCCTGCCCAACCACCTGGGCCGCCCGGACCTCCGCAACGGCAGCGTCCTGGTTCGGAGCAAGCACCCCGCGGCCCGACACATTCACTGCGAACGGCCAAGGCGTCAGCCGGCCAGTGGCAGGATCAACCCGCCCGCTTTCGACCTTGCCGATCGCCAGCAGCAGCCCGACCGGTATCCCCGCCTCAGTTTCTGCCAAGGCGGCCGCCCCGGCGCAGGCGCTCCAGGGATCAGCAGCAAGCTGCGACCACGCCAGCCCCGGATGGCAACCCAGCGTCAACGCCGCGACGGATGCCCAAAGCCTGCGCCAGCGGTCACTGCGCAAAGTGTGCCGTCTGTTCTGTCAGTCTCTGAACCATCCTGCAGCCAAGCTGGCGCAATTGCAGGTTTGCAACTCGGGTGCAGGTGCAGGGCTGCCCATCCCGCATCAACCGCGCAGGCTCGACCGCGCACCCCTGACACGTCATGCATTTGAACGTCATTCCCGATCATCCCTGCCCGATTTTGCCTGGGCAGGGTTGCCCAGTCTCCGGCGCGGCTGCCGCCACCCGGTCCCGGCACGAAGGTGCGACACCCGAGGTTCTGTTGCTAGTCCGGATCGTTGAGTCCAGCAATGATACGATATGGTGTTGCTGGTATGCACCGTAGCACCAGAAATGCTGTAGAGCTTCATTGTCAGAATTCTGGCTGATCGCCGGCTCGGGCTAGGACACAAACGATACAGTTGTTCCCCGCAGTCCCTAGACCAGGGTTACCAGCCTCGGCACGGGCCGGACTTCCTGCCCTGAATCACCTGGCCTCTTATATTGCAAGGCGGCAATGCCTAACCTATGCTTAAGGCTAATGCTAAGGCTGGCCGGTGAAAGGTCCCTGACCCGATGAAGTTTTTTGGCAAGGACAAGAAGCTGGACGCCGTTGCCCGGCAGCAGGAGGCCGAGTTCGACTTGGCCCTTGCCGCCCGGATTTCGGAGGTCGTTGGCGAGCGCAGCCAGGACGCCTCAAGCGACGCCCTGCTCGACACACCGCCGATGGAAGCTGAATGGCCCGTTCATGCCGACATGGACATCGCCGCCGAGTTGCCAGCCTCTTACGCCCCCAACCAAACGCCGCAGGCCGAGCCTTACACGCGCCAGGCTGGAGAGTGGACGTCTCCCGTCCATGTCGGCCAAACCGCGGAACACCAGGTGCAGGAAATCGATCACGCCCCACCGCAAGACATCGCGACTGCGCCGGCAAGCACGCCCGCGCACATTCCTCTGCCTGCGACGAGCCTGTTAAATCGGCCGCCGGTATCGGGCGCTGTAGCCTATTCCTCGGGTGATGGTGCGTTGCCGGGCCTCCCGGAGATGCCGGCCAGCACGGATTGGACATCACCCGCAGCTCTCAGCGCGTTCGCCGGTGCCGTTCCAGCGCCCGCCTCGCAAACATTCACCGCCCGGGCGCCCAATCTCCAGCCAGACGCGGGCCAAACGTCCATCGCGGTGACCGCTCCCGCAGCGATACCCAACAGCTCGCAGGCGATAGACGAGCTGATGCAGCAGACCGCCATGCGGCTCCGCAGCCTGGGGACAGTAAACATCCTGGTCGCCGGCCAGACTGGCGTCGGCAAGAGCACGCTGATCAATGCCGTGTTCGGGGAACAGTTTGCCCAGACCGCCGCCGGTCGCCCGGTCACTCAACGCGCGCAGTGGTTCACGTCCGAAACCGTCCCGCTCCGCATCCTCGACACCCGCGGGCTTGAGGCGAAGGACTACGCGATAACCTTGAATGATATGCGTGCTGAGATCGAGGCATGCCGCGCGCAAAAGGACGAGCGCGACCAACTCCACATGGCTTGGGTCTGCATAGCATCTCCCAGCAGCCGCGTGCAGGATTGCGAAGTGGACATCGTCCGTGTGCTGAACAAGCACGACATCCCTGCCATCATCGTCCTGACCAAAGACGACGACGACGAGGAATTTGCTGGCATCGTCGGTGGCATCATGGATGAGCGCCGTGCTGCCTATGTCAGCATCGTCCCGGTCCGTGCCTTGTCAAAGCCGAAGCGGGCTGCCGCCGGGCTAGAGAACCTGGTCATCGCCACATTCACGGCGTTGCCAGCCGCCCACAAGGCCGCTTTTGCTGCGGCGCAGAAGATCAACCGCGATTTGAACAAGATGGCGGCCGACGAGTACGTCATTGCGGCTTCCACCGCCGCCGCGGCTGCCTCAGTAATCCCGATCCCGTTTGCCGACTTGGCGACGCTCGCTCCCATTCAGGCAAGCATGCTGGTCGGCGTCAGCAACGCATTCGGACTGACACTGGAACGACCTCAAGTCATGCAGCTCCTCACTACTGTGCTGGGCTGTCTAGCACTGTCAGTCGCAGGCGGATGGGCCTTGGGTAACTTGCTAAAGTTCATTCCAGGCCCTGGCACCGCCATTGGTGCCGTTCTCAACGCCGGCATGGCAGGAGCAATGACTCAAGGGCTGGGTAAGACCTACATCAAGTTCATCTATACGTTCATCGAGACGAATGGCCGCGTTCCCACCGCGAACGAGGTTTTCGAGATTTTCCCGTCATTCTACAAGGCGGGCAGAGACGAATAAGGCAGCTGAAGCTGTCCTGACCCCTCCTGCAGCAGTAAAAGCGCTGACGCTCCAGAGCGTTGGCGCCAAGATGGTAACTGCTCATCCCGGGTTGGGGTCAACCAGTGCGCATGACGGGCTGACCTGCGAGAACGGCGCGGAGCGCGGCGAGAGCGGTTAGGCCATGCAGGCGGCCGGTGGCGATCACGGTCGCGGCGGCGGCATAGATTTTGGCGCCCCAGGTAGCGCGGAAGCTGCCGATGACCTTACGGAAGATCACGGAAGGGCGGAGTGCGCGCTCGCAAGCGTTGTTGGTAGAGGGCACGTCACGGCGGGTGATGAAGCGGAACAGGTCATCGCGGTCCCGGCGCACGGCGCGGAAGAAACGCCGGGCAGCCAGTTGGGTGGGGGTGGGGCCTGCCAGCAGCCGGTCCAGTTCGGCACCGTATTGCGCCAGGGTGCTGTCCTTCAGGATATCTCGCCGCTTGCCGATCACCACAGCTCGCAGCAGCAAAACGCAAATGCCCAAGGCGAAGCCCTGATCGCCCTCCTCGATCGCACAGGTTGTATCGCGCAGCAGATGCGCCAGGCATATTTGGCGGACTGCACCATAGTCCAACTGGCCGCCCAGCGATCGGCCCCCCAGACTGCCGGACGCGCACCGTCCAAGAACGCGGTCACGACGTAGGCCGCCCGGGTCTCGGCGATCAGGTGGCAGACCGCGGTCAGCCCAGCAGGACCCATTGCCACCAGGTCTTGCCCGCCACCCGAGCCGAGGTTTCGTCGCAGCCGACCACGGAACTGGCGCACC
Source organism: uncultured Acetobacteraceae bacterium (assembly GCA_964242325.1). Lineage (GTDB taxonomy): Bacteria > Pseudomonadota > Alphaproteobacteria > Acetobacterales > Acetobacteraceae > DASWOJ01. The sequence goes on from CAXTCI010000032.1 coordinate 24,673, forward strand.
GCCGCGTCAATGGGGGCGCTCGCCCACGAGCGGAACCTGCCGTTGGCCGGAGGGCGGCAGCGGGCCGCCTCCACGCATGTGTTGCCACGATACGGGCCTTGAACCGGCTGGAGTGCGCCATTGAGACGATGCGACACGCGCTGGGAAGCCTGGCCGTCGCGGCACCTGATTGGCTGCGGACGCATGCCGAGCCTGACTGGGCCGAGCGCTACGGGCACCGCGCCGTGGATGACCGCCTGGCGAAGAACGCAGCCCGCCGAGACGAGCGCGCACGGACCGTCGGCGGGGATGGCCGTGCGCTCCTGGCCGCGGCACTCGACCCAGCAGCACCAGGCTGGCTGCGGCAGGTGCCTGCGGCCAAGACCCTGCGCCGCGTCTGGGTGCAGCAGTTCTACGTGTCAGCAGAAAGCGTGCAGTGGCGTACGGCCGAGCACGGCATCCCACCTTTCTCGACCTTTCCGCATTGCCTCGTCTGAAATGCTCCCGACGGCTGGTGTGTTGCCTCACGTAATGTGCTCCCGAGCGGATTTGGTTAGGGGCGGTGATGGGGCGGATCAGCATGGCGACGCGTGGTGAGTCGCCGGGGCCGGTGGCATTCTGGCCGGACGCGAGCCCGTGGATTTATGGACAACGCAAGCGCGTTGCCCACAACTCCACTGGCACAACCACAACAGCAAGAGGAAGACGGGTCATATTTGAATAGGAAGCTCACAAGGCTTCGGGAGCAAATGACGTGAGGCAACTGGGTGCTCCCACGGGAGCATTCCTGGGTGAGGCAATACGTCTCTCACTCAGATTGTTGCGCTCCATACTGCACTATTTGGCGGTTGACGCTCACGGCGCCCGCGATGTGCCATGTCGACCAGCCCTGGCCATGCAGCGCTATCGCCTCGTTGAACCGGTGCGCCGGACGGCGTGCCGGTTGGAGGTATGGAGCTTAGCCGCAGGTGCCGAGGACACGTCGGGCGCCGGTTGCGTGTCTTGCCCTTCTGCTTCAGCCGTGTCCGCTGCCGCACGCGGGTCACCGTGGTGCCGGTCGAGCACCCTGGCCAGGGCGTCCCCGAGGTTGTGCAAGGTGCCGGCGGTCCGTGACTTGGATAGCCTTGGGCGCGCCGCTCCGAACTCCTTCGGCATAATATCAAATGCCTTATGCTTTGACCGCTTTGGTCCATGGCGTGGTTGCGAGGGAGGGGATGCGGTCTGGGGCGTCCATGAGCCAGTTCCAGGCGGTGCAGCACCGGTCCACAATGTCCGTCCACCGCCTTCGATGGATGATGTCGTAGATGTCGAACACGCTGTTGCTGAGGTTGTTGGCGCGGAGACACTCCCAGATGTTCTCGACCGGGTTCAACTCCGGGCTGTAGAGGGGCAGGCGCAGCAGGGTGATGTTGTCCGGCACGTGCAGGCGCCCACTGGTCTTGTGCCAACTCGTGCCGTCGCAGACCAGCACGGCATGGGCGTCGGGCGCGACCTGGCGGTTGATCTCGGCCCTTTATGCCGCTTTGCGGCATGTCCCTCCAGGGAATCGCTTCGCGATGGTGCAGGGTCATGGCATGGGTGTTGGCGCGTGGCAGCACGAGGGCGGCACCCACGCCGCGCTCGGCGCACACGGCGCCGAATAGGTAGGCCCACTCGTAGCGTAGGCCCTTCAAGGCACGCGGCCGGCTGCCCTTTTCAGCCCACACGTAGGTCAAGGTCCCTTGTTGGCCCACGCGGGCTTCGTCTTGGAACCGGATCTCGATGGATGTGCCAGCCCGCCGCACGGCCTCGGGCAGGGCTGCGGTCATAAGAGCGTGGAACCCGCTCTGAAAGATGCCTGCGCCGCCACGTTCGCCTTGGGATGGCGCGGGCGCGTCGAGATATGGGAAAAGCGCAGCCGGTGCAGCAGCTTGCCCACGCTGCGCTCGTGCTTGGCAACCCCGAACAGCTCGGCGAGCCGTGCCTGGATGTCAGCACAGCGCCAACGCACGAGCTTGTCCTTCGCCAGGTCAGGCCCGGTGCGTATCCAACCCGCGACCTCCGCCTCCTGCTCGGCCGACAGGCGCCGCGCCACCCCTCCGCCGTGCCGGTCGGCCAGGTCCTTTGCGCCCTCGGCGTTGTAGCGGTGCACCCAGTCGCGCAACGCTTGCCGGTCCCCGGCGAACTCCTTGGTTCGACGATCCCTGCCAGCCGCGCCGCGTCCGCGCGCTCGTGACCGTCCAGGATCAAGCGCCGGGCTACGGCCGCGTCGTCCGACCCGCCCGCCAGCCGGCGCAGGTCCGCCGCCGTGTGCTCCGTTCGTGTGATCGCAACCGTCGTGTTCGCCCCCATCATCATGGAAGCAGACCGAGTCACACCCCGCCGAGCCGCTCCTACTCACGGTTGGGTCAGAGCAGATGGTGTTTGGTGTTACCAGGGCAGGTCGGCAAGGGTGCGCTGGTAATGGCTGTGAAGCCGCCGGGACACCTGGGCGCAGGTGGGGCAAACGGCCGACGGTTGATGCGGGCTGGATGTGATGACGACGTGATCGGCGGTGAACACGCCCCCCACGACGGCGAGGCCGGCAGGGATCAGGGGCAACACGCGTGTGGGCAAGGACGACCTTCAACAAGGGGCTGCAGTGTCCCGCCTACTTGCTCATCCAACCTCGAAACGACAGCACGGGAACCGCGGGACCAATCCCGGCGGTTCCACGCCATCACCGCAAGTCCGCCCCACCACAGCAACCCAAAACTGCGAACGCACTAAGCCCCAGCTACTCCAATTGCTCCTTGCAACGACGAGGGGAGTTGAAGCAACCAGGTACTTCCACTACTGCGGTGCCAGATAAACCTCGACCCGGCGGTTGCGCTCCCGCCCTTCGAGCGTCGAGTTGTCGCCAATCGGCAGCTCCGCGCCGAACGTCGCAATCTTGCCAGGTGAGACGCCGGTGCGCTTCAGCGCTACAGCAACCGTATCGAGCCGCCGCTGCGACACAAGCTGGTTCGCCGTCGGCGTGCCGCTGTTGTCGGCAAAACCTGCAAGGATCACCCGTGACGGATTGATTTTTTGAGTCTTGATATAGGTCGTCAGGCGCTCGACGTCTCGCAATCCGCGGTTGTCCAGGTCCTTCGACCCCGGCAGAAAGCGGAAGTCCACAGAAAGCCGCGTCGCTCCGGCAATAAGTTGCTTGAACCGGTCGGATGCCCCCTCGTCCGCCGTCGCAACCTCCGACCGGATAGTAAGCGGGACATAGCCCGCAGCATCAACCGCGGCCTGGCCGGCCGGAGAATAAACATAATCCAAGAACCGGCTGACGAAGGCGTTGGCCGGCTTTGCCGCGGTGTAAAGATACAGCCGCCGCGTGAGCGGGTAGGTTTCCGTCGAGATCGTCAGCGGGGTTGGGGCAATGGCGGTTCCGCCGCTCTCGGCAAGGGGAAGCACCCGCGCCGGCTCCGGGTTACCAAAGGCGACGAAGCCAATGCCGGCGCGGTCCGAGGCCACGGCCGTGATGACCGCCTGCTCGTTCGCAAGCGCCTTCACGCTGGCCGGGACGCTCTCATGCGGCATCAGCACGTCATGCGGCACGTCAACGGCAGCGCCCCGGCTTTCGACGACATAGACATGGATAGGGGCCGCGGTTTCCCCCAACTCGGACCAGTCCTTCACCTGTCCCGACAACACGGCGCGGAGCTGCGCTACGGTCAGGGAGGCGACGCGGTTCGCCGGGCTGACTACGGCGGTGATGCCCTGAACGCCGACGACATGCTCGCTCGCCGGGCTATTCATGTCGCCAAGCGACGCAAGCCGCTCGGCGTCGGCCGGGGTGATCCGGGACGCTGACATTGCGAAGTCGGCCGTGCCACGCAGGAGCGCATTCATCCCGCTTACGGACGAGCCGAGCATCAAGGTGACAGCCTCGCGCTGGCCAGCTTGCAGCCCGGCAATCTCCAGCGTGCCCTCGGTTCCGCCGAAGTTGCTGGTGATGGATGCGTCGCCAATAAGCGCGAGGTAACCGGCCGACAAACGGCGCGCAAGCGTGCTGCCGATCACGTTGGACCCAGCCATGCGGAACAGTGTCGTCGTCGGAGCTGCCACGGGCGCCGTTGCAGTCGCCTGGGGCATTGCCGACTCTGCAAGCGCAAGCGTCGGCGGCGGCGAGAGCGGCGCCCGCTGCGGCGTTGCGGCTGACGGCGATGCAGGAAGAGGCGTCAGCGCAGCCTGCGCCGATGGCGCGGGCTGCGACGGCCCAGCGGACGGGGCCGGCGCCGTGCCTGCAAGCTCCGTCGCAGACGGCTGCAGCGGCGACGCCTTCGGAGGCACCGGCACGTTCCCGTGCATGGACGCCGGCAGGTAGGCCGTAAGGTCCGGCGTTTCGCCGCCAAGCAGCTTGTAGGCCACCCCACCAGCGCCCGCGAGGACGATGCCGAACTGCAGCGCCAAACCGATTTTGCTCAGCCCCCGCGTCTTCAGGTTGCGGACGGGCTGCAACGCCTCGCCACATTTCGGGCAAACGAAGTTCGCCCCCTCGGGCAGCGTGATGATGCGCTGGGACACTGCCGCAGAGCAGTATTCCAGGTTTCCACAGCGGCCACGTAAATCAGCCATCAGAGATACCAATCAGCCGGCCGCACGAGCCTGGGCAAAAAAGGGTTACGACAAGCAAGGCGAATGGAAATCAATACCTAGGCCCGTAGGGCGGTCCCTAGGTCAGCTCATGCCGACACGCAACGTGCCGGCCAGCGAGACAATCTCCTCGACCGGTTCCGACTTCTGCGTAGCCACCCTGAACAGGACGACGCCATAGGCGATCTTCGCCAGCGCATCGGCAGCCGCATATCCCACCTGGATCGCGGTGAAGGTGGTCGGGTCGGTGAAGCCGCAGATCGAAAGCAGCGCAGCAGCCGGGTAGATGGTCCAGCTTGACACGATCAGCAGCCGGGCGACCCGGAAAAGCTTCCGCGCAGCCAATGGCTCAGCCTTGATGGCCGGGGAGAGGCCGACAAATAACTGGTAAATCAGAATCAGGGCCGGCAGCATCGCCACGATCCACCAAAGCGCCCGAGCCTCAATCGTCGTGGCGAGCTGTCCGGGATAACCCAATAGGATCATCTCAGCAGACAACACCGCAAGGACAGTGCTGCGGAGCCGCAATTGCCTGGGCCCAAGGTCCATCGTGGACAGGAAAGCCACCAGCAAAAGGGGAATCGTCAACAACCAGTCCACAAACCGGCCGTTCTCGTTGAATGTCGCGCCGCTCGATACCAGGGCACCGTTCACGACGTGCAAGCCATCGGTCCAACTCGTGTATAAACGGTAATAGCTGTACGACGAAACCATGCATGTCAGGCCCAGCAGGGTGATGCCCAATTTGTAGCGTTGCAGCACCTCGCCGCGCTGTAGGAAGAAGAAGACTGCGGCGACACCCATCGCGGCGAGCATCAATGAGAACAAGTCCGCCACGATCGTGTACTGGTTGATACTCAGCTCGCCCATTTCGGTCGTCCTCAGCTGTGCCCTGGCGGTCCGTCACCGAAGGAAGGAGATACATCCGAGCCAGCCTGCCGCAGCAACAACCGTCTCAAAGCCCATCCCAGCCGGGTCTAAATCACGCTTCCTTGAGATACCTTTCGCAAATCGCAATGTCTAGCCCCGATGCAAATCGCCAAACCGGCCCAGGAAGCTGTCTGGAGCAGTAAACCAACAAATCTCCCAACAAAGACACCCAATTTAGCCATGTAAACGGCCACCGCCCGCACGTTTCCAAACGAGAGCTTCCAGGGTTTTGATTTTGTTACTTACAACCTAACAAAAACTTACTTGAGCACCCGGAACGGAGTTTTATACCGGCAGCCGCGCAAGAACTTTGCGCCCTTCCCATGCGAACCGGAACCCAGTTGCCGACGATATGGATGGCCACCCCATGCATTTTCCGCCAACACTCGACTAGCCCGCCCGCGGCAGGTGATACGGCCCCTACCCCATCTGCTCCGCCGGGTCGGCGTCCTGGTCTGGCAAAGACGCTTCCACAGCCGCCAACGCGCTGGATCAGAGCCAATTACGATCTGCCCGCAATGCCATGCCGCCGCAGAACTGTGGCGGGACGACGCAAGGACACCCATCACCATGCCCTTGAACCGCCGTGGCCTGATCCGCACCTCCCTGGGCGCCGCGCTCGCGCTGCCCTATCTCCGCCGCGCCCATGCGGAAACATCGGAGGTGTCCATCGCCAAATAGTTCGGCACGCTGTTCTTCCAGTAGGACGTGATGGAAACTTAAAAGCTGGTCGAGAAGCAGGCCGCGCTGTTTGGCCTACCGAACCTTTGCGCCACCTATCCCCGCTTCGGCGGGGTCGGCGCCATCACCGACGCGCTGCTGTCCGGCGGCCTGCACCTTGCCAGCGGCAATGTGCCCGGCGCGCTGCTGTCGTGGCACCGCACGCGCGGCGCGGTGAAGTCCGCCTTCGCCATGAATGCCACCACCCAGCGCCTGCTCACGGTTAATCCGGCGGTGAAAACACTTGCCGACCTCACGCCTGAGGACCGGATCGCTTTGCCGACCGTCAAGATCGGCACTCAAGGGATCTACCTGCAAATGGCCGCGGCCAAGCAATGGGGCATGAAGGAGTATAACCGGCTTGACTCCCTGACCATCGGCCGGCCGCATCCGGACGGCATGGCGGCGATCCTCAGCAAGACCGAGATCACCTGCCACTTCAGCACCAGCCCATTCCAGGAGCGCGAGCTGTCGCTGGCAGGCATGCGGGAAGTCACCAACAGCTACTCCATCCCGGGCCTTCCCACGGGCACTCCCAACACGGTGTTCGCCAACGCCAGATTCCGGGCGGAAAATCCCCAGACCTGGCTTGCGGTGATGGCGGCGTTCCAGGAAGCGACGGACTGGATCAACGAGAACCCGGCCGACGCCGCGCAGCTTTACCTGGATAATAGCGGCGACAAGAACACGGTCGCCAACATGCTCGCTTCCATGCAGGCGCCGGGCAACGCGTTCACGTTGCAGCCGCGCAGCGTGATGGCAGTGGCGGACTTCATGGCAGACACCGGCGTCATCAAGCGCCGTCCCGAGCGCATTGAGGAGATCTTCTTCCCAGAATCGCTGAAGCCTACCGGCACTTGAAGGCGCCTACTGTCCGGCGGCGCAGCGCAACACTTACCCGCCACCCGTCTGTGGCAGCGCGCCGCAAGGACGCCAACCAAATCTTTGAAGACCTGAGCACAAAAACTAAGGGCCTGTATAAGCATGATAGAGTCCAGTTCATGCAGGATTCCCATTTGTGTTTGGGTGACGTAGCCTGGCGGGATGATCGGCATTGACCTGATCCGTCCGCGTTTTGCCAGCCCGGGGTCACCTCACCGTTTGCTCAAAACTCCACGCTAAGCCGAGTGCGTGGCGAGGTGAGGCACAGGGTCCCGCGCGGCGTGTTCGACGCCCTGGTTCGGAAATTACCCAGAAGCGACGTCCCGACCGGCATGAAGCCGCCCCGTCAACTGCGTAGTTTCCGACCCTAGTCTTTCACGACAGGAACAGGGCTTGTAGACAGGCGCTTTCGACCGTGCCGAAGACCCCGCATCCAAACTCGTGGCGTCACCCTGCACGATTGATCCAATTATGCTTGGAAGGGCCTGTCTTGCAACACTGTGACGCACCGGCTCCGGTCTGACTTGGACACCACCCCAGCCCACGGGATCGTCGCTTCGGTGCGCGGCGCCGTGGTGGACGTCGACTTCGCTGCCGGCGTACTCCCGGCAATCGACACCGCCTTGCTGGTCGACTGGGACCGGCCGGAGGCGCTCGTGCTGGAGGTGCACAGCCACGTCAACACGCGGACCGTCCGCGCCATCGCCATGCAGGCGACCGCGGGCCTTCCCCGTGGCACCGGCGTTCGCGTCACCGGCCAGGCGATCACCGTGCCGGTCGGGGAAGCCGTGCTCGGTCGCCTGCTCGACGTGCTTGGCACGTTGGGGGACCGTGGACCGGCCTTGCCGCCAGACACGCCGACCCGCGGCATCCATGGCAACCCGCCTACGCTGACCCAGGAGACATCCGCAACCGCCGTGTTCGAGACGGGCATCAAGGTCATCGACCTCCTGGCGCCGCTCGCGCAGGGTGGCAAGGCGGCGATGTTCGGCGGCGCCGGTGTTGGCAAGACGGTGCTGGTGATGGAGCTGATCCATGCCACGGTCGAGAAGTATACCGGCATTGCAGTCTTCGCCGGCGTCGGCGAACGCTCCCGCGAGGGGCACGAGCTGCTGACCGACATGCAGGACTCGGGCGTGCTGAAGCGCACCGTGCTCGTCTACGGCCAGATGAACGAGCCGCCCGGCGCGCGCTGGCGGGTGCCGCTGACGGCACTCACGATTGCCGAGTACTTCCGCGACCAGAAGCATCAGAACGTGCTCCTGCTGATGGACAACGTGTTCCGCTTCGTCCAGGCCGGCAGCGAGCTGTCGAGCTTGCTCGGCCGCTTGCCGTCCCGCGTCGGCTACCAGCCCACCTTGGCAACCGAGGTGGCCGGGCTGCAGGAACGCATCGCCTCCGTCGCCGGCGCCGCCGTAACCGCGGTGCAAGCTGTCTACGTCCCTGCCGACGACTTCACCGACCCGGCGGTCACCGCCATCTCCGCCCACATGGACGGCATCATCATGCTGTCGCGCAAGCTGGCCGCCGACGGCTTCTACCCGGCCATCGATCCGCTCGCGTCCTCATCGTCCCTGCTGGACCCGCTGGTCGTGGGCGAGGAGCACTACCGCCTGGCCGAACGCGCGCGAGAGGCACTGGCCCACTTCAAGGACCTCGAAGACATCATCGCCCTCCTGGGCGTCGAGGAGTTGGGGCCAACCGACCGGGCCGTGGTGAAGCGCGCACGGCGGCTGCAGCGCTTCCTCAGCCAGCCTTTCAGCGTCACCGAGGCGTTCACCGGCATTCCCGGCCGCAGCGTCAGCCGCACCGACACGCTGGCGGGCTGCCGGGCCATCCTGGACGGAGAGGCCGACGATTGGGCGGAAAGCTCGCTGTATATGGTCGGCACCTTCGAGGAGGCCCGGGCGAAAGAAGCGGCGGCGGCCAAACATGGCGTGCCCGCATGAGGCTTCGCATCACCACGCCGCTCACCATCGTTGTTGACGAGGACGCGGTGCAGATCGTGTCGGCCGAGGACGCCAGCGGCGGGTTCGGCATTCAGCCGCACCACGCAGATTTCCTCACCAGCCTCGCGGTCGGCGTGGTGAGCTGGAAGGACGGCGCCGGCGTGCGGCACTACTGCGCCGTCCATGGCGGCGTCCTGACGGTGACCGGCGGCCAGGAGGTCGCCATCACCACCCGGGAGGCAATCCGGGGCGAGGACATGGCCACGCTCGACCAGGCCATCCTCGACCGGTTCGGCGCCGATGACGCGGCGGATCGGGCCGGCCGCATCGACAGCACCAAGCTGCAACTGCGGGCCATCCGGGAAATGGTGCGCCACCTCCAGCAAGGTGTCCTGTCGTGACGCCGCGGGACGAGGACCCTCTGGTCACCGCGGCCAGGCTGCGCGGGGCACGCCACCGCTCCTGGCTGCGCGACGGCGAGCCGAACGTGGCGCGCCGCCTCGGCCAGATCGGCGTGCTCGGCTGGATCATCGTCACGCCCATGCTGATCGGCATCTTCGCCGGGCGCTGGCTGGATGGGCGGTTCCACTCCGGGCTACTCTGGACGGCGCCGCTGCTGATGCTGGGCGCCGCCTTGGGCTGCTGGTCCGCCTGGAAATGGATGGGCAACGCATGACCGCCCTCATCCTCGCACTCCACCTTGTGGGCGGGGCTGCCACCGGCGTTCTTTATTTCGGCAGCCTGTGGTGGAATGCCCGGCTGTTCGAGCGCGCTGGCCGGGTCCGCACGCTGCTGGCCGGCATGGCCGCCCGCTTCGTCCTGCTTGGCGGCGTCCTGACCGCCGCGAGCTTCGAGGGCGCCACACCGCTTCTCGTGACCGCGTTCGGCGTGTTGCTGGCCCGGACCGTTGTGCTGCGCCGGGTGCGGCGGATGGTGACCCTGTGATCTCCCCCCTCACCAGCACGCCGCTGTTCCACATCGGACCGGCGCCGATCACCGAAGCCGTGGTGGCGACGTGGGCGATCATGGCGCTCCTGGTCGGCGGCAGCGCTGCCATCACGCGGCGCCTATCGCTGAACCCAACCAAGACCCAAGCCGTCTGCGAGCTGATTGTGGACACGGTGGACGCCCAGATCCGCGACACGATGCAACTGGAGCCTGGCCCATACCGGGCATTCGTCGGCACGTTGTTCGCATTCATCTTCGTCGCCAACTGGTCCTCCCTGGTGCCCGGCGTGCAGCCGCCGACCGCGCATCTGGAGACCGACGCCGCCCTCGCGCTTCTGGTGTTCCTGGCCATCATCTGGTTCGGCATCCGCGCCCGCGGGGTGCGCGGCTACCTCGCCACCTTCGCCACGCCGAGCGTGGTCATGGTCCCGCTCAACGTCATCGAGGCGGTCACCCGCACCT
>CAXTCI010000033.1:0-4483 GCA_964242325.1 uncultured Acetobacteraceae bacterium
AACAGGGTCCCGCGGTGGGCCAGGCTGACCTCTCCGGGCCTAGCGCGCTGGCCGCCGCCGACCAGCGCCGCCTGCGATGTGCCCGACGCCGGCGAGCGGTCGGGCGGGCGCATCACCAGCCGCCCGCCGTCCAGCATCCCGGCGACGCTGTGGATCATGCTGACCTCCAGCGCCGCCGCCGGCGTCAGGTCCGGCAGCAGGCCGGGCAGGCAGGCCGCCAGCATGGATTTCCCGGCGCCAGGCGGGCCGATGAGCATCAGGTTATGCCCACCTGCGGCGGCGATCTCCAGCGCGCGCCGGGCCGTTTCCATCCCGCGCACCTCGGCCAGGTCGGGGCCGGGCACGGCAGGACGCACGCCGGCCGGCTCCGGCGGCGTCAGGACCTGGGTGCCGCGAAAATGGTTGATGAGGGACAGCAAGTCCGGTGCTGCCAGCACCTCGATCCGTCCGGCCCAGGCGGCCTCTCCCCCTTGCGCCGCCGGGCAGATCAGGCCGAGGTCGCGCGCCGAGGCGGACATCGCCGCCGGCAGCACGCCCGCGACGGGGTTGATGGCGCCGTCCAGGGACAGCTCGCCCAGTGCGGCGTAGCCTGCAAGCTCGTCCCGCGGCAGCACGTCCATCGCGGCCAGCACGGCAAGGGCGATAGGCAGGTCGAAGTGGCTGCCCTCCTTGAGCAGGTCGGCCGGCGCCAGGTTGATGAGGATGCGCTTGGGCGGCAGCGACAGGCCCATCGATGTCAGCGCCGCGCGCACCCGTTCCCGCGCCTCGCCAACGGCCTTATCGGGCAGGCCGACGATCAGGAAGGCAGGGAGCCCGCCGCTGATCTGCACTTGAACCTCAACCGGCACCGCCTCGATGCCGGAGAAGGCGAAGCTGCGAGTGCGGGCGAGGCTCATGCCCGCACTTGGGCCAGGCGCGGCGCCACGCCCGTCCGGGAGGCCTGAAGTCCCGTCCACATCATGTTCCGCACTTGCTTGAACCCTCATCCGCAGGTCCGCCGCCCGGATCAGGCCCGGCAGGACGGCTTGCGGATGGCATCACGCGCATGGGGGGAGTGCCCGTCAAGGAACTGCTCGATGATGCCTGACAGAAAATAGCTAAACTTTACAATTGCAAAGCAGAAGAAGGCTGGGCAATGCAACCAGGAAGCTTGGGCAATGGAATGGGCCAAGGACCGCATAGACAAGGCCATGCTGGCGCTCCTGCAGTTCACATTGCACGACGGCTGCCGCGCCTGGGTCATGACTGGAACGTATTGGGCCGCCTGCACGCGAAGGGCATGATCCACGACCCTATGGGCAAAACGAAGTCCGTCGTGCTCACCGACGAAGGGCTGCGCGAATCCGAGCGGCTGTTCATCCATCTGTTCGCAAAGGCTCCGGCCAACCCTGACCAGCCATGACCGGGCCAGTCCGGCCTCGGTTGTCGGTCCCCTACGCGGCGTAGGCACCCAAGAACCGCGCCAGCAGCCCGCCGATGACATCGGTGTTGTAGCCACCCTCCTGCACGATGGCCGCCGGCAGCCGCAGCCCGGCAATCGCCGCCGCCGCCCGCGCAAACCCGTCCGCCGTGACGTGCATGTAGCTCAGCGGTTCGTCCACCGAGGCATCGAAGCCCAGGCTGATCACCAGCGTATCCGCCTGGAACCGCCGGATCGCGTCCAGCCCGGTGCCGATTGCGGCGAGCCAGCCGTCATCCGCCGTTCCCTGCGCCAAGGGCAGGTTCAGGTTGCATCCCTCGCCGGCGCCGGTCCCCCGTTCCCGGGCATGGCCGGTATACCAGGGATAGTAGCCCGAAGGGTCACCGTGCACGGACACGAACAGCACGTCGCCGCGGTCCCAGAAGATCCCCTGGGTGCCGTTGCCGTGGTGGCTGTCAATGTCCAGCACCGCCACCTTCGCTGCGCCGCCATCCCGCAGCCGCTGGGCGGCAATCGCGGCGTTGTTGATGTAACAGTGCCCGCCCGCCCGTGCGGCATAGGCATGGTGCCCCGGCGGACGCGCCAGCGCATAGGCCGCGCCGCCCGTCAGCGCCTCGTCCGCCGCAGCCACCGCCCCCGCAGCCGCCGCAGCCGCCGAGGGCCAGGTTGCCGCGCCGATCGGGCAGGACGTGTCCGCAGTGAACCAGCCGAGCTGCCCAACCACGCCTGCGCCAGGCTGCGCCCCCTGCGCCAGCATCTCGGGCGAGGGATGGATGTTCGGCACCATCTCCGCCCCAGCGCCGGGCTGCGCCGCCCATGCCGCCGGGCCATCCCGGAGGAAATCGAGGTAAGCGGAGTCATGGACCGCTGCCATGGCCGCCGGGGCGGGCGCCGGCACGACGGTTTTAAGGCCCAGCGCCGCGCATCCCTCCAGCAGCGCCAGGGCGCGGGCCGGCACCTCGAAATTCTTCCGCACGACGCCGCGTTGCAGGAAAAACTCCGGCGCGTGCCGCAGTTGCGCCTCGTCCCAGAAGACTTTCACCGGCACCTCCTCGCAGGCCTGCGGCGACTTCCGACGCCAGCTACGCCCAGATCGATCACAGCCTGGCTGGTCACAGTACGATACGTCCGCCGAGCGCCCGCACCAGGCACACCCCCGCCAGACACACCAGCACTGCGGCCGACAGTGCCCATCGCAGCCGCATGTACGACTGCGGCATCAGGCCGCCCCGCGCCGCCCGCGCTTCAATGAGGGTGGTCCCGATCACCCCCGCCATCAGCAGCAGCAATGCGAGCAGCGGAAACCCCAGGAACGTCACCAGCAGCGCCGTCCAGCCCAGCAGGGATGGCAGCACTCCCAGCCCAAACCGCAGCCGCTGCACCCGCACCGTGGGCGTCGTCCCGCTATCTTCCAGCGCAAAGCCCCAGTGGACCCCGCCCAGGAACGCCAGGATCACCGCGCCATAAGCCACCAGCGCCAGCAGGGCCCGCTCCGCCAACTCGGGGTCCGGGCTGAGCGCCCCCAATCCGCACCCGGCGAAGGGCACCAGGCCGCCGAGGCCCAGCAGGATGGCGAAGGTCGGCAGGGGGCGCGTCATGGGAAGCCTCGCAGCGGGTTGGGCCAGGTGGTTAATCGGCGGCCCCGGCGCATGCAACCTCCCGGGCCGCCGGCACGGCTCCGCCGTCTAGGCCTGCCCTGCCCAATCCAGGGCGCGGGCGCTAAGAAGGGCCATGGGCCTCACCTTCGAACTGATCACGATCTTCCTGCTCATCGTCCTCAACGGCGTGTTTGCGATGAGCGAGCTGGCGCTCGTGTCCGCCCGCCGGGCGCGGCTGGTGGTGCTGGAGCGCAAGGGAACTCCCGGCGCCGCCACGGCCCGCCTCCTGTCGGAGGACCCGGAACGGTTCCTGCCCACCGTGCAGGTCGGCATCACGCTGGTTAGCGTGCTCGCCGGCGTGTTCGGCGGCGCCCGCGTCGCGGCCCGGCTGCAAACCGGGCTGGCGACGATCCCCGCGTTGCAGCCCTTCGCCGAGTCCCTGTCCCTGGCCATCGTCGTCGTGCTCACGACCTACCTGACCCTCGTGCTGGGCGAATTGGTGCCGAAGCAGCTTGCGCTCCGCCGGCCGGAGAGCGTCGCCGCCGCCGTCGCCCCGGCGTTGAGCAAGCTATCTCGTGTCGGCGCCCCAATCGTCTGGCTGCTAGGCAAGTCATCCGCCCTGGTCCTGCGCCTGTTCGGCGCCCATGCCGACGAGCGCCAGGGCATCACGGAGGAGGAGCTGAGCGCGGTGCTGGCCGAAGGCACGGAAGGAGGCGTGCTAGAAACCGAGGAGCGCGACATGATCGAGCGCCTGCTCCGCCTGGCCGACAAGCCGGTCCGCGCCATCATGACCCCGCGCAACGAGCTGGCCTGGATAGACCGCAACGATCCACGAGCGGACATCGTGGCGACCCTCAAGGCGACGCCGCACAGCCGCTTCGTGGTGTGCGATGGGGTGGTGGACAACGTGGTGGGCGTCGTGCAGGCCAAAGACATCTTGGACCGCATCCTGGGCGGCGGCGACTTGTCCTTGGCGGCGGCATTGAAGACGCCAATGGTGATCCCTGATGCCGTAACGGCGCTGGACGCCTTAGAGCGGCTGAAAAGCGATCCGCTGGGCTTGGCGCTGGTAATGGACGAATACGGCAGCTTCGAAGGCGTCGTGACTGCTGCCGACGTGCTGGAGGCCATCGTGGGCGAGCCTGCCGACACAACGCCCGTCGCACCCCCTGGGCCGGACGGCGCCGCCGCGCCGTTGCTGCTGGACGGCGCTTCACCGGTGGACGAGATCAAGGCCAGGCTGTTGCTGCCCGATCTACCGGCGGAGGGCAGCTATCATACTCTCGCCGGGCTGCTGCTGGCGTTGTTGCGCCGCCTGCCACGCACCGGCGACCGGATCGTGTTCGGCGGTTGGCGGTTCGAAGTCGTGGAGATGGATGGACGCCGGGTGTCCCGCATAAGCGCTCAAGCGGAGCCGGCGACGGAGGGGTAGTCCTGCCTCTTGCAGCCGGGGCGGGTGATGCGG
>CAXTCI010000033.1:4583-19556 GCA_964242325.1 uncultured Acetobacteraceae bacterium
CGTCCGCCGTAGTAACCACGGTTGTAACCATAGAACCCGCCACCGCCGAACAGCACGACAAGGACGATCACGATGACGATCAGGCTCATGGGCTGCTCCTTGGCGCATTCGCGTTGGAATATGTTAACGTCCGGAACCCGGTACGGTTCCGGACGAAACGCAATGGGGTTTCTGGCAGCTCCCGTTCTCAGGCCGCCTTCGCCTCCCGCCGCCGGGCATGCAGGATAAACTCGGTGTAGCCGTTCGGCTGCACCCGGCCCTTGAACACCAGGTCACAGGCCGCCTTGAACGCTGGACCCTCTGGATTGCCAGCCATCGGCCGGTACTCCGGGTCCCCGGCATTCTGCCGGTCCACCACGGCGGCCATCCGGTGCATGGTTTCCCGCACCTGGGCCTCCGTCACCACGCCGTGGTGCAGCCAGTTGGCGATGTGCTGGCTGCTGATCCGCAGCGTCGCCCGGTCCTCCATCAGCCCGACATCATGGATGTCCGGCACCTTGGAGCAGCCGACGCCCTGGTCAATCCAGCGGACGACATAGCCCAGGATGCCCTGCACGTTGTTGTCCAACTCCTGCTGCACGTCGTCCGGTGCCCAGTTCGGCCGGTCGGCGACCGGGATGGTGAGCAGGTCGGCAAGTGTCCCACGCGGATGCCCGGCCAGCTCCGCCTGGCGCGCCGCCACGTCCACCTGGTGATAGTGCAGCGCGTGCAAGGTCGCAGCGGTCGGAGACGGCACCCAGGCGGTGTTGGCGCCGGCGCGGGGATGGCCGATCTTCTGCTCCAGCATCTCCGCCATCCGGTCCGGCGCCGCCCACATGCCCTTGCCGATCTGCGCCCGTCCGCGCAGGCCGCAGGCCAGGCCGACGTCCACGTTGCGGTCCTCGTAGGAGCGTATCCAGGCGGTTCCCTTCATCTCGGCTTTGCGGATCATCGCGCCGGCTTCCATCGAGGTGTGTATTTCGTCGCCCGTGCGGTCCAGGAAGCCGGTGTTGATGAACACCACCCGGTCCCGGGCGGCATGGATGCAGGCGGCCAGGTTGGCGCTGGTGCGCCGCTCCTCGTCCATGATGCCCATCTTGAGGGTGTTCGGCGCCAGGCCCAGGATGCCCTCGACGCGGGTGAAGATCTCGACCGCGAAGGCGACCTCCTCCGGCCCGTGCATCTTCGGCTTCACGATGTAGACCGATCCGGCCCGGCTATTGCGGATCGGCCCGGTCCCTTGCAGGTCGTGCATGGCGATCAGCGAAGTCACCGCCGCGTCCAGCAACCCCTCGGGGATCTCCTGCCCGTCCAGCAGCACCGCGTCGGTGTACATGTGGTGGCCGACGTTGCGGACCAGCATCGTGCTGCGGCCCGGCAGCGTCAGCGTCGAGCCGTCCGGCGCCGTATATTCACGGTCCCTGTTCAGCCGGCGCACGATGGTCTTGCCGTCCTTTTCCAGCTCAGCCGTCAGCGTGCCCCGCATCAGGCCGAGCCAATTGCGGTAAACATCCACCTTGTCGGCGGCGTCCACGGCGGCGACGCTGTCCTCCAAGTCCTGGATCGTGGTGATGGCGGATTCCAGCACCACGTCGGCGACGCCCGCCGGGTCCGTGCTGCCAATGGGATGCGCGCGATCGACCTTGATCTCCAGATGCAGCCCGTTGTTGCGGAGCAATATGGCGGTCGGTGCCGCGGCGTCGCCGCGATAGCCCACGAACTTGGCCGGGTCGCGCAGGCCGGTGGTCCCGGCCGCGGTCGTCACGACCAGCTTGCCACCCTCAACCGCGTATCCCTTGGCATCGGCGTGCGAGCCTTCGGCCAGCGGCGCCGCTTCGTCCAGCACCTGCTTCGCCCGCGCCACCACCGCGGCGCCGCGCACCGGGTTGAAGCCGCGCCCACGGGTGGCGCCATCGTCCTCCGGCAGGGCATCGGTGCCATACAGCGCATCATACAGGCTGCCCCAACGCGCATTGGCGGCATTGAGGGCATAGCGCGCGTTCATCACCGGCACGACAAGCTGCGGCCCGGCGATGCTGGCGATCTCCGCATCCACCCCGGCGGTATTCACCTCGAACGGCGCCGGCTCCGGCAGCAGGTAGCCGATGCCGCGCAGGAAGTCGGCATAGGCCGTTGCGTCGTGCGGCCCGGCGCCCTGGCTGGCGTGCCAGGCGTCAATCTGCGCCTGCAGATCGTCGCGTCGCGCCAGCAGGGTAGCGTTGCGCGGCGCCAAGTCGCGCGCCAGGGCGGTGAATCCGGCCCAGAAGGCATCCGGAGCAATCCCTGTGCCCTCCGCCGCCTCGGCGATGAAGGTGTGAAGTTCTGGGGCGACGTGAAGGCCGGCAGCGTCAACTCTGTCCATATAGTTTGATCCCTTTTATTCTGGCTGGTGTTTGACGACGCCGGGGCGACCTGTCGAGAGGGGACCTGTCGTGAAGGACCTGGGCAGTGCAGCACAGCCGGGCGATAAGGTGTGCATGACAACTCCCATCTCTTTGCAGAACATTTGCGCCGACGCGTTCCGCCAGTTATCCGATGGTGTGACGGATCACCGGTCCCCATTCCGTACGCCGACGCTGGCGACAACGGGTGCGGGTGGGCGCCCTGGCCTACGCACCGTAGTGCTGCGCAGCTTCGACCCAGCGACGCCGCGGCTGATGGTCCATAGCGACCGGAGGGCGGCGAAGATGGCGGAGATCACCACCAACCCGCGTGTTGCCCTACATGTATGGGACGAGGGCGCCCAGGTCCAGGTCCGCCTGGATGGAGCCGCCGCATTGCAGCCCGAGGACGTCGCCAGGACGGAGTGGGACCGACTGCACGCCGGCTCGCGCGACACCTACCGTGTACGTCCGACCCCAGGGACTGCGCTGGCCGATCCGGCCGTTGCTGACACGGACCGGGTAGACGAGGATGCGGCATACGCCAACTTCGCGGTGATCTCCGTGCATGTTGATGGGATGGAGTGGCTGCACCTGGCCCGGGACGGCCATCGCCGGGCCGCCTTCACCTGGACGGCCGATGGCATGCAGGCGGAGTGGCTGGTCCCGTGACCTGGTCCGTCGTGCTGCATGATGCGGACACCGGGGCCTTCGCCGTCGCGGTCGCAACCTGCGCCTTCGCCGTGGGCGCAAGCTGCCCCTTCGTGCGGTCAGGCGTAGGGGCGGTGTCCACCCAGTCCATGACCAACCGCTACCTGGGTCCGGTGATCCTGGACGGCCTGGCCCGCGGCCTGGCGCCGGACGCGGCGATCCAGGGCGCTCTGGCGGGCGATGACGGACGCCACCTGCGGCAGGTTCACGCCGTGGACCGGCACGGACGCTCTGCCGCCTGGACCGGGGACCATTGCGTCGAGTGGTGCGGCAGCACCGCCGCGCCAAACGCCAGCGTGGCGGGCAATATGCTGGCCGGGCCGGACGTGGTCGGCGCGACCCTCGCGGCGCTGTCCGGCGCCGGCCCCCTGCCGGAGCGCCTGGCGGCCGCGATGCTGGCGGGGGAACGGGCTGGTGGTGACCGCCGGGGCCGGCAGTCCGCGGCCATGCTGCTGACGACGACCGAAGACTTCCCCGACCTGAACCTGCGGGTCGACGACCATGCCGATCCGTTGCCCGAGTTGGCGCGGCTAGTCGGCCTGTGGCGGCGGGATGCCGCGCCGATGCTGGCCACCCGGCCGTCGCGGGCCAATCCGTCGGGGGTCACGGACCTGGACACGATCGAGGCGGGATGGATCGCCAAGGGCCTGTCCCTCCGCCTGCGCCGGTAGGCCGCGTCAGGACACCGCGGCGCTGCAATCGATCCGTCTCGTCGGCACCGCGCCGGGGGAGGCAGTCACCTCATAGGCCTGCTCCGCCAAGACCTGGTCGCCCCGGCGCACGGTGAAGGTCCAGGTTCCCGGCACCAGCTCCCACGGGTCGTCGAACGAAAAGCCGACCAGGCCGGGCTGCTCCCCGCTGACCGTCATGTCGTAGGTGACGCCGGTGCTTATGCGGCCGCCGGGACTCAGGATGGGCGGATGCACCGAAATCACCGTCACATCCAGGGTTTCGCCCGGCGGCAGGTTTTCCATCGTGAACATGAAGCCGAACCGGCGGCAAAGCTGCGCCTCGATCCGGCTGGTGCGGCGGGTGATGCGCGGCTCCTCCACCATGACCACGGCGTCGCCGTCCCCACCGACGGGATCGCGCGGCCCCAGGTCCCGCGTGGCCATGAACTCGCCTGAGCCCGTGATGTGCAGCGCCGGCGCGGCCTCGCTGGGCGGCGGAGCCGGGGGCGCCTCCTGGGCGGCGGCCGTAGCCGCCAGCAACGTCAGCAAAAGCAGTGGGGTTGCTAAGCGCACGCGCATGAACCGGCCTCCGTTGACCTTGCCGGGCTGGGACACGGCCATCCCGGGATGTGGTTGCGGCAGATTAAGCAGGCTTGCGCCGCCTGTCACACAAATGGCCAATGGCCATGCCAGGCTGCCTAGCTTTTCATCCGTGCCCAATCCTCCACAGGTTTACTTGGCATCCCGGATACAGTCAGGAAACCAGTGCGGCGCACCTGTCTGGCGCGTGCGGGCCTAGCGCGTGCAGGTCCGCATCGGGCGGCACCGTCACCTCGAACTGCTGCTCCGCCAGCACATCGCCACCATGCAGGACGGCAAAGCTCCAAGTGCCCGGCACCAGCTCATACGCGTAGTCGAAGGTATAACCGATCCAATTTGGCCGTCCCGCGCTGACGGACGACGGGTAGCGCACTCCCGTGGTGACGTGCCCATCGGGACGGGTAATAGCGGGATGCCGCGTTTGGATCGTGATGTCCAGGATGCCGCCGGTCCCCAGGCCCTCCAGCATGAAGGTGATCCCGAAGCGGCGGCATAGCCGCGCCTCGATGCGGTTGGTTTGCTGGACGATCTGCGCGCCGTCCACGGTCCTGACCGGCTCCGTATTGCCCTCGACCGTGCTGGGATCACGGACGCCCAGCTCATGGCCGAAGATCGCCTCGCCGTAGCCGGTAATGCGCAGCGCCGGCTGGGCATGGGCCTGGCCCGTGAGCAGCAGCACGGCCAGCGCTGCCAATCCCGAGGCTGCTCGGGTCCGGAATGGCATGGCCGGCCCCAGCCGTTCCGCCAATCGGCCCCGGCGTGTCATACCCCCAGCTCTTCCCGCATCATCTCCAGTTCCAGCCAACGCTCCTCGGCCGCCGCCAAGTCGGCCTGCGCCTTGGTCAGCGACTCAGTGAGCGTGCGGAAACCGTTGGGGTCCTTGCGATACAGGTTCGAGTCGGACAGGCGGCGCTGCAGCCGGGCGATTTCGGCAGACGTCGCCTCCATCTGCTTAGGCAGGGTTTCCAGGGCCTGCTTGTCCTTGAACGTCATCTTGCGCCCGGAGGTGCGGCCCGGCGCCGCCTTCTGCGACCCCGGCCGGACCCGCCCGGCAACGACGATGGCTGGCACGCCGCGCTGTATCAGCATGTCGCTGTAGCCGCCGGCATACTCCACCCAACGGCCGGCGCCCTCGGCAGCCAAAGTACTGGTCACCACCCGGTCCAGGAAGTCGCGGTCATGGCTGACCAGCAGCACGGTGCCTGGATAGTCCGCCAGCATCTCCTGCAGCAGGTCCAGCGTCTCCAGGTCCAGGTCGTTGGTCGGCTCGTCCAGCACCAGCAGGTTGCTGGGCCGCGCCATGGCGCAGGCGAGCATCAGGCGTCCGCGTTCACCGCCGGACAGCACGCCGACCGGGGTACGGGCCTGCTCCGGCTTGAACAGGAAATCCTTCATGTAGCTGATGACGTGCCGGCGCTCCGTCCCGACCAGCACGGTGTCACCGCCACCGCCGGTCAGGGTGTCGGCCAGGGTGGCGTTGGGGTCGAGCGTCGCACGCTGCTGGTCCAGCGTGACCTCGGCCAGGCTGGCGCCCAGCTTGACAGAGCCGCTGTCCGGCTGGTCCACCCCGGTCAGCAGCCGCAGCAGGGTGGTCTTGCCGGCGCCGTTCGGGCCGACGATGCCCAGCCGGTCGCCACGCAGGACGCGCATCGTCAGATCGTGCACGACCTCCTTGCCGTCGAAGGCGCGGCTGACGTGCTCGGCGACGGCGACCAGCTTGCCGGATAAATCAGCCTCGCTGGCGATCAGGCGCAACGGGCTGTCGCTGCCGCGCGACTCCCGCCGCTTCTGCCGCAGCGCACCCAGTTCGCCGAGGCGGCGGACATTGCGCTTGCGCCGGGCAGTGACGCCGTAGCGCAGCCAGTCCTCCTCCCGCGCGATCTGGCGGCCCAGCTTGTGCTGGTCGCGCTCCGCCTGTTCCTCGACCTCGTCGCGCCAGGCCTCGTAGTGGCCGAAGCCGCGGTCAATACGCCGGGTCACGCCGCCGTCGAGCCAGACGATGCTGCGGGACAGGGTTTCCAGCAGCCGCCGGTCGTGGCTGATGAGCACGAGGCCGGCGCGCAGGCTGTTCAGCTCGGCCTCCAGCCATTCGATGGCCGGCAGGTCCAGGTGGTTGGTCGGCTCGTCCAGCAGCAGCAGGTCGGGGGAGGGGGCCAGGGTGCGGGCCAGGGCGCAACGGCGCATCTGGCCGCCCGACAGGTGCGCCGGGTCTTCCTCTCCGGTGAGGCCGAGCTGGTCCAGCAGGGAGCGCGCCCGGTGCAGGTCGTCACCCGGCCCCATGCCATCCTCGACATAGGCGAGCGTGGACTTGTAGCCGGACAGGTCCGGCTCCTGCGGCAAGTAGCGGACGGTGGTGCCGGGCTGCAGGAACCGCTTGCCGCCATCTGCCTGCAGCAGACCGGCGGCGACCTTCAGCAGCGTGCTCTTGCCCGACCCGTTGCGACCCACCAGGCAGATGCGCTCCCCGGCGCCGACGCCCAGCTCCGCGCCGTCCAGCAAGGGAGCGGTACCGAGGCTGAGGCGGATGTCTTGCAGCAGCAGGAGGGGTGGTGCCATGCATCGGGGTATGGGTCCCCGGCGCTTCCTGTGCAACCCGGCTGACCTATGGCACATGGGGGCCGATGATCGGAGGAGCCGCCTTGCCCACCCCAGCCCTGACCCGGCGCGCTGCCCTTGCCCTGCCTGCCCTGCTGCTGGCCCGCCCGGCGTGCGCCGCCGAGCCGCTGCGCATCGGCCTGCTGCATACCTTGTCGCCGGCGCCGCTGTATGTCGCGATGGAGCGCGGCTACTTCGCTGACCAGGGCTTGGCCGCCGAGTTCCGCTTCTTCGAGGCCGCGCAGCCCATCGCCGCGGCGGCGGTGTCGGGCGACATAGACGTAGGGATCACCGCGCTGACCGGCGGCTTCTTCAGCCTGGCCGGGCGCGGCACGTTGAAGGTGATCGGCGGCGCGCTGCACGAAGAGAAAGGCTATGACGGCACGGCGATCTTGGCGTCGCGCAAGGCATATGACGCCGGTCTGACCAACCCGGCGAAGCTAGGCGGCCACAGCTTCGGCATCACCCAGTTCGGCTCGTCGTTCCACTACATGGTTGGGCGCATTGCGGAGGCGGAGGGTTTCGACCTGAAATCCATGGCTCTGCGCCCGTTGCAGGGCATCGGCAACATGGTGGCCGCGGTACGGACGGGTCAGGTGGACGCGACGATGGCCGTCGCCAGCATGGCCCGGCCGCTGGACGCATCCGGCGAGGCGCGGATCATCGGCTGGGCCGGGGACCTCGTGCCCTACCAGGTCACCGCCGTGTTCACATCGGTACGGGTAATTAGGGACCGTCCGGAGGCGCTGCATGGGTTTGCCCGCGCTTACCAGCAGGGCGTCGCCGACTACCGGGACGCCTTCCTGCGCCTGGACGGCGCCGGGCAGCCGCTGCGGGATGCCAAGGCAGACGGCGTGATCCCGCTGATCCAGAAGTATGTCTATGCCGGCGACCCCGATGGTCCCCGCAAGATCGGCGAGGGCGTCGGCTACTACGATGAGGGCGGGCGCCTGGACGTGCGAGACGTGGCGGCGCAATTGCGGTGGTTCGCGGACCAGGGCCTGGTCAAGAACGCGCCGGATGCGGCGAATATCATCGACACCAGCTTCATCGGCGCCCTGCCGGGCTGATGCAGGGATCGACGGTCCGCCTGACGATCCAGGGCGTCGGGCACAGCTACGGCAGCCTGCCGGTGCTGGATGGGATCGACCTGGTGGCAGAGCCGGGGCGGGTCCTGGTGCTGGTCGGACCTTCCGGCTGCGGCAAGAGCACGCTGCTGGGCATCATCGGCGGCCTGCTGCGGCCGGATCGCGGCGCCGTGCTGATGGAGGGCATGGTGGCCGATGACTGCCTGAACCCGCTGACCCCGGTGTTCCAGGATTTCGCGTTGCTTCCCTGGCGCAGCGTGGCCGGGAACGTGTCCCTGGTGCTGGAGGGCCGGCTGCCCCGGCCCGAGCGGGACGCCCGCGTGGCGGAGGTGCTGGCGACGACCGGGCTGACCGACTTCGCCGGGGCCTGGCCGCGGCAGTTGTCCGGCGGGATGCGGCAGCGCGTCGGTATCGCCCGCGCCTTGGCGGTCCGTCCGGCATGCCTGCTGATGGACGAGCCGCTGTCCGCCCTGGACGCCCAGACCCGCGCGCTGCTGCTGGACGAGTTCGCCGCACTCATTGCGCGGGCAGGGACCACGACCGTCTATGTGACCCATAACCTGGGTGAGGCCGTGCGCCTGGGCCATCGCATCGCCGTGCTGTCCCGCCGGCCCGGCCGGGTGCGGGCGGTGGTGGAGATCGACCGGCCGCTCAGCGGGCGCAACCAGGCCGACCCGGACCTGCTAGGGATTGAGGCCCGGCTGTGGGACATGATCCGCGACGACGCCGCGGCGGCGGAACGGGAGCGGGTGCTTGCGTAGGCTTTCCGGCACCGTGCCATTCCGCGCCGGCGGCTTCGCGCCCCGGCTGGTGCCTCTGGCGGCGATCGGCACGCTGCTGGGGCTGGTCGCGCTGTGGCAGTTGGGCGCCAGCGCCGGTGTGATCCCGACGCTGTTCCTGCCGCCGCCGCTCAACATCGCCCGGGCGCTGGGTGCGCTGATCTCGTCGGGAGAGCTGTGGCTGCACCTGGGCGCGTCGCTGCAACGGCTGGCGATCGGCTGGACACTTGGGACGGTGTGCGGAGTCGTGCTGGGGTTCGGGGTCGGGCTGTTCACCCTGCTGCGGTCGCCGGGCATGGCGGTGGTGTCGGCGCTGTATCCGATCCCGAAGATCGCGCTGGTACCGCTGTTCATCATCTGGTTCGGCATCGGCGAGGGCTCGAAAATCGCCACCCTGGCTTTGGGCGTGTTCTTCCCCACCGTGCTGAACACGGCGGCCGGGGTGGACGGGGTGCCGCGCAACCTGATCCGCATGGGGCAGGCGTTCGGCCTGGGGCGGGGGGCGATCCTGCTGAAAATCGTGCTGCCCGGCGCGTTGCCGGCCATCCTGGGTGGGTTCCGGGTGACGACCGGCATTGCCATCATCCTGCTGGTGGCGGCGGAGATGATCGGGGCGGAGCGGGGGATCGGCGCCTTCGTGCTGCAGGCGGGCAACCTGTATGACACCGATAATCTGCTGGCGGGGATCGTGGTGCTGTCGCTGCTGGGCCTGGCGGTGGCCTGGGTGCTGGGGCGGCTGGAGCGGTGGCTGCTACAGTGGCGGTAGGTTTGAATCAAAGGGCTGGTTAGGGCATCGAGAATGGGCGCGAACCCGGATGACACGCTGGTCGCTTTAATCCGTGAATACGGTACTGCACCTTTACCGGCAGTCATCGCCCCGTTTTGGGTATACGCGATCATCGGCGCCGTTCTTGGCTATGCTGTTCACGAATTGGGGCACCTTGCAATAGCCTTGGTTTTCCGGCTTTCGCCGCGCGTAATCCGCATCGGTATCGGCCCTTTGTTGCTGAGTTTCCGGATTGGTGAGTTGCTGTTTGAGCTACGCGCCATCCCGAACGGCGGTTATGTGGCCTGTCTGCCCCAGCATCGGCGCAGGCAGGTCATCAGCTTACTTTTCTCACTTGGCGGGGTGCTGGGCAACGCTGTGCTATTCGCCGCCACGGGCGCGATGTCAGCGTCCAGCGTCGCGCCAGACGAGGTTTTACGCCCCATTGCCGCGGTGCAAGTTCTAATGATCGTGTCGAGCCTTTTCCCTTGGGGGAACAGTGACGGAATGCATATCCTGCTAACGCTGCTCCAACGAGAGCCGGACGTCTTAGGAGGTTGTTATCGGTTGCTCCTGCAGGGGCGGGCAACAGAGGAGCAGATAGCGGCCGGACCCTCGCCAGCTTTCCCGGAATTCCTATTCCACTACGGCCGCGTAGGAATAGACAAAGACCGCTGGGTAAAGCAGGACGCCATCGCGAGATTGCGTAGCTTGCTCGGGCGCACGGATTTCCTGGCGGTGGAGCGGGCTTTGCTGCTTGACTATTTGCTATCTTATGATTTGTTCGACATGGACGAGCCTCCAGACCTAGCCCACCTTGACGCTTGGTCAGCCGAGGCACTGGCGCTCGCTCCGTCGCCGAGCACGATGATGACCCGCGGTTCCGTGCTCATCGTTCTTGAGCATGCGGAGGAAGGCAGAAACATCCTGATATCTGTGGCCGATGCTGCGATTAAACCGCACGAGCGCATGCTCTACTGCGTTTGCCGGGCCGAGGCTGAGGAGGCGCACGGCAACCTGTCAGGAGCCCGACAATGGGCAGAACAAGCGCAACGGGCTGCTCTCGACACGCCTGCAAGCGACCTTTCAGGCGTCCAAAAGCGCCTCAAAAGTATCTGTATTCATAAGCCCGAAATTCATACGCCCGAAGCAGTAAGGGCGACTTAGAGCCGCTCCCGGCTTTATTGCGCAACGGCCTGCACTACTGCGCATTTCGTAGTTGCCGAACGGATATCTCGGCCTGATTAGCCGTCGACTGCTTTGTCTGTTCGATCCTGCCAGCGACAGGAGGACGCCATTGAACCGAGGTGGAAACATCCAGCACTCGGGTGCGCCCTCGCACCACCTCGCAAACTGCCCGTGTTACTTCTGCCGTTTTCGCCACCTTGCTGTCCCTGACGGTGGTCTGGGTTCTGGGACGGCTGGAGCGGGAGCTACCGGCCTGGCGTTGACATTTAGTTTCACCAACGCCCGCGCCGCGCTAATGCGGCTGACTCGCGGCGAAGGCGATGATGTTGGCCAGGCAGATGCCCCCAGTAAACACCAGCAAGGCTTCACGGAGGGTCAGCCCCCATCCTCGGCGCTGCGCCAGCCCGAACCACCGCGTACCGATGAGGACCAGGGCAAACACCCCCCCGGTCAGCAACGCGCTGTTCTGTTGGGCCCAGCCTCGTCCCGCCCATAGCACCGCACCGACGACAGCCTCCCGGGCAAACACGTCTGCAATCAAGGCCAACCCTGGCCGATGCTGCGCCCGTACCGTTGGCGCCGGTTCAGCCTGGGGCCGCTGGGGGCGAGGAAACTCCGTGGGCATGCTCATGGTGTTGTTCCCGCGCTCAAGGTCCGGCCCGCCGGAACGTTCCGGCTGCCCAGTCCCTCGCCTCGTCGCACTGCGGAGCCGGCGGGGCACGCAGGCGGCCCACCGCAATGGGCGCGGCTGTGCCAAAATGGCAGCTCAGCCCGACATTGATCCGGTGCACGATCGGCGCGATCAGCATCGCCGCGATCAGCGCAGCCGCCGTCGTCGCCAGTGCATGCCCAGTGCGGTCCGATACGTCCTGCATTCATCTCACCAGGCTCAGCCGGGACAGGCTGGCGGCCTCCTCCTCGGCTGCGATCAGGGCGGGCAGCATCAGCCCTAACCGGTCCAGCGTAGCCGCGCCGGCACGGGTCAGCGGCAAGCGCAGGTCGCCGTGGCACAGATCCGCCATCGACAGCGCCGCCTTGACGGGAATGGGATTGCTTTCGCTGAACAGCGCCTGGTGCAGCGGGGCCAACTGGTCGCGCAGCCGGACGAACTCGCCCATGTCCCCGAGGAGCCAGCTCCGGTGCAGCCGGGCGCACAGCGCCGGCACCACGTTGGCCGTGACCGATATGCAGCCGTGGCCACCCATCGCCAGGTGGGCCGCGGCGGTCGCGTCGTCGCCGGAATACTGGCGCAGCCCCTCGCCGCAGAGTTGCCGCAGCCGAACCGGACGGGACAGGTCGCCGGTGGCGTCCTTGATGCCGGCGATCAGGCCCTGCTCGAACAGCCATGCCACCGTTTCATCGGTTATGGCGACGCCGGTACGGGCAGGCACGTCATACAGGATCACCGGGCAGGAGGACGCATGGGCCACCGCCCGGATGTGCGCCGCAATCCCGTCCTGCGTCGGCCTGACGTAAGGCGGCGGGGCGCAGAGCAGGGCGGCAGCACCACTCCGCACGGCGATGCCCGCCAGAGCGGTTGCCGCATCCGTCGCCGGCGCGCCGCAGCCGGCGATGACCGGCACGCGGCTGGCTGCCGCCTCGACGGCGACCCGGATGACGCGCATGTGCTCGGACGGCAGTAGGGAGGCGGCCTCGCCGGTGCTTCCACATACCACGAGGGCCGTGCTGCCGCGCTGCACCTGCCGGTCGCATAGGGCCGCCAGCGCGTCATCGTCCACCCTGCCGCCGTGCATGGGCGTAATGAGCGCGACCACCGAGCCCTTCAGCCCGGCCAAGCCGTGCGCCGTGGCCCAGAACGCTACGCCGGTGTCCGATATGGGGGGGCGGATCAGGTGCATCATGACAGCCGCCCAATCAGCGGCAGGTCGGCGCGAACCAGGGTGCTGCAGCCGGCCGCCTCAGTGTGAACAGCGGCGAAGCCTAGGGTTCGGAGCCGGCAACGGGCCTGCTGCGTTGCCTCGGCCGGCAGTCCGGCATCCAGCGACAGCACGACCGTCCCAAGCGGAGCCAGCACACGGCGGGCATAAGACACCACCCGGTCGAGCAGCCCGTCCGCGGTGATTTCGGGCGCGAGTTCGGGAACGATCAGGACGTCGGCCTGCTCTGCCCGGGGGCGGTCGGTCAGCCGGGCCATTGCAACATTGGTGTAGCCCTGCCGCATCAGCGCGCAGGTCAGCTCCAGCGCGCCGGGCAGGAGGACGACGATGCGGCTATCCAGGGCGGCGTCGGCCACCCGGATGAGGGCAGCCTCTGGACCGTCCAACTCCGCTAGTCCATGGCCGAATATGCCCGTCGTTAAGACGGCCGTAGCGGCCAGGCCGGGTCTATGTTCCAAGAGGCAGCTCCTGTGCAGCATCGGATCACACAGGGGCTGCCGTCGCCGGACTGACGTCTATGCCTTGGACGAGCCGGCCTGGAGCGGCGCGGCGCACCCTGTTGATCCATCGCCAATGTGGCGGCAGGAGCCGTTAAGGTTCGACGTGCTTGTAGGGGCTGCAACATATCGGTTGCATAAACGCGCTGATGTTCCTGACGGAACCAGCGCCGGGAGGGACAGCTCACGCGGCGGGCGTCAGTCCTCCACTGGGTTGAAGCCGCAGTTCAGTTCGCCCCCCGCACCGCCTCGCAAACAGCCCGCGTAACCTCCGCCGTCGTCGCCGTCCCGCCCAAATCCGGCGTCACCATTCCAGACGCGCAAACCCCCTCCACCGCCCGCATCAGGGCAGCGGCCGCCCCAGGCTCCCCCAGGTGCTCCAGCATCAGCGACGCCGTCCAGAACGTCGCCACCGGGTTGGCGATCCCCTTGCCGGTGATGTCGAAGGCGCTGCCGTGGATCGGCTCGAACATCGAGGGGAAGCGGCGCTCCGGGTCCACGTTGCCGGTCGGCGCGATGCCCAGCGATCCCGCCAGCGCCGCCGCCAAGTCGGACAGGATGTCGGCATGCAGGTTGGTGGCGACTACCGTGTCGATGCTCGCGGGCTTGCGGACCATGCGGGTGGTCATGGCATCCACCAGCTCCTTGTCCCAGGTCACGTCCGGGTAGTCGGCAGCGACGATGGCCGCGACCTCATCCCAGAACACCATGCCGTGCCGCTGCGCGTTGGACTTGGTGACGACGGTCAGCAGCTTGCGCGGACGCTTCTGCGCGGCATCGAAGGCGAACCGCATGATCCGCTCGACCCCGCGCCGGGTGAAGATGGCGGTCTCGGTCGCGACCTCCTCCGGAAAGCCGCGATGCGCCCGCCCGCCGTGCCCGGCGTATTCGCCCTCGCTGTTCTCCCGCACGATCAGCCAATCCAGGTCGCCCGGCCCGACCCCGCGCAACGGCGACTGCACGCCCGGCAGGATGCGGGTGGGCCGGATGTTGGCATACTGGTCGAAGCCCTGGCAGATCGGCAGCCGCAGGCCCCACAGTGTCACGTGGTCTGGGATGTCCGGTGCGCCGACCGCGCCGAACAGGATGGCGTCCATCGGGCGCAGCCGGTCCAGCCCATCCGCCGGCATCAGCGCCCCGGTACGGCGGTAACGGTCCGAGCCCCAGTCGAGGTGCTCCACCTGTAGCCGGAACCCGCCGTCCCGCACCGCGACGGCCTCCAGCACCTCCAGCCCGGCGGCCACGACCTCCGGCCCGATGCCGTCCGCGGGGATCGAGGCGATGGTGTATTGGCGCATCTGGCGGCATCCCTGTTCCGTGTTGCCCCGGGGTGCCACCACCAGCTTGCGCGTGCAAGCCAAGCCGGTCAGTGTTGCTGGCGTTTGACGGACTGGGGCACCCCGATGCGACGACTCCTCCTAGCCACCGCCTGCGCCGCCCTATTCGGCCAGGCCGCCGCTGCGCAGACCCTGCGCATCGCGCTGCGGGAGGACGCGGACATCCTGGACCCCACCCTGGCGCGCACCTATGTCGGCCGTATCGTGTTCGCCGGGCTGTGCGACAAGCTGTTCGATATCAACGAAAAGCTGGAGATCGTGCCCCAGCTCGCGACCGGCTATGAGTGGACCGACCCGACCACGCTGGTCATCCACCTGCGCCAGGGCGTGAAGTTCCAGGATGGCACCGGGATGGACGCGGCGGCGGTCAAGTACTCGCTGGACCGCCACGTTTCGATGCAGGGCAGCTTCCGCCGCAGCGAGCTGAGCACGATGGACCGGGTCGAAGTCGTGGACCCGCAGACCGTCCGCATCGTGCTGAAA
>CAXTCI010000033.1:19566-26712 GCA_964242325.1 uncultured Acetobacteraceae bacterium
TCACCATTCCTGGCGCAGTTGGCCGACCGGGCCGGCATGATCGTCTCGCCCAAGGCAGCGGAAGCCGAGGGCAAGGACTTCGGTCTGCATCCCGTCTGCGCCGGGCCGTTCGCGTTCAAGGAGCGGGTGCCGCAGGACCGCATCGTGCTGGAGCGGTTCCCGGGCTACTGGGACGCCGGCAACATCAAGCTGGAGCGGGTGGTCTATCAGCCGATCCCAGACAGCAGCATCCGCCTGGCGAACCTGCAGGCCGGCAGCGTCGAGTTGGTGGAGTTCATCCTGCCGACCGACGTGGACGCCGTCCGCAAGAACCCTCGGCTCAAGGTCGCGATCACCGACTACCTCGGCTACCAGGGGCTGAGCTTCAATGTCGCCAACGGCCCCCGGTCCAAGGCGGCGATCACGTCGGACCCGCGCCTGCGCCGCGCCTTCGAGCTGTCGCTGGACCGGGACGCGCTGGTGCAGGTGGTTTATGCCGGGCTTTACACCCCGACGGCGCAGGCGGTGTCGCCCAGCAGCCCCTACTTCATCGCCGACGTGAAGACGCCCGCACGCGACGTCGCCAAGGCAAAGGCGCTGATGAAGGAGGCCGGCGTGACCGGTCCGGTCCCGGTGGACATGATGGTGCCGAATAACCCCGACATGCGGCAAGCCGCCGAGGTGATCCAGAGCATGGCGGCCGAGGCCGGCTTCGACGTGCGCATCACCGCGACCGAGTTCGCCTCGGCACTGCAGGCGGAGTCCCGCGGCGACTACGTTGGCTTCCTCCTGGCCTGGTCCGGCCGGGTGGACCCGGACGGCAACCTGTATAGCTTCCTGCACACCGGCGGCGCCTTGAACACGATGAACTACAGCAACCCCACCGTGGACAAGGCGCTGGACGATGCCCGCCTGACCGCCGACGTGCCAAAGCGGCGCGAGTTCTACACCGCCATGTGGGCCGCCGAGCGCCAGGACCTGCCGATCCTCTACCTGTGGACGCAGAAGAACATCGCCGGCCTTTCCACCAAGGTCGAGGGTTTCCGTCCCATGCCGGACGGCATGATACGCCTGCAGGGCGTCAGCCTGGCGAAGTAGGCAGCACATGCGCGGCCACCTCGTCGGACGCCTGTTGCAGGTAATCCCAACTATCATACTCGTCAGCATGCTCGTGTTCGCGCTCCAGCAACTTATGCCTGGCGACCCCGCCGTCGTGTTGGCCGGGGAGGAGCGCGGAGACCCCGTGGTGCTGGCGCAGATACGCTCCGAGCTATGGCTGGACCGCTCCGTCCCCGTGCAGTACCTGCACTGGGTCGGCGGCGTGCTGCACGGAGACCTCGGCTTCTCATGGCGCATTCGCCAACCCGTCGCGGCGCTGGTCGGGGAGAAGCTGCCGGTGACGCTGCAACTGGGCGCGATGGCCTTCCTAATCGCGCTATGCATCGGCGTGCCGATGGGCATCCTGTCCGCCGCGCAGCGCAACCGCCCGCTGGACTACATCGCCAACCTGGTCGGGCTGGCCGGGCTGAGCACGCCGAACTTCTGGCTGGGGATCATGCTGATCCTGCTCGTGTCGGTGAAGCTGGGCTGGCTTCCGCCCTCCGGCTACGTGCCGCTCAGCGAGGACTGGCGGCAATCGCTGGCCACCACCATCATGCCGGCCTTCGTGCTGGGCAATAGCATCGCCGCCGTCCTGATGCGCCATACACGGAGCGCCATGCTGGGGGCGCTGGACCAGGATTACATACGCACGGCCAGGGCCAAGGGCCTACCGGAATGGCGGGTCGTGCTGCGCCACGCCTTCCGCAACGCCCTGGTTCCCGTGGTGACGCTGGGCGCGCTGGAACTGGGCACGCTGCTGTCCGGCGCGGTGCTGACGGAACAGGTGTTCAGCATCCCTGGCTTCGGCAAGCTGGTCGTGGATGCCGTGTTCAACCGGGATTACCCCGTGGTCCAGGGCGTCGTACTGGTGACTGCCGGGCTGTTCATCCTGCTGAACCTGCTCGCGGATGTGCTGTATGTCATCATCAACCCGCGGCTGCGCACGGCATGAGCAGTGCTGGCGCCGCGGGCGCGCGCAGCCCGGCGATCATAGCACTCAACCGCTTCCGTGCCAGGCCGGCGGCGGTGTTTGGCTTCATCGTGGTTGCGGTGTTCGTCGTGGTTGCGGTCGCGGCGCCGCTGGTGGCGCCCTATGACCCCGTCGCTACAAGCTGGACGGCCATACGCAAGGCGCCGTCCCTGCAGCACTGGATGGGCACCGATGAGAATGGGCGCGACGTGCTGTCCCGTGTGGTGTTCGGTGCGCGGGCGTCGTTGCTGGCCGGAGTGGTATCGGTGCTGATAGCGGCCGGGGTCGGCGTCCCGCTGGGATTGCTGGCGGGCTTCACTGGCGGCTGGGTGGACGGCGTGATCGGCCGGCTGGTGGATGCCATGCTGGCTTGCCCGTTCCTGATCCTGGCAATCGCCTTGGCGGCGTTCCTCGGCCCCTCGCTGACCAATGCCATGATCGCGATCGGCATCACTGCCGCACCGATCTTCGTACGTGTCTCGCGCGGCGCAACGATGGACGCCGCGACGCACGACTACGTCGAGGCTGCCCGCGCCACCGGCAACCCGCCCTGGCGAGTCGCGATGCGCCACGTCTTGCCGAACATCGTGCCGCCCGTGCTGGTGCAAGCGACGCTGGCAATTGCCGCCGCCATCATCGCCGAGGCCAGCCTATCTTTCCTGGGACAGGGCCAGCAACCGCCAGCCCCAAGCTGGGGCAGCATGTTGAACTCCGCCCAGCGATTCCTGGATCAGGCACCGTGGCTCGCGGTGTTTCCTGGGGCTGCCATCTTCTTGGCCGTGCTGGCATTCAACTTGGTAGGCGATGGCCTACGCGACGCCTTGGATCCACGGCGGCGCTGATTCCTGTACCGACGACGTCCGCTCCGGCCGTTGCCGCCATTCCGAGTTGAGGAGCGCCTAACGGCTGGCTGCCACTAGATGCTACGCTTTGCCTAGTTCAACCGAGCGCCCACTGTATCGGTCCCCAACACGAGAGACTGGACACCGGCAACCCCGCTACCGACTGCCATACGCCGCACGCTGCCCGGCCCAACTGCTGCGGCCCGCAGCAATGCGGCAACAAAAGACCGTCCCCAAGCCAGCGCTGACGTTCCACGCAACACGTTCCAGCTTTCCTGCCAACGCGTCTGACGCTCGGCCAGGCTCATGTTGAGCGCAATGTCCAGGGCGTCTGCCAACTGGTCGGCATCATGGGGATTCACGATCAGCGCCGACCCGAGTTGCCGCGCCGCCCCGGCAAACCGAGATAGTATCAGCACGCCGGGGTCTTGAGGGTCTTGTGCGGCGATGAATTCCTTGGCCACCAAGTTCATGCCGTCCCGCAACGGCGTCACCAATCCAACCCGCGCTTCCCGCATGTAGCCGGCCATCGTGCTGCGTGCCCCGGCGCGTGCCACCAGACGCACTGGAACCCAATCTGCCTCGCTGTAGGCGCTGTTGATGCTGCCAACTGCCTGCTCCACGGCATTGCGCAGGTCCTGGTAGGCGACGACATCCTTGCGGGACTCCGCGGCGATTTGCAGGAACGTCGTGCGCCGGTGCCATTCCGGCCGAGTTTCCAGCAGGCGGCGGTAGCCAGCCAGGCGCTGCGGCAAGCCCTTGGTAGGGTCCATCCGATCCACGCCCAGGATCAGGCGTTGGCCGGACAGGCTGCGCCGCAACCGCTCGGTCGGGGCAGCAAGCCAAGAGTCCTCAGCCATTGCTGCGAACTCTTGCGCTTCGATCTCGACCGGGAACACACCCAGGCGCACCTGCCGCCGTCCCACCTGTAGCCGCCCGGCATCCACCCGCGTGGCATCGCCATGCCGCATCGCGGCCTCAGCAAAGTTTTCGACGTCGTTGGCTGTTTGGAACCCTACCAAGTCGCATGCCAGCAAGTCCCGCACCAAGGCCTCGCTTTCCGGCACGCTGGCCAGCATATCCGCAGACGGAAAGGGGATGTGCAAGAAAAACCCAATCGGCGCCAACACGCCGCGCGCCCGCAGCAGGGCCGGCATAGCCATCAGATGATAGTC
The DNA here is from genome assembly GCA_964242325.1 of uncultured Acetobacteraceae bacterium. Lineage (GTDB taxonomy): Bacteria > Pseudomonadota > Alphaproteobacteria > Acetobacterales > Acetobacteraceae > DASWOJ01. The sequence continues at coordinate 23,634 of CAXTCI010000033.1, forward strand.
GTGTATCCAGATCAGGTCGTCGGCCCGCAGCATTGGCCGCAAGCCTTCGACGAAGCGCTCATTCACCGCGCGGTAGGCCAACGCATTGCGCCGGTCGAAGGTCATCATCTCAGGCATCGAGTGAAGCAACGGCCATAACGTGCTGTTCGAGAACTCATTGTAGTAACGGTCGTGCTCATCAGCGGACAGATCGAGCGTTGCAAACTGAACTTGGCCCGAGTCCATCATCTTTGCTTGGTTGGACGGGGCATCAACGATACGGCCGCTCCAGCCGAACCATACGCCTCCACGGCGCTCCATCAGCGACTCAAGCGCCACAGCTAAGCCGCCAGCCTGTGCCCCGGCGGCAGATGGCGCAGGAACTCGGTTGCTGACGACGACGAGGCGGTTCATCGAAGTGCCAACAAAGCCACGGGCAGCCGTCCAAGCAACTGCGTCATTGGAATCCGTTCCTTACCCATGACATCATCCATGTCCCCTAGGATATCACTCAATGCCCGGTCAGCAATACTTTGTGGCAGTACTAGGCTAGTTTCCGCCCAAAGATCGGGTTGGACTAACGGAAAAGTCATCTGTGCTTGCACCACAACTGGCAGCCGGCTGACCGCCACCACGGCAGCCCGGCCCTCATGCACCCGGGCGTACGCAAGAACGGAGCCGGCTTGCGGCCCTTCCGCCTGCAGCGGGACGTAAGCGCCCTCGGTGAACAGCGTCGGCGCTTCCGCCCGCAAGGCGAGCGTGCGGGCGATGACGGCCTGCTTCACCCGGCCGTCACGCCACGATTGCATCAACTCGGCTGGCGCGACTCCGGCGTCCAGCGACGCTTCACGGGCGGCAAAGTCCACCGGGCGACGGTTGTCTGGGTCCACAAGGCTGAAATCCCAGTATTCCGTGCCCTGATACAGGTCGGGGATGCCGGGGCAGGTCAACCGCAACATCGTCTGCGACAGGCTGTTGACCAACCCCGCCGGGATGATGCGTGCGGCAAAGGCTGCCAACTCCCCCGTCATATCCACTGACCGCTCGGGATCGAGCAGGCCGGCCAGGAACGTCCGACAGGCGCCTTCATACTCGGCGTCCGGCGCGGCCCAGCCAGTGCGCCGTTTTGCCTCCCGCAGCGCCTTCTCCAGCCAGCCGGCGATGCGGTCCTCCAGCGCCTTCACACCTGGGCGGTCCTGCGGCAGCAGGCCAGGCGGCCAGGCGCCAACTAGGGTCTGATAGAGCATGACCTCATCAGCCGGGTCCGGCGCTGGGCCGTCCGGCAGGTCGCGGCGCAACGGCGCGTTCAAACGCATCCAACGCGCCAGGGCTGACTCCCACTCGCCGGGCACTTCGCTCAGCACGGCCAAGCGCGCCCGGTTGTCCTCGCCACGCTTGTGGTCGTGGGTCGCGGTGGCGAGCAGGGCATTCGGATAACGTTTCTGCCGCTCCCGCATCACGCCGTGAAAGGCGGCCGGCGTGATGCACCACTGTGACGGTTCGGACCCGACCTCATTGCGGGACAGTAGGCGGCCATAGCGGTAGAAGGTTGTGTCCTCCACCGACTTGGCTGCCGTTGGGGCAGAAAGCTGCTGGAAACGCACCATCGCCCGCTGCCATTCCTGCCGCCTGGTACCGGCCGGCACCTCACGCAGCCCGGCACCGGCCAGCCAGGCGCCGACCAACTCCAGCAGCGACCGGTCGGCGGAGCGCACCGTCCGTCGGGCGCCGGCCATTGCCCAATCCATCACTCGCTGGTCCACGGGGGAAATGCCGGGCGCCGCGGCATAAATACGGTAAGTGTGGAAGTGCACCAGCAACTCCACCAGCGTCGCCCGGACGGCGCTCAAGGTGTAGTCACGGGTCGCCAAGCTGCGCCGGGCAATGCGGTGCAGGGCATTGGCAGTAGCGAATAGCTCGCTGCTTAAGCTCTCCGTCAAGATCTTGCGGCGGGCTGGCATCGCCTCGTCATCGAACGCAGCGGCCCGGCCGGTCAGCGTCGTCCATAGCGCGGTCAGCGGGGCCTCGCCCGCGGGATCGTGCAGCACCGCCGAGGCGTCGTTCATAAAGTCGTAGCCGGTGGTGCCGTCGGTCGCCCAATCGGATGCCAGGCGTTCATGCGGCGCAAGGATCTTTTCGATCCACAGGATCGGCTTCTGACCGCGCAAGCCCTCTGGCCGCTGCTCCGAGGCGGTCACCAGGCGGCGGCGCAGCTTGCGGCAGTATTCGCGCGGATATGCCAGACCGTCCACGTGGTCTATGCGTACGCCGTCAATCAGCCCTTCTGCATACAAGCGCAGCACCGTGCGGTGCGTCGCCTCGAACACCTCCGGCACCTCGACCCGTACCCCGGCCAGGCCGTTCACGTCGAAGAAGCGGCGCCAGTTGATCTCGTCCGTCGCGGCCCGCCACCAGGCCAGACGGTAGCTCTGCCGCTCCAGCAGCCGGTGCAGCCGTTCCTTGCCCTCTGGCAGCTTGACCGAATAGGCGTGCAGGCATTCTGCAAGCGCCTTGCGATAGTTCGGCTGCAGGAGTTCCTGCCGCGCTGCCTCGGCCTCCTGCCGCACGGCCTCGCCGCCGCCGGCACCCAACTCGGCAAAGGCCCGGGCAGGCGTTTCCAGTGGGCCGCCGGTAGTCAGCAGCACCGATGCGTAGTCGCGCGGATTTATCGGGAAGCGGTGGTCATGATAGGCGACGAACAGCCGTCCGTCAGTCTCGTCGAATTTCAGCACTAGCTCGCCGTCGTCCAGGCACTCACCATAGGACTTGCCCAGGAAAGGTGCCAGCAGGCGTCCACGCAGGGTGGCGTCGGGCGGGTCCCAATCTATGTCGAAGTATTCGGCGTAGGGACTGCCGCGCCCCCATTCCAGCACATCCAGCCACCAAGCATTGTCGTTGCCGCCAACGCCCATGTGGTTCGGCACGATGTCCAAGATCAGCCCCATGCCGTGCTCGCGCAGCCGGGCCACCATGCGGCGCAACGCGTCCTCGCCGCCCAACTCGGGGTTGACAGTGTTGTGGTCCACGATGTCGTAGCCGTGGGTGGACCCGGCACGAGCCTTCAGCAACGGGGAGGCATATAGGTGGCTGATGCCTAGCT
>CAXTCI010000033.1:26722-35119 GCA_964242325.1 uncultured Acetobacteraceae bacterium
CAGCTCTGCCGCCTGATCCATGGTGAAATCTTTGTGGAACTGCAGCCGCGCGGTGGCGGAAAGTGGCTTCATGCCGTAGTACCTATGGTGTTCAGGGCGTCCAGCCGCTTTGCCACTCCGGGCGCATTCAGCAGGTCCGCGGCGTTACCCGGCAGGCGGCGCCGCCAGTTCGGATGCTGATCCATCGTGCCCGGCAGGTTCGGCTGCTCCGGCAACGCCAGCGCGTCCTCAATGGGCAGGATGACGAACTCGCAGGCAGACGCACCGATATGGCGGACGGCGGCGTCAACGACGGGATGAGCGTCCCAATCCGCCGGTGGGTCGCCCTGGGCAGCGCCGCTTTCCTGCATCGCCTGCCACAGCAAATGGCGGTCGCGCGCCCGTGCCTGCCATTCCCAAGCCCGGTTGCCCTCGTCACCGAGCAGGCCGACATCAGCGCGCCATTGCAGGTCCCGCCCGGTCCACCAGCCCGCCACGGTGGCCAGGTCATGCGTGCTGGTCATCGCAGCGGCTGCGGTGGACCAGGTGCTGGGCGGGGTGAAGCGGTCCAACTGGTCCCGCTCGAACCATAGCACCCGCATTCCCAGCACCCCCGCCGTGTCCATGCGGTCCTGGAAGCCCTCCGGAATGGTGCCAAGGTCCTCCCCAAGCACGACCGCCTTGTGCCGATAACTTTCCAGCGCAATCAGGCGGAGCAGGTCGGCGGTGGGGTAGGCGACATAGGCGCCTTCCTTTGCCGAAGCGCCATCCGGAACGACCCACAGGCGCGCCAACCCCAGCGCATGGTCTATGCGGACGCCGCCTGCATGCCGCATGGCACTGCGGAGCAGTTCGATATATGCGCCGAAGCCGTTCTGCACGAGGCCGCGAGGGCTGAAGGCGGCTAAACCCCAGTTCTGCCCCTCAATGCTGAGCAGGTCCGGCGGTGCACCAATAGAGAGCCCAAGCAAGGTTTCCGACTGCCGGCTCCAGCAATGGCTGCCACCAGAGTCCGCGCCGACTGCCAAGTCGGCAATCAGCCCAATCGGCATTCCTGCTTCCCGGGCCGCACGCTGCGCTTCGCCCAAGCTGCGGTCGGCCATGAATTGCATGAAGACGTGCAGGCGTACGGCATCGGCATGCTGCCGGGCAAAAGCCTCCACAGCGGGGCTATCAGGGCTGCGGTATTCTTCGGGCCACGTGCGCCAGTGCCAGCGCGTGTGATCGGCTCCGAAGATATGGTCGTGCAGCGCTTCAAACCGCGCATGGGTTTCCAGCGCATCGCCTTCGCGCTGCCGGTAGGCATCCAGTTGGGCCAGCGTATCCGCGTCGGCGGCGGCGAACAGCACGCGCATTGCCGCAAGTCGTGCGCGGCCAGCAGTTGGCCAGTCCACCAGGCCGGTGTCGCCGGTATCCGGCATATCCAGCCGGGTATGCAGCACATTCAGCAGCATGCGGCTGGATGGTGAGTAAGGGCTGAAGCGGTCGGGATCGGCGGAGAATTGGGCGTGCACGGGGCTGATCGCGACCGCGGCAGCTCCGTGCAACGCCGCCGCGCCCACCAAGTCCTGCAAGCCGCCGAAATCGCCAAGTCCGCCGTCGCCGGGCCGCCGCAGCGAGTAAAGCTGTGCCGCCAACCCCCACAAGCGCCGGCCCGGCACTACACCCTGCACGGGGTAACAATGATCCGGCGCAACGGCGACCGTAATCTGGCTGCTGCCGATGGTCAGACGATGGTAACCCGGCACGTCAATCGGCGGGAGAACGGAACCGCTGCTAGCCTCGGCCAGGATGCCGGTCCGGGTAGTGCCATCCTCCAGCATGAGTTCAAACTGTCCAGGATCGGCGGCAATTGGAGTGGCCAATCCGACCTGCGTAGTGATCAGCGGCGGCAACTTCCCCGATGCACTGGCAAGCTGTGCCTGACTCTCCGCAACCGCGGCGTCGCTATCCGCAGGTAGACCGAGCGCGCCCAGTACGATGCGCAGGGTATCCGGCGCCACGTCATGCCATCCGCCATGCACATCCCGCCAGCGCGGCGCTACACCGGCCGCTTGCGCCAGCGCCGACAAAGCGTCATCGATCATGCCGGAAGGATGTGCGCGACGAGGCTGCCCGGCGGCAATGTGGCACCCACAGTTCCAGGCGGCACTGCGGCCACAGCTGGTGCATCCGGCAAGCCGGACGGCACCGGCGCATCACCGAGGTTAAAGCCAATCAACAGCCGCTCGCCGTTGCCGAGCCGCCAGGTCGCACGTAGAGCGCCTTTGCCAAGAACCTCGACACCCTCGCTCCGGCAGCCTAGCAGGCCCGGTACGATGCGGTCCCGCCGGACGTCCAGCAGCAACCGAATGAAGGCAGCGGTTCCGGCATCGCCGCTGTTTGGCACGGACGCTTCAAAAGTGGCGGGGCTGTTCGGATCGGGGATCGCGTCCCGCCGCGCCGGGTCATGGAACGCCGCGAAGTGCTTGAACTCCGCCCGCCGGCCCTCACGGATCAGCCCAGCCAACTCGTCGTTATGACTGGTGAAGAACAGGAACGGGCTGGTCGCGCCATTCTCCTCACCCATGAACAGCATCGGGATGAACGGCGACAACAGCAGCAAAGCTGTGGCGGCGCGCAGCTTGCCGGGATCGGCCAGTGTCGCCAGCCGGTCGCCCATCGCCCGGTTGCCGATCTGATCATGGTTCTGCAGGCACATGACGAAGTCTGTGGTCGGCAGGTAACCGCTTGGCTCGCCGCGTGGACGCTGAAGATGCTTCGAGATCTGGCCCTGGTAGGCGAAACCGTTCCGTAGGCAGGTCGCGAGTAGGTTGGTCGCGTCCTGAAAATCTTCGTAGTAGCCTTCGGACTCACCGGTCAGCAGCACATGCATGCAATGATGGAAATCGTCTGCCCATTGCGCGTCGAAGCCTGGCGCGTCTGGTCCAGACCGCAACAGCGCCGCACGGTTGTTCTCATGCTCCAGTACGAGGTGAACCTGCCGGCCCGGCTCGACTCCGGACCTTATGGCCCCAGCCAGATCAACCAGGAACGACTCTTCGGAGATCGCATGGACCGCATCAAAGCGCAGCCCGTCAAAGCGGTATTCCTGCAGCCAAAACAGGGCGTTCTGGATGAAATAGTCGCATACTTCAGGACGCCGGAAGTCTATTGCGGCACCCCAGGGAGTGTGGACCTCCTCACGGAAGAACGTCTTGGCATAGGCATGGATGTAGGCGCCATCGGGGCCAAAGTGATTATACACCACGTCGAGCATGACCATCAGGCCCAGCCCATGCGCCTCATCCACCAGCGCCTTCAACTCGTCAGGCGTGCCGTAGGCGGAGTCCGGGGCATAAGGCAGAACCCCATCGTAGCCCCAATTTCGGCCACCGGGGAAATCGGAGATCGGCATGATCTCGATGGCGGTGATGCCGAGCGCCTGAAGCTCGGGCAGCCGACGGCGGATGCCGGAGAAGCCGCCCATCGCACCGGCATGCAGCTCATACACCACCGCTTCATGCCACGGCCGGCCGACCCAGCCGGTGTTGCGCCACTCGTAGGACTTTGGGTCCACGACAACGCTGGGATCATGCACATCCGGCGCCTGTTGACGAGATGCCGGATCGGGCACCGCCAGGCCATCTGGCATACGGTAACGGTAGCGCGTCCCAGCCGGCGCACGGCAGGTCAGGCTATGCCAGCCACCATTTTCCGCTTGCATCGGCACAAAGGCACCGTCGTTCAACTCCAGTTCAACGTGCTCCACCGTTGGCGCCCATACCCGAAAACGGGTGTTGCCGTCGTCCTGTAGCTCCGCACCGAACGGAAGCGGGTGGGCGTAACGCAGCGTTGAAACCGGGAAATCGGCCATTTTAATCCAGACTAAGGATGAGTGTCGCCAACGGTGGCAAAGTGAGGTTTAACGAAACCGGCAAGCCGTGCGCCGGTTCCCCGTCCGCCACAACTCCGCCGTAGTTTCCCACCCCGGAACCGCCATATTGGGCTGCATCCGAATTTAACACCTCTGTCCATCGGCCGGCCGTTGGTACGCCGACGCGGTAACCATGCCGCGGCATCGACGTGAAATTGCAGACCACCAGCACCGGCGGCGTGCCATGGCCGAGGCGGAGATAAGCAAACACCGAGTTGCTGGCATCTTCTACCACCACCCATCGGAACCCCGACGGGTCACAGTCGCCAAGGTGCAGCGCCGGAATCCCGCGGTAGGCCGCATTGAGATCATGGACCAGGGTTTGCACGCCTTGGTGCTCCGGCACGTCCAGCAGGTCCCAGTCCAGTCCGGTGTCGTGGTTCCATTCCCGGTCCTGCGCGAACTCGCCGCCCATGAACAGCAGCTTCTTGCCGGGGTAAGTCCACATGAAGCTGAGATAGGCCCGCAGGTTGGCAAACTTCTGCCAGCGGTCGCCCGGCATCCGGCGGATCAGCGAGCCTTTGCCATACACGACCTCATCGTGCGACAGCGGCAGGGTGAAGTGCTCGGTGAACGCATAAACCAGGCCGAAGGTGATCTCGCCGTGGTGATAGCTACGATTGATCGGGTCCTCGTGCATGTAGTGCAGCGTGTCGTGCATCCAGCCCATGTTCCACTTGTAGTGGAACCCAAGCCCGCCCTCATCGGCGCTGCGGGTGACCCCGGGCCAGGCGGTGCTCTCCTCGGCGATCAGCACCGCGCCGGGGCAGCGCTCCTTTACGGTGCGGCTGAGGTCCTGCAGGAAGGCCACGGACTCCAGGTTCTCCCGGCCGCCATACTTGTTTGGCACCCATTCCCCGGCGTTGCGGCTGTAGTCGCGGTAGAGCATGGACGCCACGGCATCCACGCGCAAACCGTCCACATGGTATTGCCTGAGCCAGAACAACGCGTTGGCGATCAGGAACCCGCGGACCTCGTTGCGGCCGAGGTTGTAGATATTGGTGTTCCAGTCGGGATGGAATCCTTCGCGCGGGTCGGCATGCTCATACAACGGCGTGCCGTCGAAAAGGGCCAAGCCGTGCGCGTCCGCCGGGAAGTGCGCCGGCACCCAGTCCAACAGCACGCCCACGCCCATGGCATGGCAACGGTCCACGAAGTGAGCAAAGCCCTCCGGCGGACCCAGCCGCGAACTCGGCGCATACTGGCCGAGCGGCTGGTATCCCCAGGAGCCACCGAACGGATGCTCCATGATCGGCAGCAGTTCGACGTGGGTGAAGCCCATCCCGGCACAGTATGGCGCCAGCCGGTCTGCCAGCGCCTCCCATCCCGACTTGCCCGCCTCCGCGGCCGGCAGCCAGGACCCGGCATGCACCTCGTAGGCGGCAATGGGGGCATCCAACGCCTGTGCGGCCCCGCGCCGTGCCATCCACGCCGCGTCCGTCCAGCGCCACTCCTCCTTGCTGGCGACGATTGAGCCTGTCGCGGGCGGCACCTCGGCCTGCCAGGCGACCGGGTCTGCCTTCTGCGGCAGGGTTTCGCCGCCGGGTCCGAGCAGGTCGTACTTGTAGACCGCCCCGGCCTGCACGCCTGGAATGAACAGGTCCCATACCCCGGCGCCGAAATGCCGGCGCATGGGATGGCGGCGCGCATCCCAGAAATTGAAGTCGCCCACGACCGAAACGCGGCTAGCATTCGGTGCCCAAACAGCAAAGCGCACGCCAGGAACGCCATCCATGACCGACAGGTGGGCGCCCAAGGCATGCCCAAGATCCAGGTGGCGGCCCTCCGCCAGCAGATACAGGTCCAGGTTTCCCAGGGTCGGCGGAAAGGCGTAGGCGTCCTCCTGCTCCCAGATGCCGCCGGCGCCGCTGGCCTTCAGCTTGTATGGGCCGTCGCCCGGAGCCGCCCCGGCCCAGAAGCCATCGGGATGGAGCCGTTGCAGGGAGCCCAGCGTTTGCCCACCGCGATCCAGCACCGTGACTGCCTCGGCCCCAGGTACCACTGCCCGAACCGTACGGTCGTGGTCCATGCCGTGCGGGCCAAGAACTGCGAACGGGTCGCCGTGCCGCGCATGCATGATGGCGTCGATGGCGCCAGCGTCAGGCAGGCCCGTCATGCCTGCTGCTCCAGTCCGACCAGGCGTACGGCGATGGCATGCAGGCCACCGAGAGGTATGCCGATCCAGGTCGGCCTGTTTGCGGCTTCGTACATGATCTCGTAGGCGGCCTTTTCCAGCAGGAACAAGTCGAGCAGTGCCGCTTCCGCCTCATCAGGCACCCAACGCGGCTCTGCAGCACTCAGCACGGCGCGATACGCTTCCAGGAACGCCGCGCCAGCCTTGGTGCGGAACTCTTGCAGGATGCCCTGCCGCCGTTCCGCGGCCTGCTCGGACGCCGCAACCCGGCCCGGCGCTGCCGCTGCTGCCGCATAATCGAAGGATCGCAGCAGCCCCGCCACGTCCCGCATCGGGCACGACTTGGCCCGGCGCTGCTCCATGGTCCGCGCCGGCTCGCCCTCGAAGTCTATGATGTAGGCGTCGCCCTGGACGACCAGCACCTGACCCAGATGGAAGTCGCCATGCACCCGCGTCTGCAGCGACCCGGCGCCTTGCCGGGCCAGGCCGCGGGCTGCCTCGCGCAGGGCGTCCGCATGGCTCAGCACCTGCTGCGCGTGCGCCGCCGTCGCCTCGTCAGGCCAAGTGGTGATCCCGGCCAACATGCCCAGCGCGCGGTCAATCTGCTCGATGGCGCCGGATGCCCACTCGTCCAGCACGGCGGGGTCGGCCGGCTCCGGGGAGAACTCCGGCCGCTCGGTCGGCTGCGACAGCACACCGTGCAGCTCGGCCAGTCGGGTGCCGATGGCGCGGGCGAACACTTCGTAGGCGGCGAAGGTGTCCGTCTCCTCATGCCCGGTCAGCGCCACCGCCTCCACCCCACCTGCCAGGAAGTCCAGCGTATAGCCCCAACCATCGCCCTGATTACGAACGAAGCCCTGGGCGAGCGCCACCGTATGCGGAATGCCATCCGCGCCCATACGCACGACCTCACCAAACAACGGCGCAGTGTTGGTGAAGCCGCGCTCCGTCAGGTAGCCGGTCATCTCCGCCTCGGGATGAACACCGGCCAGAACCCGGCGGACCAGCTTCAGCACCAAGGCATCGCCCAGGATCAGCGAGGAGTTGGACTGCTCAGCCGACAGCCGCCGGATGCTGGCGTCGGTAGGAAGTTCCAGCGCGATCAAGTTGGCACCGGGCATGAACCGCAGTTCACCATCATCCAGCTTGACCACGGCGTTGTTCCGCAACGCGCCGACCAAGCCCCGGGCCATGGCGTCCACTGCGAAGGCGTCGGTCAGGTATCCCACACGCGGCCCGCGCCGCACTCGGGTCAGCGCCAGTTGCTGCGCCAGGGCGCCGGTGCTGTCGTCTTCCCAGGCGACGCCGAGCGGCAGCACGTAGCGCTCGGTCCGGTCAGGAAGCGTCGCCTCGACCTCGGCGAACATCACGGCGCCGCCCGTGGTGGGCAATGGCGCGGAATAGGCCACCCGGACCTTTTGCAGCCTGTCTGCCTTGGAGGCATACCAGCGCCGCAGCGGCAGGTAGGCCGGCAATACCTCACGCTCCAGCACATTGCGGCCCTGCTGCGCCAGGACGTCGGCCAGCCCGGCGCGCATCACCAGCGTCACATAGTCCGGCAACGGTTCCGGTGGCGGCGAATGCCAGCTCGGCAGTTGCGCGTCCGATGCGAGGAGGAACCAGAAGAAGCCGTAGGCCGGCAGCGTTAGCAGGTAGCTGAGCTGGCCAATAGGCGGGAACACCGATCCGCCAACGATGTCCACTGGCACCCGGGCGGCAAAGGCCGACAGGTCCAGTTCCACTGCCTGCGCCGTGCGCGACAGGTTGCTGACGCACAGGATGGTTTCGCTTCTGCCATCCTCAAGGGTGAACTCCCGCAGGAAGGCAAGCACCTTCCGGTTGCCGGGATACAGGAAGCGCTGCGTGCCGCGCCCGAATGCCTTGTGCCGGCCGCGTACGGCCAGCATGCGCCGGGTCCAGTTCAGCAGGGAGTGCGGGTCAGTCGCCTGCGCCTCGACGTTGACGGCTTGGAAACCGTAGTTGGCGTCCATGATCGGCGGCAGCACCATCTGCGCCGGGTCGGCACGGGAGAAGCCGCCATTGCGGTCCATGCTCCACTGCATGGGCGTACGGACGCCGTCCCGGTCGCCCAGGAAGATGTTGTCGCCCATGCCGATCTCATCGCCATAATAGATGACCGGCGTGCCCGGCATGGACAGCAGCAGACCGTTCATCAACTCGATCCGGCGCCGGTCGCGTTCCAGCAACGGCGCCAACCGGCGACGTATGCCCAGGTTGATGCGCGCCCGGCGGTCGGCGGCGTAGGTGTTCCAAAGGTAGTCGCGCTCGCCGGAGGTGACCATCTCCAGGGTAAGCTCGTCGTGGTTGCGCAGGAACACCGCCCACTGGCAGTTCGCCGGGATCTCCG
>CAXTCI010000034.1:0-15138 GCA_964242325.1 uncultured Acetobacteraceae bacterium
GTATCGGCACGGACGTCGGCACGCTGATGCTGTTCCATCCTGACGACCTCCAGCACCGTGCCGACGCGTCCATTGCCTGGTATAGTGTCCCATTCGCCTACCAACCCGAGTCCACCGCAGGCCGGCTGGCTGCCTTTGGCACGGGTGGTGATGGGGGCTACGTCGTCAGGCTGACCACAGGCGGGTTGACCGGGCCCGAGGCAACGCAATGCGGCCCTGTCTGGGATTTTCCCCTGCATGTGCGGCACGGCCGCGTGTTGCTTGACAATTCGGACGCCCTACCCGGCTTGGAGCAGATGGAGGATCCGGACGACGCGGACACTTGGTTCGACTTGCCTAATGGCACATACCGCACCACCGTCCATGCCCTTTACCCTGGAGGCGCTGACGACCGGGATGCTGATGGTGGCGCTGGTGTTCCGGCCCTTGCCGATCTACCAGACTACGTCATCACATTTACCGCTATTCCGGACCTTGCGGCGGTGCCGGCTGCGCCGGAACCGCCATGGTTGGTGCCGGGCCGGGATGTACCGCCGTTGCCGGAAGTGCCATCCAATCCGAATGTGGGGCTGACCTGGCTGACAGGAGCAACAGGCGTTGGACCGCACCGCTTCCTGCCCGGGCCTGCCGTGCGTCCGCCGCTGCCTGGGCAAGCAGTGCAGGTGCAGTGCAAACCAGCCGACGTGCCGGAGCCGTTCGGTAAAACCTGGATAATGGCGCCCGTGCGGGCGACCGGCGCCCTGGCTATGCTGGTCCAGCATACCGGGGAGTCCAGCTACCGCAGCTTGGTCACGATTACCCTGTCCGGCATTTGCCTCGTGCGGATCGACGCATTATCTGGCGTACCTGGCGCACTTGCCGTCGAGGTGTCCTCGGTCCCGTGCCCCGCGCCGGATGCGGACGCGGACGCGGCAAATATGTCTGCCTTACGGGATGCCTTGTTGCGCCATGCCGATCCGGCGCTACCGGGGTTGGGGTTCAAGTTGGACCACCTGCGCTCACTGCGCTCGGGGGAGGCAATTACCATCTGGGCGCTGCATCTGCTTGACCTGACAGGGACCGACCTGCTGGAAATCTACGCCATGCCAACCGCAGCCCGCATCCCGATATTGCTGGACCGGCTGGACCATGGCGTTGGGTTCCGCCAGGCGGAGGCATGATGGACCACTTCTTCCGCAATGTGCGCGGGCTGGGCAACGTCGCCGTCAGCCGTCACGCTCAGGCCCGGATCGCCGAGGACGGCATCCATCCCGACGCCTTCACTCGCGTCCTGCTACACCCGACACGGCCTGATGTGCGCGACGGTGCCGACGTACTATGGCGGGAGCGGGATGGCCTGCGCATCGTCATCCTGACCAACCCAACACCCAACCACGGCGCCGTGCTGGTCAAGACGGTTTATCGGGTGGAGCAGCAAGCGTCGGCACAGCGAGGCTAAAGCAGAACGGATCATACTGGCCTGTGCAGATTGTGCGCGGGACCAGAACGCGACTGCTATGCTGGCGGTGGCAAACCATCTTTCGCGCATCCTGACCGAGAGCATGACAGTCGCGGTCGGCATGGGCCGCAATGTCGCCGCCGTCGCTGATTGCGTGGCGCCGACCCGGCGCGCGGTGACGTTCGTGTGCGCCATCGGCGGATCGGTCCGGGCAGGGAAACACATGAACCCGGACCATGTTTGCCGCCGGCTGACCGTGCGCTTCGGCAGTGAGAGCAAAACGCTGTATGCGCCGGCCCTGGTCGCTGATGCCAGCTTGCGCGACGAGCTTTACCGCGATGATACCGTAAAGCTGACGCTCGACCGGGCACGCCGGGCAGATGTGGCGCTGGTCGGCATCGGCGATCTCAGCGAGGACAGCGACATGGTGCGGATAGGTTGGTTCTCGCCGCAGGAAGTGGCGGAGGCCCGCTTAGCCGGGACCATCAGCGACATCATGGGCTACGATTTCATTGATATCCACGGCCGGGCGTCGAGCGCCAACATGCAGGGCCGGGTAATCGGCCTGACCACCCGCGACCTGAGCCGCACTCCCAACGTGATCGCAATCGCCAGCGAGAACACCAAGGCAACTGCCATTCTGGGCGCCCTGCGCACCAGCGCCATCAACACGCTGGCAACGAGCTCCATCGACGCCCGCACCGTGCTGCATTTGCATGAAGCGACCTCGAAGCTATGAGGTAGGCGCCGGATGCCGGGCTGGCGGTCAAGCCTGAAGTTGGGCTTATACCAACCGGCCTCCGCTCTGACCGTTTCCGTCACTGCGAAAGGCGTAGCGACGCGGCAATCAAAGGCGGCAAGGACCGTGCTGGCGGCCCTGGATTGCCGCGCCGCAAGCGGCTCGCAATGACGGCTCGGCAGCGTAAAGATCATTGCGAAAGGCCGTTGGTATTAGACGCCTATCGCGCCGGTTTCTACGTCGGGATGTTCTATCATGAAGTACAAAAAGCTTCTACTTTCATGCGCTTGGCGATCGGAGGCACGCATCGCGGCGGGAGGTTTTAGCCATTTTGGGCTCGACGAGCGGCTGCTACAATGTTTCTGACAGATAGGTCTGCGTTCACGCACGTTAATCTCTGAAACGGTAGAGCCGATGCGGGTTGTCCACCAGCAGGGCTTGCCTGGCCGCCGGCGTGGGAGCGATCTCGGCCAGAAGGTTCACCAACTCCCCATCATCCGGCACCGGCCCGGCATGATTTGGGTGCGGCCAATCTGTGCCCCAAAGCACTTTGTCCGGATAATCTGCCCCCAGGCGCCGCGCCATTGGCACCGCGTCCAAGTAAGGTGGACCTTGCAAGCTGGCACGGTCAGCACCGCTAACCTTGACCCAGCACCGCCCGGTGTCCAGCAGCCGGCATAGGTGGGCGAAGCTGGGGTGACGCTGCCCAGGGTCGGCCGGGATGCGAGCCATGTGATCGATCACCACCGGCACTGGCGACTGCAGCAGCGCCGGTGCTAGCTCCGGCAACCGGGCGGGATCGAGGTGGATTTGCAAGTGCCAACCTAGGCCAGCCATGCGTCCCGCCAGGGCCAGCACCTCGGTCATGGGAACCTGATGCCCGAGGTGACCCATGTAGTTGAAGCGCACGCCACGAAAGCCCAGTCCGTCCATCGCCTGCAGCGCCGCGACCGCAATCTCCGGTCGGACCAAGGCGATGCCGCGGTAGGCGCCCGCCTTCGCTGCCAGCGCATCGGCCACCACCTGGTTGTCAAAGCCTTGGGCACCCGATTGCACGACAACACAGCGTGTGATGCCCAGCCGGGCGTGCAGGGCGAATAGCGTCTCTTTCGGTGCGTCCCCGGGCGTAAAGGTGCGGTCCGCCGCGAACGGGAAATGCGATTGCGGGCCATAGACATGCACGTGCGCGTCGCAGGCTCCTGGCGGCAGGCGCAGCCGCGGCGTGGATGGGTCTGGATGAAATCCTGGTAAGGCGTCATCGGTCATGGCGGCGTCCGTCAATCGCATCGTGCGGTCATGCCGCCATCGACGACGATCTCAGTCCCAGTGATGAACCGCGCCTCATCCGATGCCAGGAACAGCGCGGCATGGGCGGTGTCCCTGCCATCGCCCATGAAGCCTAGTGGGATGCGCGCCTGCCGGCTGGCAAGCAGCGCCGACACGTCGCCGCCGGCCCGCTGCCCGGCCAGCCGCGCTTCCACCATGGGTGTGTGCATCTGGCCCGGGACCACCGTGTTCACCCGGATACCTTGGGGCGCGAACTCAACTGCCGTCACGCGGCTGAACTGGATGACACCCGCCTTAGACGCGGCGTAGGCAACCTGGGCGGCCCCTGTCCACCGCAGGCCCGAGGTCGATGCGGTGTTGACGATGGCGCCACCCCCGCCGGCAACCATCACGGGGATCACGTGCTTGCAGGCCAGGAAAACGCTCTTGAGGTTGAAGTCGATCTGCCGGTCCCATGCCGCTTCTGTCAGCGCCACCGCCCCGCCCCGGGCGGAGCCGCCGACATTGTTGACCAGGATGTCCACCCGGCCCAGCTCTCCGGCACAGGCTTGGACCATCGCGGCCACCGCCGTGCTGTCGGTCATGTCGCAGACGTGGGTGCGGATCGTGCCGCCATGCGCCGCCATTGCCCCGGCACATGCTACCGTTTCCTCCATCGCAGCAAGGTTGAGGTCCACGGCAAAGACCTGGGCGCCCTCCCGCGCGAAGATCGCCGCCGCGGCGCGTCCGTTGCCCCAACCCGGCCCCACGCATCCGGCCCCGGTCACAATGGCCACCTTGCCGGCAAGCCGGCCCGCAGAACGCGCCTCCGTCACGGCGCAAGCTCCGGCGTCTCGCCCTCAGGCAGGCCGATCTCGAAAGCATTCAGAGTCATGGAGACCAGCGTGTAGTAGCCCAGCAAACCCACCAGCTCGACCACACCGGTCTCGCCCAGCGCTGCCACTGCGGCCGCGTGGACCGCGTCCGGCACCCCGTGCCGCTCGTGCAACGCCGTGGCGTAGTCGTAAACAGCCTGTGCCGCCGGGTCGGCAAGGCCCGGCGGACGCCGAGCCGCAATGGCCTCGATCACAGCCGGGTCGATCCCGGCCTTCAGCCCGTCCCGCTTATGCGCATACCATTCGTAGTGCGATGTCCAGAACCGCGCCGTCACCAGGATCGCAAGCTCGGACAGGGCTGGGCTGAGCGAGGTGTCGTAGCGCAGGAACTCCCCCAGCCGCTGCGCCCGGTCGCCCATCTCCGGACTGTGCAGCCAAGCACGCAGAGGCGCGGGCACGCGGCCCCGCTTACCCGTTGCTGCGGCCTCGGCCACCCGGCGCTGGGCAGCGGTCATCTCGTTGGGTGCCAGGTCACGGACGCGCATGGGTCAGCCTCGGTGCGGTGGAGTGGCAAGCAGGGTGGACAGCACAGCATTGAATGACACCGGCTGCTCGACGTTGGGCAGATGCCCGGCATTGGGAATGACCGTGAAGGTCGCGTGTGAGCAGGAGTCAGCTATGGCGCGCATCACCGCAGGCAACGTGCCGTCCTCTGCACCGGCGATGAACGCGGCCGGGCACTGCAGGGCAGGCAACGCGGCGCGTAGGTCGTAGTGCTGCAGCGCCCGCGCGGTCCGGATGAAGCCGTCCAGCGGCGTTGCCTCGATCCCGGCGCGAACCTGGCGGAGGGCGGGCGGGTCTTGCCGGATCGTGTCCGGGCGAAACCACCGGGCCACGGTCGGCTCTACCAGTGCCGCCATGCCGCCTGCCCGCGCCATCGCGATCCGCTCGTCCCACGCCGCGGCACCGGCTGGCGTCGAGGCCGGCTGGCAGTCGCAGGCTGCAATCCGGGCAACGCGGCCAGGGTGGCGCGCAGCAAGCGCCAGCGCCGTCACCCCGCCCATTGAGACACCCACGACCGTCGCCGTCACCACGCCGAAGTGGTCCAGCAGTCCCGCGAGGTCGTCCGCCAGGGCGTCGAACATGCAATCAGCAGGGGGCACGGCACTGCCGCCGTGGCCGCGCTGGTCGTAGCGAAGAATGCGGAACCGACCGGCAAAGGCACGGACCTGCGCATCCCACAAGGTCAGGTCGGTCATCAGCGAGTTGCTGAACACCAGCCACGGCGCTCCTGCCGGACCATCCACGCGGCAACGCAACCCTAGCTCGCCCACTGCGACCACGCAATCGGTGGCAGGCACCTCAACCACGGTGATACGGCACATAAAGGTTGAGCGTCGCCGCCCCCACGCCAGCCACCATTCCCAGCGCGCCGCGCACGGCATCGGGGGATTGCGGCCGGTCGAACTCGGCTACTGCCCAGCCCTCCGCAGGACCCGGACCGACAGCGCGGAACATGCGCGCCTGCACCAGCCCTGGCAAGGACGCTGCCGCCTGCGCGCAAGCGGCGGCATCGACCATCTGACGGTAGCGAGCCAGCACAAGCTGGCTAACTTCGTGAACCGGCCGGGCGGACGCATCGCCGGGCAGCACCTGCTCTGCCACGATACGGGACCGGCCGACCGTGCGGGGCAGGATGCGCCGGCTCCAGGGTGTAGCGTTTGGTCCTGACACGGCTTGGTAGTCTGGCGTCTCCAGCGCGGCGACCGAGGCCAAGTCATACAACGCGGCCCAGCATGGCCAACCCCCGACGCACGTCCAGCGCGACCCGCTCTGAAAGCCGGGCAGGCCGCGGCGCTGGGGCAGATGCTCGGTGTCGTACCAGTCGTTAAACTCCTCCTCCAGCCCGGCCGGTGGCTCCATGAGCACAAGCAGAAGTCCCTTTGGCGCGGTCATGTTGATCATGCCTCCGTGATGCGGGTTTGCAACACGCGGAGTGCTGCGGCGACGATGCCAGGGGCCTGCACCGCCATCAAGTGCCCGCTCTCCACGACCGCATATTCCGCACCGTGGATGCATGCCGCAGTGGCTGCGACCTCTGCCGGCGGACGCAATGGATCATGCTGGCCAGCCAGCACCTGGCAGGGTGACTGGTGGCTGAGGTGACCGGACTGGTCCGGGGCATGATTGCCGAGCTTGTGGTCAGCGGTGCCCGGCTGCTTGGTCGCGTCGCACCGCGTTAGAGGCGTGGCCGGCACCTCAGCCCTGCACGGGCTGTGGCGGCAGGATCGAGGTGGGGTCACGCTCGTTCGCCTGCGCCGCCAAATAGGCGTTGAACTGCGTCCGGTCGAACGCCCCTTCCCACTTTGCGATCACGAACACGGCGACCGTGTTGCCCACCACGTTGGTAAGCGCCGTGCAGGTCGCCATCATGCGATCAACGCCGAACAACAAGCCAAGGCCGTTCAACGGCAAGGTGTGGACCGTCTGCAATGTCGCCGCAAGCTTGATGAACGCGCCCCCTGCCACCGTGGTGCCGCCCTTGGAGGTCAGCAGCAGGATGGCAAGCACCCCCGCCTGCTGCCAGAGGGAGAACGGCGTGTCGGTCGCCTGGGCGATGAAGGCGACCGCGATCGCCATGTAGATGGATGTGCCGTCCAGGTTGAAGCTGTAGCCACCCGGCAGCACGAAGCCGACGATGGCCTCGTCGCACCCGGCCTGCTCCAACTTCAGGATCAGCCGCGGCAATGCAACCTCTCCAGATGCGGTGCCGAGCACCAGCAGCAGTTCCTCCCGGATGAGGCGCAGCAGCTTGAAGATGGATAGGCCGGCCATGGCAGTTACAGCGCCCAGCACCACCACGACAAAGAACAGCGAAGTGGCCCAGTAAAGCAGCACCAACTTGGCCAGATAGATCAGCGTTGCCGCTCCAAAGGCGCCGACGGCCGCGGCCATAGCCCCGAACGCGCCCAGTGGCGCGAGCCGCATGATGAAGCCCAGGACGCGGAACAAGACATGCTGCGCCTCGGCGATGACCTTGAGAATGGTCGAGTCCCCGCCTGCCCCGCCGACGCTCAGTGCTGCACCGGTCAGCACCGAGATGAACAGCACCTGCAGCACCTCCCCCTTGGCGAAGGCATCCACCAGCGTGTTGGGTATGATGCTGAGGAAGAAGCCAACCGCCGTGAAGTTGCTGGCTGCGGCCGTGAGCCGCGTCACGCCTGCGTCCGTTGCGATGTTGCCGGCGTGCAGCCCGGCGCCAGGCTGTACGATGTTCACGACCACGAAGCCGAGTAGCATCGCCACGGTGGACATGACCTCGAAGTAGAGCAACGCTTTCACGGCAAGCCGCCCAAGCTGTCCCATGTCGCGCACATGCGTCAGGCCGAGCACGACGGAACAGAAGATGATCGGCGCCAGCAGCATGCGCAGCAGCGCGATGAAGGCGTCGCCGAGCGGCTTCATCTGCACTGCGATGCCGGGCGCTGCGATCCCGAGCACGATTGCCAGCGCGATACCGATCAATACCTGCACGTAAAGCTGCCGGATGGCTTTCATGCCGCACTCCTCCCCTGGGCGGCGTTTCCGGCCACCATCTGACGCTAACTATGGCCGCAGCAACGAAGGTATGCCCAAGACCTTTACGTGATCGCGGCCCACGCCGGGCAAGCATGACTACTTCAACCTTCGTATCCAGGTAACGACTGCTTCGGCAACGGCGCCGGGCGCTTCTGGCAGCAGCGCGTGGCTGGTGTTCGGCACGACAATGATTGTGACCCTGTCGCCGAACTCGTCTTTCAGCTCGTTGCGGCTGGAAGGGGGCTTGAAGGGAGCTTCCCCGGCCTGTAGATCCAACAGCGGTGCCTGCCCGCCGGCCCACCACTCCGCCTGCCGGGTCCGGTCCGCCGCCTCGCGCTGGCTCCGGCTTGCGTCGGGATACCAGCCGGACAGCCACGCCGAGGGGTCATGGCCCCGTGCGAAGAACGCGCCTTGCAGGAAGTGGCGGCGTTCGGCCTCGGGGACCGCAGGGTCCGCCACCTTCGTGACGGCCACGCTCAACCCCGGCGGGTAGGACTTGGCCGCCGCCGCCGCCAGCACGACGCCCCGCACCAAGTCGGGCCGATCCACCGCCAGCATCCTGGCAACCCAGTTCCCGTAGGCATGCCCAATGACGACAGCCGGCCCGGCGTGCTCGGCCTCGATCACCGCCGCCACGTCGGCGGCCGGGTCGTGCAGCGTCAGGCCATCCATCGGTCCCGTGCTGCCGTGCATGCCGCGCGGCTGCGGCCGCAGCACGCGGAAGCCTCCGGCGGCAATCGCAGCGGCGACCTCGTCATAGTCCTCCGAGTCTCTCCCGCGAGAGGGGAGCATCACCACCGGCGGGCCGCTGCCCTCGGCAATGGTGTCGATCACCGCAGGTCCCGCCGGGACCAGCGCCCGCGTCCGGCCGGCGTCCGCGCCCGCTGGCGGTGCCATGGCCATTAGGCCGAACACCGCCACAGCCACCCTGGACATGCCCCACATGCAACCCGCTCCATTGCTTAAGGATCTTCGTAGGGGATGCCTGCATGCGCCAGACTCCAGATGTGCCGCGCCGAGCCTGTGGCCTGCTCCTCCAGAACGTGCCCTGCCAGCCCGCCGGCTCGGGACACCACCGCCATGGCCCGCATCACCGGCACGGGAATGCCAATCTCCAACAGCAATGCGGCAATGGCGCCTGTGGCGTTGATCGTGACGTGACGTCCTGCCGCCGCGTCCACGGCGCCGCCCAGCCGCAGCAGCATGGCCACGTACCCGCCGGCACGGCCTGCCTCCTCGGCAACGCGCAGCAGCCGAGGCGTGCGCGGGTCGTCCGGCTTGTGGGTACGGTGGCCGAAGCCCGGCACCGGCGTGCCCGCCGCCCGGTGCCGGGTCACCAGGTCCGCGCAGTACTGGTCGGCGTCTGGCGCCTGCACGCCATCAGCAAGGATGCGGGCACAGCCCTCCATCGTGCCAGCAAACACGTCGCCAATGGCCATCAGCCCGGCGCCGATTGCCACCTGCACCTGATCCGGCACGCTGTCCGCCAGCAGACGTGTGACCAGCGTGCTCGGGTTCAGGCCGTGCTCCATGAGGGTCACGAGGCAGGCGTCCAGCACCCGCGTGTCCGCCGGGTCCGGCATGGCGCCGCATACGAGGAAGTACAGAACCTCCGTATAGGTGTGCCGGCCGATCAACTCGTCCACCAGGTCGCGCCCGCGGACCGTGATGCTCCGTGCGTCCGAGGTCGCGATGCGCGTCCGCATCATCCCGCCCGCGGCAGGCGGCCCACGGCGTCGCAGTATTCCTGCGCGATGCGGCGCACCAGCTCGCCCGCCGGGACCAGGTCTTGCACCAGCCCGGCAGACTGCCCGGCCTCGATCTTGCCCTCCGCCACGTCGCCGTCCAGCGCCGCCATCTTCAACGTCCCGGCGGAGAACGCCGCCTTGCGGTCTTCCGCCGTGGCCCCGTCCGCTTCCATCGCCGCCATGCGCTCGGCGAAGGGGTTCGACAGCGTGCGTATCATGCCGAAGCCCCGCCCGACCGTGCGAGTGCTGCCGATGCCGGCCTCCAGCACCGCCTGCTTGTAGGCCGGATGCACGGCCGCCTCGGGCGTCGCGATAAAACGGGTGCCGAAGTTGGCCGCCCCCGCCCCCAGCGCCAGCGCCGCCGCTAGCCCGGCACCGTCCGCGAAGCCGCCGGATGCAATCACCGGCAAGTCCGGCAGGGCGTGCACGACAGCACGCACGCCCACCAGGGTCGAAACCAGCTCCGCCGGCGGATGCCCGCCCGCTTCGCCGCCCACCACCACCAGCCCGTCCACCCCGGCCTCGGCCGCCTTCAAGGCGTGCTCCACGCCCGCAACGACATGGATGCAGATGGTGCCTGCGGCCTTGAAGCGGTCCAGGTAGCGCCGCGGCCCGCCCTGCGAGGCGATCAAGACTGGGATACGCCGCTCCACCAGCAGGTCGAGAACCTCGTCCGCACCCTGGCGATACAGCGGCATGTTCACGGCATAGGGACGGTTGGTGCCCGCCTGCACCTCGTCAAGCGTCCGGGCCAGGTCCGCCAGCCGCATCGGCCCGGCGCCGATCACCCCCAGCCCGCCGGCCTGCGACACCGCCAACGGCAGGGCGGTGCAGGACGATGCCCAGGACATGCCGGCCTGCAGGATCGGCAGGTCGATCCCCAGCAGGCGGGTGACCGCCGTTTCGATCCTCACGCCGGCAAGCCCAGCAGCTTGCGGGCGTGCGCGGCCAGCGGCTTCTTCTGCACCTTGGAGCTAGCGGTCATGCCGATCTCTTCGAAGCCCTCGACCACCCAAACGTGCCGCGGCACCTTGAACCCCGCCATCTCCTGCCGGCACCAGCCGATGACGGCCTCCGGGTCGCAGGACGCGCCGTCGTTGGCGATGACAAAGGCCGCGACGACCTCCATCAAGCGCGGGTCGGGCACGCCGATGACCGCGGCCTGCCGGATGGCGGGGTGGCGATGCAGGATGTCCTCGACCTCGGCCGGCGACACGTTCTCGCCGCCGACGCGGACGATGTCCTTGGCCCGCCCCAGGAACTCCAGCCGTCCGTCCCCGCCCAGCCGGCCGAGGTCGCCGGTGTGCAGCCAGCCCTCGGCATCCAGGGCTGCTGCCGTTTCCTCCGGCTTGTCGAAGTAGCCGCGCATGACGTTCCAGCCGCGGACCACGATTTCGCCGGGCTGCCCCGGCGGGCAGTCCTCGCCGTCCGCGCCCGCGATGCGGATTTCGACGCCAGGCTGCGGGCGCATCCGGCCGCTGATGCGCACTTTCTCCGGCTCCCACCAGCAGGACTGCGCGACATTTGGGGACGCTTCGGATAGGCCGTAGCCGGCGACGCACTCCCGCGCGCCCAGGTCGTCAATGACGCGGCGCAGGATGGCGGGCGACGCTGCCGCCCAGGCGCCGCGGAGATGGAGGCGCCGGGCCGGGCGGCTCGGATGGTTCAGCAGCATCAGCGCCATGGTGTCGTTGCCGGAGAAGTGGGTGCAGCGCTCCTCCTCCATCAGCCGCAGCGCTTCCTCCGGCTCGAACCGGTCCATCGTCACCAGCGTAACCATGTGCTGTACCGCGGACAGCACCGACAGCGTGCTGCCGGAGACGTGGAAGAACGGGCGAGCGGAATGGTAGCGGTCGCCGATGCGGAAGCCGATCCGCCCGCCGGACACGTAGGCGTTCCCCAGCATGTTGGCGTGGGTCAGCATGACCCCCTTGGGGAAGGAGGTGGTCCCCGAGGTATACTGGATCAGCAGCACGTCGTCCGGCGTACAGGCCGGGCTGCACGACCCGGCTGCGCCGCCCAGGAACACATCGAAGCCGACCGCCCCTCGCGGCACGTCGCCGTCGAGCACCACCACCCGGCGCAGGTCCGGCAAAGCCGGGCCAGGCAACGCGGCATCAAGCTCCGGCACGATGCCGCGCAGCATGGCTGTGAAGTCGGTCTTCAAAAAGCTGCCGGCCAGGAACAGCGTGGTGACGCGGGACTGGCGCAGGGCGTAGGCCATCTCCTCGGCCCGGAAGCGGGTGTTGACCGGCACGGTGACGGCGCCCAGCGACCCCAGCGCCAGGAATAGCGACACCCAGCGTACGCCGTTGCCCAGGCATAGTCCGACGTGGTCGCCCCGTCCGATCCCCGCCGCCGCCAGCGCCGCACGCAACGTCGCGACGTCCCGAGCAAGCTCCGCATAGGTCAGCCGCCCGTCGGAGGCGACGATCGCCTCGACATCCCCGGCGAGGGCGGCGGCACGGGCCAGGGCGTCCGCCGTCGTCAGCGGGCAGGTGGTCGAAAGCTGCATCCTACTCCCCCGTCGTCGCGGCGGCGCTGCCGACGCTGCCGGCGAAGCTCTCAATGCCTCGGCGCCAGCCGCCATCGGCCAGCATCCGCTCGATGGCCGCCAACTCGATGCGTATGCCGGTCGCCAGCGCCACCTCTTCGCCGAGGTCCACGGCCTGCTTGGTCAGCGCCATGGCCAGCGCCGGGGCTTTGGCGATGGCGGCGGCCGCCTCCCCGGCTGCGGCGGCAGCGTCGTCAACCAGCCGCGCGACCAGGCCCAGGCCATGAGCTTCCTCGGCCGGCATCGCCCGTCCGGTGAACAGCAGCTCCTTCGCCCGCCGCTTGCCGATGGCGCGCTGCAGCCGCTGAGTGGCGCCCACCGTGCCCCATTGCGGCTCTGGGAAGCGGAAGGTGGCGGCATGGGATGCAACGACAAAGTCGCAGGCCATCGCGATCTCCCCGCCTGATCCAACACATGGCCCGTGCACCACGGCGACTACGGGTTTGCTGCACCGCTCAATGGCATCATAGGCTGCGAAGGCGGCCAGCCGACGGCTGCGGACCCAAGCCTCATCCTTACCCTGCCGCTCCTTCAAGTCGGCGCCGGCGCAGAACACCGGGCCAGCGGCGTCCAGCAGCACAACGCGCACGTCCGCATCTGTGTCCAGCGTCTCGAACGCGGCGCGTAATGCCAGGCACATCGGCAGGTCCAGGGCGTTGCGGGCCTGCGGACGGTTCAGGGTGACGCGGGCGATGGCGCCGGTGCAGGCCAGCAGGACCGGGAAGTCGTCCATCCTAAATCACCTTCTCGGCCCGCAAGGCGGCGATCTCCGCCGCGTCCAGTCCCAGTTCGGCCCCCAAGATGGCGTCGGTGTCGGCGCCGAGTTGCGGCGGCGTTCCAGTGATCGGGTTATCGAAACCCTTAAACCGCAATGGGTTCCGCAGGGCAGGGAACCAGCCCTCCGTCGGGTGGTCGAAGCCGGACACCATGCCGCGGGCCTGGATGTGCGGGTCATTCAGGATTTCCCGGACGGTGTTCACCTCCCCGGCCGGCACGCCGCGGGACCGCAGGGCTTCGGCCAACGGCGCACGGTCCCGGTCCGCCACGGCAGCGCGCATTGCCGCCATGATGCGGTCCCGCTGCGCCACGCGCCCGGCGTTGGCGGCCAGCGCCGGGTCGGCCGCCAGGTCGTGCAGGCCGAGCACCTCGCAGACCGCAGCCCAGTGCTGGTCGCTGCCGCTGATGTGAAGCCAGCCGCCGTCCCTGCACAGAAAGGCGGCGGAAGGCACCCGTCCCAGGTGCTCCGTGCCGACACGCTGCGGGTCCTCGTCCAACGCGAACAACCGTGCCGCCGCAAGGGTGAGCAGGCTGGTCTGCACGTCCATCATCGCCAGGTCCACATACGCGCCCCGCCCAGTCGTGCCGCGGCCAAGCAGGCCGGTCAGGATTGCAATCGCGATCCACAGGCCGGAGGTCAGGTCCGCGAAGGGCAGCCCCACCTTGGCCGGTGGCGCGTCCGGGTAGCCCGTCAGCGCCATAACGCCCGACAGCGCCTGAAACACTGTGTCGTAGCCGTTGCGGTCGCGGTAGGGGCCGGTCTGGCCGAAGCCGGTGTTGGACACGTAGATCAGCCGCGGGTTGGCCGGCGCCAGGCTGGCATAGTCGAGGCCGTGCTTGGCCATCTCGCCGGGAAGGAAGTTCTCCAGCACCACGTCGGTGCGGGCGATCAGCGACCGTGCGATGTCCCGGCCGCGGGGCGACTTCAGGTTCAGGGTAACGGATCGCTTGCCGCGGTTCAGAGCGAAGAAGTAGGCGCTCTCGCCATGCGGCAACTGCGGTTCGAAGCCGCGGGATTCGTCGCCGGTGCGTGGACGCTCGACCTTGGTCACCTCCGCGCCCATCTCGGCCAAAATCTGCGTCGCGAATGGGCCGGCCAGCACCCGGGAGAAATCCAGCACGCGCAGGCCCGCAAGCGGCTTCACTTGCGGAAGCGGCGCATCAGGGCGTTCACGTCGCGCCCGGCCGCCATCGCGGCGTCGTACGGCAGGTCCGCCACGCGGTAGAACAACGCTTTGGCCGCCGCCATCGCCACCGGGCTTGCCGCCGCCCAGGCCTCGGCGATGCCGAGGGCGGTGTCCAGCGCCGCATCCGGCGCCGCCACGCGGTTGGCCAGGCCCAGCGCCAGTACCTCCTCCGCGCCAAGAGTCCGGCCCAGGCTGATCAGCTCGAACGCAATCTTACGGCCCAACTGGCGCTGCAAGCCGGTCATCACCAGCGCCGGGACGATGCCGTGCTTCACCTCGGGATAGCCGAACTTCAAGTCGGCGCCGGCCACCATCATGTCGCAGCCGATGGCCAGCCCGGCGCCGCCGCCCATTGCCGCGCCGCATACCGCCGACACGACGGGCTTGGACAGCTTCTGCAGCATGGACTGGGTGCGGCAGGTCAGGTCAGCCCGGCGCGCGACCCGGTGCTGGTGCTCCGGGGTGAGATCTTTGAACTCTGACAGGTCGGCCCCAGCGCAGAAGCCGCGTCCTTCCCCGGTCAGCACGACCGCACGGACGGACTCGTCGCGGTCGGCGGCCTCCAACCCGTCGAGCAACGCCTGGGTCAGCGCGGTGTTGAGCGCGTTCAGCTTGTCCGGGCGGTTCAGCCGCAGGATACGGACGGCGCCGCGATCTTCGGTCAGCAGCTCATCAGGCATCGGCCAGGCTCCGTTCCGGCATCAGGCCGAAGCCGGCCCGCGCCACCATGCTGTGCAGCTCCCGTCCCAGCAGCCGTTCGCACAGGCGGGAGGCATCCAGGACGGCGCCGCGGTCCAGCCCGGTCGGCACGCCCTCGGCTTCCAGCAGGTTCACCAGGTCCTCGGTGGCGACGTTGCCGGTCATGCCCTCGCCATAGGTGATCTGCGCGGGATGGCCGCCCACGCCGCCCATCGCGCTGTCGAAGTGGCGGCACCCCGCGTCCAGCGCAGCCATGCAGTTCGCAAGCCCGGTCCCGCGGGTGTTGTGGAAATGGGCGACGGCCGTGACGGCGGG
>CAXTCI010000034.1:15238-28645 GCA_964242325.1 uncultured Acetobacteraceae bacterium
CGCCGCCCACTGCGCGTCCCGCGTCGTGCGCAGGTTGCGCTCGGTATGGCTCGCGGTCGCGGATACCAGCAGGCTCAGTTCGGTCGCGCCGTGACCGGCGTCCAAATCGGCCAGGGCGCGCTGGACCGCGCGGGGGTTGGGGCAGGTCGCCTTGTAGTGGACGCCCGGCCCGCGCCGGATGCCGGCCAGCACCGCCGACGCGTCGCGGAACGCAGGGACGCGCCCGGGATGGCTGTAGCTGGTGGCCTCGATGCGCGGGAACCCGGCGGCCGTGAACGCATCTATGGCGGCGACCTTGTCCACGGTCGGGAGCGCGAGGGTCTCGTGCTGCAGCCCGTCGCGGGCGAAGCATTCGCAGATGACGACCTGTCCGGACACCGTTGACGCCTCCCTATGCCGGCTCCTTAGCAGGACGGTTGATATTGTCAACAGATTGAGGTGGCTGCGCTGTGGCGCCTTCCGACGCACGGGCCAGGGCGAGCGCGACCAATTGCAGCTTGTGCAGGGCGGACGCCAGCACGGCCTGCTCCTCCGGGTTCAGGCAGGCGCGAAAAGCGCGGTCACGCTCCGCCGCCGCGGCGATCAGGTCGGCATACAGTGCTCGGCCGCGGCGGCTCAGCGTCAGACTGGTCGCCCGGCGGCCAGCCTCGGACGGGCGCTTCTGCACCAGTTCCCGGGCGATCAGCGCCGACACTGCCCGGCTCATCTGCGCCTTGTCCAACCCGGCGGCGCGAGCCAACTCGTTTAAGCCGAGCGGCGCACTCGCCGCCAGCAGCGCCAGGGTGCGCCATTCCTGCAAGGTGACGCCGTAGGCCGCGAAACGCAGGGCGGCGCTGCGCGACATGGCATTGGCGGTCCGGCTGACCTGGTAGGACAGCAGGTCGCGGATCGTGCCGGGCTGCCCGACTGATGCCGCTGCACGCTTCGCACGCCCACCTTTCGCACCCCCGTCGTCCATCCGGCCCCCAGCCATTCCCGTGGAGATCATAGGCCGCAACGGGCCGTTGACAAAGTGGGTTCAGTGTTGATGATAACAACACAAGCGCAGTCATGCGCAGCACGAAAGGGAGGCGTTGGTGACGCAGGCTGCAACGGCGCTCGCGCCGGCTGAGGCGTTCCGGGACGCCACCTACCGCAAGGTGGCCTGGCGGCTGATGCCGCTGATCCTGCTGTGCTACGTCGCCAATTACATAGACCGCACCAACGTCGGCATCGCGCAAATCCACCTGCGGACCGACCTCGGCTTCACCGAGCAGGTGTATGGCATCGGCGTCGGCCTGTTCTTCGTCGGCTTCATCCTGTTCGAGGTGCCCAGCAACATGCTGCTGGACCGCATCGGCGCCCGGCGCACCCTGCTGCGGATCATGGTCAGCTGGGGCCTGGTTTCGACGCTCACGATGTTCGTCCGCGCGCCGTGGGAGTTCTACGCCGCACGCATCCTGCTCGGCGCGGCGGAGGCCGGGTTCTTCCCGGGCATCCTGCTGTATCTCACCTACTGGTTCCCCTCGGCCCGGCGCACACGGATGACCGCGCTGTTCTTCCTGGGCCTGCCGCTGTCCGGCATCGTCGGCTCGCCACTGTCCGGCTGGATCTTGCACAGCTTTGCCGGCGTCGGCGGCTTGAAAAGCTGGCAATGGCTGTTCCTGCTGGAGGGCATCCCCTCCATCCTGCTGGGCATTGCTGCCTTCGCCGTGCTGAAGGACCGCCCGGCAGATGCGTCCTGGCTGACCCCGGACGAGAAGGCGGCCATCGCCGCCGACCTCGCGGGCGAGCAGGCGGCAAAGGGCCATGCCACCGGCAGTGCCCTGCTGCAGGCACTGCGCGACCCGCGCGTTTACGTGCTGGGCCTCGTGGGATGCGGCACCTATACCCTGGCGAACGCGGTTTCGTTCTGGTCGCCGCTCATCATCAACGCATCGGGGGTGAAGGACGTGCTCGACGTCGGCCTGCTGTCGGCGGTCGCGCCGCTGGTCGGGATCACCGCAATGCTGGTGGTGGGCTGGAACTCCGACCGCACGCTGGAGCGGCGCTGGCATGCTGCCTGCGCCGAGTTCGTGGCGGCCGGCGCCCTGGTTGGGCTGTCGTTCACGATCGGCCAGCCCCATCTGACGGTGGCGCTGATCTCGGTAATGACCGCAGCCCACTACTGCGGGCTCACTGTGTTCTGGTCGGTGCCTTCGGTTTACCTGTCGGACCGGGCCAAGGCAGGCGGGATCGCAATGGTGACGGCGATGGGATCCCTGGCGGCTGCGCTGACGCCTGCGCTGCTCGGCTGGATACGGGTCCACACTGGCAGCCTTAGCCTAGGGCTGCAGATCTCGGCGGCGATCATCACCCTGGCCGGCATCGTGCTGCTGGTGGGCATCCCCGCCCGGGTGCTCCGGGAAAAGGCGGTGTCCTAGGCGTGGCAGATGACCCGGCTTGGGTCTACACCCGTTAGGTGTGGCGGCTTGCACCTATACGGGGCCGAACGTGCCCTCAAACTGGCTGGTTCCGTTCGTTGCACTCGGCATGGCTGACGGCAAGCCGGTTGGCGGCGAGCGCGCCGAACGCATACCGGACAAGTGCGCCTAGAAGCTCCGTCGCCAGCCCTTTCCCGGTTTCTCCCGTCCGAACTCAATATCCGGTGCTAAACAGGTGGCCTTGCCAGTCGATCGCATGGTAATGCCCGGAAGGAGCCGACCGTCCTCGCAAGTCTCAAACCCTTTCCGAACAGACACCAAGGCTACTGTTTCGCGTTAGTCCGGCATTATTTGCTTGTTTCTTGTAACCATTCCGCCGGAAGCTCAACGCAAAAGCAGGTGCCATGTTCGGAGGGAAGCAGCTCAGCTGCACCGCCCACCCCCTGCGCCATCGCCCGCACAATCGACAGCCCTAACCCAGTACCGCCCTGGTCGCGAGACGTCGTGAAGAATGGTTCAAACACCCGGCCGCGGTTTGCCGGGGATATGCCGGGACCATCGTCCTTGACGGTGATCCATGTCCGCCGTCCCTGGCTTCGAGCCGAGACGGTCACGCTTGCCCCTGAGCCGCGGCCATCCGCACTGGCATGGGCAGCGGCATTGTCGAACAGGCTGGCGAGCAACGCGCTCAACGCGTCGGCTGGCAAGGCGACGGTGCATGCTCCGACGTCCACATGCACCGCCATCCCGCACTCAAGATAGGTGGGGAGCAATGCTTCAAGCACGTCACCAACGTTCGTGGCTGAACCGACGCCGGGCCGCATCATGTCGGCCCGCGCCAGATCCAGGAGGCGCCGCACCAACTGGTCCAGCCGTTGCGTGTTGCGGGCGAGAATGCGAAGAAGCTTGCCGCGCTCGTCTGCAGGGAGGGTGTCGGCATGGTCCTCCAGCAGTTCAGCCGCGCCGCGCAACCCGGCGAGCGGCGTCTTGAATTCGTGCGACACGCTGGCGGCGAAGGCGATGATGTAGCGGGCGCGCTGGTCCAGCATCGCGGCCATGCGGGTGAGCGCGGCCGATAGAGCCGCCACCTCCCGAGTGCCGGGTCGCCGCAGCGGAGTTGCTTGCCCCCCTGACGCCACGAATTGCGCCTGGGCCACCACAACAGCCAGCGGCCGTGTGACCAGGCGGGAAAGCCCGGCAGCAAGCAAGCCTCCCGCCGCCAGCAACGAGACTGCCAAGGCGCCCAGTTCCCAACGCTTGGCCCAGACCGCCTGGCCCATGTCGCGTGGCGTGCGGGACAGCACCACGGCGCCAAGAAGCCCGGTGTTTCCCTGCACGGGCAACGCCACAAACACCCGCAGCCCGGATGGCCGCGACAGATTGCCGACCGAGTCCGACATCTCCCACGGTTCACGCCGGCGCAGCGCCGTGGCAACCGGTGCGCCGGCCAACACGCGCGCGACCTCTTGCCAGTCGGCCAGGCTCTTGCCCAGGTCCGTCCCGTTAGTGGCAATAATCACGCCATGAGCGTCCGTAAGCCGTAGGGCGGACAAAGCAACCGGCTGGGCGTCTTGGATCATGGGGGACAGGGCTCGCCCAATCGCGCTGACCAGTGGATCTGGCACGCGGGTAGCCGGTGCGGCGTCGGGCGGCGGAGGCAGAACCGGGTCGATGGCCAAGTCCACGCCGGGTCGGCTCAGCAGGCTGACCGCGGCGGTGCTCAGCCCGCCACCAGGATCGGCGGGCGGGCGCGGAGCAGGCGTTTCGGGCGAAAGGCGGCGCAACTCCGCCCGGACAGCGGCGGACCAGACGACCGCCTGCGCCACCAGCTCGTCTTCGGTCTGGGCGACCAGTGCGCTCTCGTAGACGCGCATTGCCCATAGCGCGGTAATCGGCAGCGCCAGCACGGCCATGTTGCTCACTAGGAGCAGAAGCCAGAGCGGTGGCGGCTTGCGCCCCGCAAACCCTAGCTGCATGGGCCAAGTCGGTAGCCGAACGCCGCCAGCGTCTCGATCGGCGCAGCTCCGACAGCGGCGAATTTCGCACGGACCCGGCGCACGTGGCTGTCGATCGTGCGGTCGCTGACCACTCGCTCGCTGGCATAGGCTCGGTCCATCAGCTCGTCGCGCGAGAAGACGCGGCCGGGCCGGGCCATGAGGGTCCGCAGCACGCCGAGTTCGGTGGCGGTCAACGGCACGTCCCGCCCATCCCAGGTCACGCGCAAGGTCTCGGTGTCCAGCCGCAACCGGCCATGGGTGAGCGCCCGGGCAGGCTCCTGCGGCGGCGGCGCGGCGCGGCGGAGCAGGACGCGCACACGGGCGACCAATTCGCGCGGCGAAAACGGCTTTACGAGATAGTCGTCGCCGCCGATCTCTAGCCCGACGATTCGGTCCACCTCGCTGTCGCGCGACGAGAGGAACAGGATCGGCACGGTGCTATGGCGGCGCACGGCGCGACAGACGTCAGTGCCGTCCATTTCCGGCAGCATCACGTCCAAGATGACCAGATCTGGCCCGGCGCCCGGCGTGCCGGCACCGATCTGCGCCAGGGCGGCGGCGCCATCGGCAGCTTCGGCCGTGGCAAACCCTGCCTGACTGAGGGCGATCCGTATCACCTCCCGGATCGCGGGGTCGTCGTCCACAATCAGCACGCGGCTCATGGCGCATTTGCACCGGATTTGCACTGGGATGCCATCGCTTTTCGCCGGCGCCGTCATCACGGCTGCACAGCATGGCGGCATTGCTACGGCAATCCCAATCGACCCGGAGCAAAGTGCATGAGTGAGACCACGGCAGGCCCGAACAGCCTCCAACAACCCTGTAACGCACTCCTGGGCGCCGCTTCGGATGCCATCATCGCTTTCGCGATCGTGGCTCAGGCCTCGCACTCCACCCCGTCAGTGGTGGGCCAACGCCGCCTCACTGGAGTCTTCGCGGCCGTGCTGACAGCTTTGTTCGCATTCCTCTACGTCGTGCTCGGCCTTGACGCCTACGCGCTGGTCGCCGGCACGGCCGCACCTTTCGTCGTCCTGTCCGTCGTGATGCGCGTGGCGCGGCGGGTCAATTGGGCCGCCTCCCCGGCTGCATCCTGAACCCACCCAAAAATCGGAGCCTCGTGCCATGCGAACCAACATTGCCGCCGCCGTCATCGTGGTCGCCATCTCCACTGCCGCCGCCGCCGAGCCCACACCGACGGTGACCACTGACACCAACGGGGACAGCGCCCGCGCCTGCCTGGAGTTCGGGCGGGCGCTCGACACCAGCGCCGACGCTCATCCCGGCGACTTCCTGACCATCGAGCCCGCAGTGCGCCCAACGGTCACCGCCAGCGGAAGCCAGCTTTGCCTCGATGGGCTGGGCTACGGGGTGCACTACAGCATCACCGTGCATCCCGGCCTCGCTTTCATCGGTTCGCGGTGGGACACCGAGGTAACTGCCACGGCCGATATGCCCGACCGTGACCCGCTGGTGGCCGTCGGCGGCCGCGGCTGGATCCTGCCGCGGCAGGGGGCGACGGGCGTCACCATCCAGACCGTGAACGTCCCGCTCGTGCGTATCCGGGTGTTGCGGCTCGCAGCGCGCAAGGCCGTGGCCGGTGCCGGGGGAGACGCCCATTGGGGCGACTCGTTGGACCCTTCGAAGCAGTCCTGGAACCTTTACGAACTGCGTGGCCGGGCTTCCAGCATGACCCAGATCTGGTCCGGCACGATGCAGACCGGTCCCGGGCGCAACCGGACCGTGGAGACCGCTTTCCCTTTGGCGGGAATCGTGGATCCGGCCAAACCCGGCGCCTACCTGATCTTGGCCGAGGATGCCGCGAAGCCCGCGGCCAATCTCACGCCCGATCCCAACGATGCAGCAAGCTCCGATGACAGCGAGCAGGTCATCGCCGGCCACTGGGCGCTGAGCACGGATTTGGCGATCTCCTCGCTGCAGGGCCAGGACGGGCTGCATGTGACGGTCCGCTCGTTGGGCAATGCGGCGCCGTTGCCGGGGGTGCGCCTGGAACTCCGCGCCAAGTCGGAGGACACCCTGGCCGAGGCCACCACCGATGCGCAGGGCAGCGCCGTGTTCGCGCCCGGCCTGCTGCGCGGCAAGCTCGCCTCCGCCGCCGCCACGCTGGTCGCGAGCACCACGGCGGGTGATTTTGCCTTGCAGAGCCTCACGGCGCCGGGTTTCGACCTGTCGGATCGCGGTGCCGATGGCCGCGTGTCGCCGGGACCGATCGAGGCGTTCGTCTACACCGACCGTGGCATCTACCGGCCCGGCGAGACGATCAACGTCACCGCCCTGCTGCGCACCGCCGGCTTGTCCGCGGTGGACGGCGCGGGCTTGACCCTGGTGTTGCGCCGGCCCGATGGGGTGGAGGCCAGCCGCACCATGCTGCCGCCGGCGCCGGACGCAGGGTTTGAGCAGGCATTGGCGCTCAGCGCCACCGCGGCGCAGGGTAACTGGACGATCGAGGCGTTCGTGGACCCGAGCCTGCCGCCGGTCGGCCGCGCCTCCATCTCGGTGACCGATTTCGTACCGCAACAACTGAAGGTGGGGCTCACCACCACCGCGGCGGCGATCGGGCCGGAGGCGCGGATGTCCGGTTCCATCGACGGGCGCTTCCTGTATGGCGCACCCGCGGCCGGGCTGCATGCCGAGGGCGACGTCCGCCTGGTGCGCGACGAACATCCCGTGGCCGGCGTGCCGCAATACAGCTTTGGCAATGCGGACGAGACGATCCCCGACGCCCTGCAAGCCCTGACACTGGCCGACGCCGACGCTGCCGGGCATGTCGCCATCGACACGGCGCTGTCCGTCCCGGATGGCATTGGCTCGCCCTTGCGCGCCGTGGTGAACGCCGGGCTGGTGGAGCCGACCGGGCGCGCGGTGAAGCAGACCTTGTCCCTGCCGATCCACAACCATCCGCTGTTGATCGGTATTCGCAAGCTGTTCGGCGACCAGGTGAATGAGGGCAGCCCCGCCCAGTTCGCCGTCCGCACCTTTGGCGTCGACGGCGCGCCGGTGGCCGCAGCCGGCCTGCATTGGCACCTTTATGTCGAGAACCACCGCTGGGACTGGTGGCGGGAGGGTGGGAGCGGGTGGACGTTCCACACCTACACGACTGAGGACGAGATCGCGTCCGGCAGGCTCGACACGTTGTCCAGCGCACCCGCGGAACTCGCGAGAACCCTGGGCTGGGGCGAATACCGCCTTGTGGTCAGTGACGATGCGATGGGTGCCGCTAGCAGCGTGCGGTTCGCCAGCGGCTGGAACGGCTCCGCGGATGCCGACATCCCGGACCGGCTGGCGGTGGAAACCGACCGTGCTGTGGTGGGGAGCGGTGAGACGGTGCACATCCACGTCCGTGGCCCGTTCGCCGGCCCGGCGCAGGTTATCGTCGAGAGCGCCGGCCGGGTGATCGAGACGCGCCGGGTCGATATGGCGGCGGATGGCGCGACGCTGGACCTGGTCGCGACCGCTGGCTGGGGCGCTGGCGTGCACGTGCTGGCGGAGGCGTTCCGTCCGCTCGCCACAGCGGGCAAGCCGCATGAGCCGGTGCGCGCCGTGGGTCTTGCCTGGGTTGCGACCGACCCGGCGCCGCACACCTTGGCCGTCAGCGTCGGCTTGCCTGCCACAGTGACCCCGCGCCAATCCATTACCATGCCGGTGCACGTGGCGGGATCGCATGGCCGCGCCTTCGTCACCTTGGCGGCGGTCGATGAGGGGGTCCTGCAGCTCACCCACTTCGCCAGCCCGGACCCGGTAGCAGCCTTGCTCGGCCGCACCCGGTTCGCCATGGATCTGCGCGACGATTACGGCCGCCTGCTGGAAGGGACCGCCGATGTCGGCGCCCTGCATGAGGGTGGCGACGAGGGTTCGCTCGGCGGCGCCGGCCTGCCGGTCACGTCAACCAAGGTCGTCTCGCTGTTCCACGGTCCGGTGGAGCTGGACGCGGACGGGAATGCCGCGATCCCGCTCGACCTGCCAGATTTCGCGGGGGAGTTGCGGCTCATGGCGGTGGCCTATGACCACGAGGCGGCGGGCCATGCCGAAGCGGCGCTGACGGTACGCGACCCCGTGGTGGCCGAGTTGGCGCTGCCGCGTTTCCTGGCGCCGGGCGACGTCGCCAGCGTGGGCGTCTCGCTGCAGGACACCGATGCGCCGGCCGGGGACTATCACCTGGCTGTCACCGCCAGCGGCGCGGCGGCCTGGCGCGGACCCGGCACGATCGACATGCATCTCGATCCCAGCCAGCGGCACGAGGCCCGGCTCGACTTGGCAGGCACCGAAATCGGGATTGCCCACCTGACGGCGGACCTGACCGGGCCGGGCGGCCTGCACATCACCCATCAATGGGACATCGCGGTGCGCTCGCCGCATCCCGACCTGGTCCTGAGCCAAGCCGCGACACAGGCGCCCGGCGAGACCTATACCGTGGGGCCGGACCTGCTGGCGCCGTTCGTGCCGGGCAGCGTGCAGGTCACGATCGGCTACTCCGCCACTGGCGGGATCGACGTGCCCGGGCTGCTGCAGTCGCTCTACACCTATCCGTTTGGCTGCACGGAGCAGCTTTCCTCCTCGGCGTTGCCGCTACTCTACTTCAACGACGCCCGCTTGCTGGGTCGCCCCGCCAATGACCGCGGCGTGCATGACAGGGTGCAGGCGGCAATTGCCACCATCATTGATCGGCAGGATGCAGCCGGCCGGTTCGGGCTGTGGCGCGTGGGGGACGGCAACGGTTCGACTTGGCTGAACGTGTACGTGCTCGACTTTCTGTTGCGCGCGCGAGATGCCGGGTTCGCCGTGCCGGACAGCGTCACCAGCAACGCCTCCCGTTGGATCGAGCGTAGCCTGCAAACCGGCAACGACGACGATGACGGCGCCTATGCTCAGCCGCGTGCGCCGACGCGGGCCTATGCGGCATACGTTCTGGCGCGCACCAGCCGGGTCGATCTGTCCAGCCTGCGCGCGCTGGCCGCTAATCTCTTTTCTGGCGACCAGACGGTATCGTGGCGGGACGGCGGGACGGCTGCTCCGATGGCCCTGGCCGATCTGGCTGGCGCTCAATCGTTGATGGGCCAGGCTGGCTTGGCCGAGGGCACGTTCCAGAGCGCCATCACCAATTTGGCCGCCTCATCGGTCCCGTCTTGGTGGCGCAACGCCTATTACTGGTCACCGCTGCGCGAGGAGGCGGGCGTGCTGGCCGTGGCGGCAGAAACCGGGCATGACGCAGCGGTGTCGGCCCTGATGGCGCGGCTCGCTCGCGAGCACCTCGATCCCGATCAGCTCAATACACAGGAGAAGGCCTGGCTGCTGATGGCAGCCCATGCGCTGGCCAAGCGCGGCACGGGGCGTTCGGTGGCGCTGAACGGGCGCGCAGCGGAGACGGTGACGCTGCCCTACGCGATATCGCCCGGCCCGGAGGCCATGGCGCGGAGCACCAGCGTGCGGAACATGGACGACAAGCCGCTGTTCCGCACGGTCACGCTGCGGGGGGCCCCGATCCAGGCGCCGCCCGCGCTCCAGAATGGCTTCCGCCTGCAGCGCGAAGCCTACACGCTGACGGGAGAGCGGATGGACGACACCGCGCTACGCCAGACGGATCGCTTCATCGTGGTGCTGTCCGGCAGCATAAGCTCCGATCAGTTCCGCCGGGCGATGGTGGTCGATCCGCTCCCGGCCGGACTGGAAATCGAGGCGCCGGTGCTGCGGGAGGACAGCTACCCCTTCATCGGCGAATTGACGCACCTGCGCGCCCATGAGGAGCGGGACGACCGCTTCCTGGCCGCGTTCGACGTGGGCGTCGATCCGCGCGATCGCTGGCACGACGTGGACGACAACAAGACCGATCCGCTGGACGACAACGAGTTCCGCATCGCCTACGTGGTCCGTGCGGTCTCGCCAGGCCATTTCGTCCGGCCGGAGACGATCGTGCAGGACATGTATCAGCCGGACGTGATGGCCCGCACGGACGCCGGCGAGACCAGCGTGGCGGCCCGATGATGCGGCGGTGGGCCGCCATGGCGCTGCTCCTGCTGGGGGCGGCGCTGGCAGTTGACCATGCGTTTCCACCCGACTTCAGCCGGGCGAACATGCTGTCGGCGGAGCTGCGCGATGCATCAGGCCGGGTGTTGAACCTGCGCCTGGCGGCGGACGGGGCGGTCCGCCTCGCCGCCGGGCCGGGTGATGTCGGGCGCGACATCGTGCCGTTGCTGCTGGCGCGGGAAGACCGGCGCTTCTGGCTGATGCCCGGCGTCGATCCGTTGGCGTTGCTGCGCGCGGCGGACCAGTTGGCGGTGCATGGCCGCATCATCTCCGGCGGCTCGACCATTGCGATGCAGGTCGCCCGGCTGCTGGAGCCGCATCGGCGCACTACCTGGGGCAAGCTGCACGACATCGCGCGCGGGCTGCAGTTGCAGGCGCATCTGGGACGCGGCGAGATACTCAGGCTTTACCTGACCCTGGCGCCGATGGGCGGCAATGTAGAGGGCGTGCGGGCGGCATCGCTGCTGTATTTCGGCTGCGAGCCGGCGGCGCTCACCCGCTCGCAGGCCGCGCTGATCGTCTCGCTGCCGCAAAGCCCGACGCGCCGCCGTCCCGACCTGCATCCCGATGCCGCATGGCAGGGCGCCACGCGCGTGCTGGCCGCGGCGGGGGATACGGAGCCGCCGGAGCGGACGGCTGTGGCGCGTGCAGGGCTGCCCAGGCTGGCGCGGCACCTGGCCGGGCACTGGAACGGCGTCACGACGACGACGCTGGACGCGGACCTGCAGGCCGCAGTGGAGATGTTGGCGACGCGCGAGCTGCATTGGCTTGGTGCGGATGCAGACCTGGCGGCGCTCGTCATCCGCAACCGGGACCGCGCCGTGCTGGCTTATCTGGGAGGGGCAAGGTTCATGGCGCCGGGCGGCATGGTGGACATGGTGCGCGCCCATCGCTCGCCGGGTTCCGCGCTGAAACCGTTCATCTATGCAATGGCGTTCGATGCCGGCCTAGCCAAGCCCGGCACGATCCTGCGCGACGATGAGTTTCGCCTGGGCGGTTATGCGCCGCGGGATTTCGACCGGGTGGACCACGGTTCCACGACCGCGGCTGAGGCGTTGCGTCAGTCGCTCAACCGCCCGGCGGTGCGCCTGCTGGCCCAACTGGGTCCGGCGCGGTTCGGCAGCGCGGTGGCGCGTGCCGGCGTGCAGTTGCGGTTGCCGCGGGGGGGAGGGCAATCGGCGGCGTTGGCGCTGGGCGGCGCCGGGATGAGCCTGTTCGACCTGGCCGGGCTTTACGCTGATCTGGCAGATGGCGGGGTCATCCGACTGCCCACTGTCGTAGGTACTGCCAGCAAGTCTGGAACGCTGGTTAGCCAGCGCGCAGCCGCCGACGTGGCTGCCATTCTGCGTGCACAGCCGGCGCCGCCCGGTGTCGCGCCTGACCCGGCGCATCCGGTCGCCTACAAGACAGGAACGTCCTACGGTTTCCGCGATGCCTGGGCAGCGGGCTTTACGCCGGGCTACACGGTGGTCGTCTGGATTGGCCGCCGCGACAATACGCCGATGCCGGGCGCCACAGGCCGGGACGTCGCAGCGCCCGTCTTGTTCCACCTGTTCGGCCTGCTGCCGGCTGAAGCGGCGGTACCAGAGGTGGCAGTGCATACTCGTACGCCCGTCGCCCCTACGCTAGCCCGCGTGTCCGGCCCGCCGGCGTTGCGGATGATGTTCCCACCCGGCAACGTGGACCTGGCTTACGACGCGGCGGCGGCGATTGACCTGCGCGCCGCCGGGGGCCAGCCGCCTTACCGCTGGCTGGCAGATGGCAGGCCGCTCCCTCCCGCACTGCACACGCTCTGGTCGCCCGACGGACCAGGCTTCGTCCATCTCACGGTGCTGGACCGGGCCGGCCATTCGGCCTCGGCGGATGTCCGGCTAGTGGCGGAATGAGTATCCTGCCCTCCTGCGCCGGTGAAACTGGTCAGTGCGCTGCGGAGCGCGGAATGCTTGAACCGGAAGCGCGCGGCAAGCTGCGGCGTTGTTGCATGGATAGTTTACAGTTTTATCACCGTTGTAGGCTATGCCGAACGTACGTCTTGAGCCCGAAATGGTATAGATCATTTCAAACGAAGCAATTTTCTGGGTTGTTGCCAGCTCTTATCAACTATATCTCGCCCACGCCGAAGGTGTTTTGTTGAAATCTCTCAACAGCCTTTCCAGGTTCGACTGCTGATCTATGCAACAACGCCGGCCCACACCCTAGCCCAGTCACACCAGCACCCCACGATCTCGAATGCTCTCTGGGCAGCGATGGCGCTGTTCGATGACGATCCTTTGGACCCCGACACCGCGCCCCAGCATCGGCTGCATCCACTCGACCTCTATTCCGTCCCGGAGGCCCGCAAGCGGATCATGCGCCTGCTGGCCGAAGGGCCGGATGGGCAAACGCTCGACCGGCTGCTGCCGGAGCGGACCGGGGACGCCGGGGGTTGGGGTCGAAGCCGCGCTGAAGTGGCGCTCGGCTTGGACCAGCACCTTCGTGGCCAGCCTGGAACTCGCCAAAGCAGGCAAGGTCCGCTTAACGCAGGACGAGGGTTTCGCGCCGATCCGGGTTCAACAAGGAGCAGACGCCGCGTTGTTGCACGGATCGGCAGTTAAGCCTGGAAAGGCTATCGAACGATTTCAGCAAGATACTTTCGGCGCAACCGAGGCGCGGTTGATAAAAGATTGCAACAACTCGGACAGTTTGCCTAATGCCAAACGATCTATTCCATTCTGGGCTGAAAGCGTGCCTTGGGCATAATCTACAATGCTGATAGACTTGCAAACTATCCACGCAGCAACGCCATCCTGGAGCGCTCCGGATCGGGGAATGCCCCATCAAATCAACTCAGCGTCGAGATGCCACCCACTGAAACATGAGTTCATGGCTCTGGCCTCGCTCGGATGGTTTTTGCTACCATGCAACAAAGGTCACAATGTCGGGGAGGATCAGGTAATGGAGTTCGAGCGGCGAGATTTCTTGCGCAACGT
>CAXTCI010000034.1:28655-34807 GCA_964242325.1 uncultured Acetobacteraceae bacterium
GCACGCTCGCAGCTTTTCCCCTTCCCGCGTTGGCGCAGGGCGCTAGTGTGACTCTGGTTGCCGATCCGACGGATCAGGTCGCAACTAGCGAGCCGGGGCGGTGGGCCATCGAGCAGCTTCGTGCCGCGCTGGCGTCACGCGGTCTTATCGTTCAGCAAGCCACCTCTCCCGCCGCCGCTTTGGGCGGACCAGTTATCGTCCTAGGTGGCGCCAAGTCGCCCGTGATGGCTGCACTCGCCGGAGGCGCCGCCGTGCCGGACGGGCCAGAAGTGGTCGTGCTCGGCTCCGGGATGGTCGACGGCCGCACCGCATTGATCGTTGCGGGGAGCGACGCCGCCGGCCTGGTTTACGCCGCCACCGAACTGGCTGACCGCGTCCGCACCGCGCCCAACGCCGCCGATGGGCTACAGCTCGGCGCCATACTCGTGGAGCGACCGGCCAA
This sequence comes from uncultured Acetobacteraceae bacterium, assembly GCA_964242325.1. Lineage (GTDB taxonomy): Bacteria > Pseudomonadota > Alphaproteobacteria > Acetobacterales > Acetobacteraceae > DASWOJ01. The sequence goes on from CAXTCI010000034.1 coordinate 29,098, forward strand.
TCGCGTCCGCGCCGTCGCACGCTTCGTCACCAATGAGGTGGAAGACCGAAGCTGGCTGCACGACCGCGATTTCTGGCGCGCCTATCTGACGATGCTCGCCAGCAACCGCTTCAACACCTTCAGCCTGACCCTCGGCATCCAATACGACTACCCGCAGGAAGTCAGCGATGTCTATTTCTACTTCGCCTATCCATTCCTCGTGAAAGTCCCCGGTTACGACGTTGCCGCTCTTGGGCTGCCCGACGATGAGCGGGACCGCAATCTGGAGACGTTGCGCTTCATCGCCCGGGAGACCGTCCGCCGCGGCCTGCGCTTCCGCCTTGGGATCTGGACCCACGCCTACGCCTACGACAGCCCCCGTGTGAACTACCGGATCACGGGCGTCACCCCGGCCAACCACGCCCTCTACTGCCGCGACGCCTTGGCATTGCTGCTTGAGCAAGTACCCGAGATCACCGCACTCACCCTTCGGCTGCATGGCGAGAGCGGCATCCGCGAGGGCGATCTGGATTTCTGGCGAACGGTGTTCGAAGCGATCAAGGGTGCCGGGCGGCAGGTTGCGATGGACCTGCATCCAAAGGGCATCGACCAAAACTCCATCGATCTCGCTCGTGACACCGGCATGCCGGTTAGCATCTCCCCGAAATACATGGGCGAGCACATGGGCCTGCCCTACCACGAGGCGGCCATCCGCCAGAAAGACATGCCTCCCGCCGGCGGCGCCGAGCGCGGCCCGCAGTTCGCCCTCAGCGAGGGGACCCGCTCCTACACCCGCTACAGCTACGGCGATTTCCTGCAGGAGGGCCGCAACTACGACGTGGTATTCCGCCTCTGGCCCGGCACCCAGCGCGTGCTGCTGTGGGGCGACCCGCTGTTTGCCGCCGCATACGGCCGGCACGCCGCCTTCTGCGGGGCTGGCGGCCTCGAACTATGCGATCCACTCTCCTTCCGTGGCCGGAAGGGCTCCGGCCGGCTAGGCAACCGCAATGCCTACCTCGATCCGGCGCTTGCACCGCATTACGACTTCGAGAAGGCCGAATACACCTACCGCCTCTTCGGTCGCCTGCTCTACCGGCCCGACAGCGCGGCCACCCTCTGGCATCGCTACGCCGCGGCCAATTTTGGCTCCGCCGCCGAACCGATGGTGCGCGCCATCGCCAGCGCCAGCCGTATTCTGCCGCTGTTCACGATGTCGCACGCAATGGCGGCGGCCAACAATTTTTACTGGCCAGAAGTCTACACCAATATGCCAATCGTGCAGGTCGATGCCGGACAACCCTTCTCCGACACCGCCGCGCCCCAGCGCTTCGGCACGGTCGAGCCGTTCGATCCGCAAATCTTCCAGAGCATCGCCATCCATGCCCGGTCCCTGTTGTCCGGGCGACCCGATCACCGCGTCAGCCCGGTGGAAGTGGCCTACTGGATCGACAGCTTCGCGGCGGAAGCGGAGCAGGCGCTGACCGAAGCGGCGGCCCGAAATTCTTCCACACCCGCTTACACGCGCGCGGTGGCCGACGTGGCGATCCAGGCCGCGCTCGGTCGCTTCTTTGCGCACAAGCTGCGCGCCGGCATGCTGTGGGAAATCTTCGCCTTGTCGGACGATGCGACTGCTGCGGCGGCCGCGTTGCGCAGCTATCAGGACGCCCGCTCGGCCTGGATGCATGTGATCGAGGCGGGACAAGTCTATGTCGCGGATATCACCTTCGGCTCGGAAGCCTGGCTGCGCGGCCACTGGCGCGACCGGCTGCCAGCGCTCGACGCCGACATCGCGCAGATGGCTCGGCTCATCGCCGACACGAACGGCGGTGGCATCGGCGTCGCGGGTGGCGGTGCCGCCGCCATGGCGATGGTGCTCGCCACGCCGCCGGGGCGCGGGATCGATCTGGCGCATACGCCGCCCCACTCGTTCCGCAGAGGCCAAGACCTGATGCTCAGCCTAGAAACCGGCGAGCTGCAGGCGGCGCGGTTGCAAATCCGCCACGTGAACCAGGCCGAGGCGTGGCAGGAGTTTCTGATGGCTGATAAGGATGGTCACTTCGTCGCCACGGTTCCGGCCGCGTACACCGACTCGCCGTTTCCGTTGCAGTATTTCTTCGCCGTCTATCAGAACGGGACCGCGGGCATGGTACCCGGTCTGAGTTCGGACCTCTGCAGCCAGCCCTACTTCGTATTACGACAGGGTTGAGCACCTCCGCAGGGAAATGTTCCTGCGCGACAAGCTTCCCCGGTATCTGCTCAACCCGGGTAGGAGGAGGCCTTCCCGCACAAGGTTTGCTGGATAGCCTGGCAGGCGCCCATGCCGCGGCGTGCGGCGGTACCGACGACGGAGCGCACGCCTGCGAACAGGTCAGCGCCCCAATGGGAGCGAAGCCCGCCGGTGACCTTGCGGTAGGTGGCCGTAGGCCGCAGCTCCCGTTCAGACCCGTTGTTGTCGGTCGGCACCCCGGGAATGGGCAAGGAAGCAGCAGTTCTAAATAGGCCACCTGCAAGGGTATCACCTGTTGATCCACGGTGCGACGTTGGGCGGCGGTTTTGCGTCGACGAGGGTCTGCATGCGGGTAGTCCAGTTTGGGAGCACCAGGTTAAGCGGTGATGGTCCTGATTGCTCGAAGCAGCGGGTGCGCGCCCGCTTGGCGGCTCTGGCGTTGCTCCAGAGCTGTTCAAGGCAGTCGCAGGCGATGTGGATGGCAAAGGCCAGCATGTTGAGGGTGGCAAACAGCATGGCTAGGTGCTGCTTGCCGTGGCCGAAGTTGTGTTCGAGGTGGCAGCCGTTGGACTTGGGGGCGTTGAAGCTTTCGTTCTTGGTCGTCAAGCATGCCCTGGTACAGGCCACGATCTCGGCACCGGTGTCGGGTGTTATGGGCAGCGAGGTCACGAAGGCGCTGTTGTAGGTGGCCTTGCCACAGGCGTCGGTGACGCCGACCCAGTTGACCAGCATGGCCTCGCAGCCGTCGCGCAGCGGCGCGTCTTGGAACCAGCAATAGCGGCAAGTCAGGCGCTTGCCGGCGGCGACCCCGAAAAATGTAGAGATCACCCCTGCGCGGATCATGTCCCAGCGCCTGCTGCGCTTGCAAAACTAGGCCGTTCATCCCCCTGCGCATATCCGTGTGCCCGTTCGTCAGCCACACCCTGGAGGGCAGCGGGATCACCGCCACACCACCGCCAGCACACGGCGCAACGTCACCAAGCTGACGTCCGCGTCCACCCAGATGCCGGTGCCGTCCGGGTGGACGCGATCTCGATCCGCTCCAGCGCGGGCGCCGCCCGACCAAGCGAAGGGTCAACGACGGGCAGCGCAGGCGCAGAATGGCCAGGCGCAGGATGGCTCAAGGACGGCAAGTCGCTCGTGATCTGCACCGGCATGAACACTGGCAGGCTTCGCCGCCAGCACCCCGCTACGGACCTGCGCCCGCCAGTTCGACAGCAGGCCGCGGCTCACCTCGTGCCGCCGGGCCACGGCCGCAAACGACGCGCCGGGTTGCTCCACCTCAGCCACGATCCGCAGCTTCTCCTCAAGCCGCTAGCGGCGACGGCGCTCAACCCCGGTGATGATCTCCATCCAAATACCCGCCCCTGACCTTAACAGCGCTCGTACAAACGCCGCTAAAATCACCAGCCAGGGTCACAGAGGCCAGGCGGTGCCCGCCGGACGGATACGGGAAACTTCCTGACCGAACGGGAGAACAGCAACGCGGCCACGCTCAGCAGCATGGCGCCGGCCCCGACCTCCAGCACGCGCTCCGTCCCAACCAGATTGGCGACGGGACCGCAAAGGGCAAAGCCGACGGGGCCAAGGCCCATCGCCACCAGGCTGAAGATCGAGCTGACCCGAGACAGGAACTCGTGCGGGATGCTTTCCTGGAGCGACGTTTGGACCAGGACGTTCATGAAGACCAGGGCGGTGCCGAAGGTGCCGCTGCCCAGCACCACCAACGGCACGGGTGCGTGCAACGCAAGCATGACGAGCGGGGTCGCAAGCAAGGCGACCGCGATCTGGACGCCCAGCAGCGGCCGGGACAGCCGGACGCGGAGGACGAGCAGGCCGCCGGTGATCCCGCCCACGCCGGTTGCCGAGGCGATGAAGCTCCAGGTCCGGGCGCCATCGGGGATGGCGGCATACAGCGACGGGCCGAGCACGAAGAATGGCGCGAAGGCAAGCAGGTTCAGCACGCCTTGCTGCAGGGTCACAAGCTGTAGCCAGCGGTAGCGGTTGAACTCGCCCCAGCCGCGTTGCAGGTCCGTCGTAAGGGATACCCGGGGCGGGATCGCCTGCGGCCTGACCGGCATCAGCGACAAGCATGCGGCGCTGATGGCGTAGGAGGCTGCATCCAGGCCGATCGCGACCGAGGCGCCGCCGAGGCCGACGAGCAAGCCGCCAAGCGCAGGACCGACCACCGCCGCAAGCGAACCGGACAGGCTGCAGAGGCTGTTGGCGTCCTTGATCCGCTCGGCGCCGGCGATCTGCGGAATCAAGCCGCTTTCGGCCGGCCCGTAGAACGCGGTGCCGATCCCGCAGCACGCGGCGAGGGCCATCAGGACGAGAAGAGATGGATGCCCAAGGGCCAGCAGGCTCGCCAGGGTGGCCTGGCTGGCACAGCGCAGCAGGTCGGCGGCGATCATCAGGCGCCGTCTTGGCCAGCGGTCGCCGACCACGCCGCCCGCCAGCATCAGCAACACCATGGGCGCCGTTTGCGCGGCCAGCACAATGCCGACGCTGGAAACGGAGTAGCCGGAACCGAGCAGCGCAAACGTGAGTGCCACCGGCACAACTGCGGTGCCCAGGGTCGAGATGCTGAACGCGGTAAAGAACAGGGCGAAGCTCCGGTTGCGCAGCAGCGCGTGGTAGCCTGAGCGAGGCGATGCCGGAGGTGAGGACGGAGCCGCGGTCGCGCCAGCAGCAGTTTCAGAACAGCCGGGCATCAAGGATCCTGTCGTCGTGAGGCCGAACATCATCGCCTTCGGGAACTGGTCGCCGTCCCATTCTCGTCAGCAGCACCCTCCTACTCCGCAGCCGTCAAAGCGTTCCCAGTCGATGCCATAAAGCGATGGGAGCAGCCAGCCAATAGGTTCTGCTTGAGGCCTGGCATGGTGGAGGTTAAGGCTCCTGACCTCCGCGTTGACCATGGTTCCTGTCCCGTTCGGCTCCAACGCGCGGCCATGCGCCCCATATCGCAAGCCATGACGCCTACCCCTGCCCTGCCCCTGCTCGATATCCGCACGATACGGCTGGAGCCGGGAATGGAGGAGCATGCTCGCGACCAGGAGATTCTCGCTCGCTTCCCGAAAGCCGAGCGCATCCTGGTTGCGTCCCACTGGCGCGTCCCGGCGATGCGCGACGCGGACGCCAGGGGCTGGCTGAGAGCCAAGCAGGTTACGCTGATGCCGGGCGTCAAGCGCGCGGCCTCACCCTCCGTCACAACGGATGCAGCGCCGACTTCATCGCGCCCAGCACCAGCAACGGCTGCGCCATGGCTTGCGCCTACTGCTATGTCGCCCGGCGCAAGGGCCACAGCAACCCGGTGATGGTGTTCGTCAACATCTGGCAGGTGTGCGCCGCCATCCGGCGCCACGCCGTCGCGTAAACTCCGAAGGCGAAGCTGAACCAAGTGGACCCGGCCGCCTTCCGGAGCTTGCCGCATGCCAAGGGGAGCTTTGCCACCAAGCGGGTCAACCCAGGGCTTCTGGCCTACGATCCGCAAGGGCGGACCCA
>CAXTCI010000035.1:0-11740 GCA_964242325.1 uncultured Acetobacteraceae bacterium
CCGGTATGGCCTGGCGGGATCGAGCTGACGAAGTCCGCCTCCGACGGGGCCAGACCCATGGTGCCGAAATGCAGCCGGGCAGGGACCCGGACGTTCCGCAGGATGTTCTCCCGCCGCCGCACCAACCGATGGTCCACCGGGACGCCGGGGTAGTCGATGGTTGGGTGCACGATCCCGTCCGGGTCGGTCTGCGGCGTCCAGACGTAGTTGTATACGGCCCGGGCGAAGGGCTCGCCGCCGGTATCCAGCTCGAAGATCGTCACCACCTCGCGCGGCTTCGGCTCCTCGATGAGGTCGTGGTAGTGGAAGCCCCACGAGGCCGCGGCGTTGGAGCCGAAGCAACGCCCGGCATGGCAGGCATGGCAGCTCGGGCGCGGGCGGATGTCCAGGATGCGGACCTCGAGCACATCGCCCGGCTCGGCGTGCTCGACCGCTATAGGGCCAGTCAGCAGGTGCACGCCCAGCCCCTCGCCTGAGCCGCGCAGGAACGGTCCCTCGATCGCTCCGGCGCCGCGACGCATGACCGCCTTGTGCTCTCGCGTCCAATGGAAGACGCTCTCGGCGCCCGGGTCGCCCGACACCATGCGTTCGTAGTCGTCGCCGGCATGGTGGGTCAGCGTCTCGATCGTCGCGCGGTCGCCGGAACGGACCGTTAGCGCCGGGGCGACCGCCTTGCTGAAGTATCCCCAATGGACCGTGGCCGGCGAAACCGGAAGATGATGGTGCTGCATGCTGCCCTCGATCAGATCGCGGATTCCGCGACCTCCTCCTGCTCGACCATGCGCAGGAAGCGGCGCGTGCGCTCGTGCTTGGGGTTATCGATGACCGCCTCGGGCGGCCCTTGTTCCACGACCTGGCCCTCGTCCATGAAGATCACCCGGTCGGCGACCTCGCGGGCAAAGCGGATTTCGTGCGTCACCACCACCATGGTCATCCCGGCTTCGGCCAGGCGCCGCATCACCGCGAGGACCTCGCCCACCAGTTCGGGATCCAGCGCCGAGGTGGGCTCGTCGAATAGCATCAGCTTCGGCTGGATCGCCAGGGCCCGGACGATGGCGACACGCTGCTGCTGGCCACCCGACAGGCGGTGGGGCAGATGATGCGCGTGCCGAGCCAGACCCACCGCGGCAAGCAGCCGGAGCGCGGTCGCCTCGGCCTGGGCCGGCGGCACGCCATGCACGCGAACCGGCGCCTCGGTGATGTTCTGCAGCGCGGTCAAATGGGCGAACAGGTTGAAGTGTTGGAACACCATGCCGATACACGCCTCGGCCCGGGCGCGGGCCAGGTCGCGCACCGGGCGGGGCGGCCCGCCATTGGCCGGGCGGTAACCGACCGGGCGGCCGCCAACCGTGATCTCGCCCCAGTCGAGCGCTTCCAGGTGGTTGATCATACGCAGCAGGGTGCTCTTGCCGGAGCCGCTCGGCCCGAGGACCACAACCACCTCGCCCTGGGCGATGCTGAAATCGACGCCGGCCAGCACCTCCCGCCCGGCATAGGCCTTCTGCACGTTGCGCCCGACAACGAAGGGCTGGCCGCGCTGGCTCTGGTCGGTGGTACCCAGCAGGCTGCCGATCCAGGCGGCATCCGGCGTCTGCACGACGGGCGCCGGCGGCGCGGGCTTCGGCAGGGTGCCGCCGAAGCCCAGCATGCGCTGCCAGGCGGAGGGACCGGCTTCGGCCCGGTCCAGGTCGAAGCGGCGTTCCAGCACTGATTGCAGCGCGGTAATCGCGCTGGTCAGCACCAGGTAGATCGCGCCGGTGGCGATGAACACCTGGAAGAACTTGAAGTTCTGCCCGACAATCTGCTGTGCGCGGAAGGTCAGCTCGTTGACGAAGATCACCGAGGCGATCGAGGTCAGTTTCAGCATGCTGATCGTGTCGTTGATCAGCCCGGGCAGGATGGCCCGCATCGCTTGGGGCAGGACGATGCGGCGCAAGGTCAGGCCCGGTGCCATGCCCAGCGAGGCCGCGGCGATCGACTGGGTGCCGTTCACCGAGATGATGCCGCCGCGGATGATCTCCGCGCTGAACGCCGCCTCGTTCAAGGCGAAGCCGATTAGCGCCGTGCTGAAGCTGTCCAGCCGCAGCCCGACAAAGGGCAGCGCATCGAAGATGAACACGAGCTGCAGTAGTTGCGGGGTGCCGCGGGTGACAAAGATGTAGAACCCGGCGATCGCGCGCACCAGGCGGATGCGCGACAGGCGCATCAAGGCGAGCCCGAGACCCAGGACCAGCCCGCAGGCCATGGCGCAGATGGTGATCTCGACGGCGAGGAGCGCCCCGTTCCAGAGGAAGCCCGAGGTCGCATAGGTGAAGAAGTCGGCGACCCACTCCTGCATGCCGTCGGAGGTCGCCGGCGCCGCCTTGGCGGAAGTCATGCCCAGCGCGAGCAGGACGGCAGCCAGGCGGACGATCGGCAAGGCGCTACTCCGTTTTGACAGCGGCAGGAATCTCCATCTCGGCATCAATCTTGTACTTGGCGAAAATGGCCTTCTGCTTGCCCTCGGCTTGCAACACCTGCAGCCCGTCACTGATCGCGCGCAACAGATCCGCATTACCCTTCTTGACGCCGGCGCCGATGTTGAAGCCGGTCATGATCTTATAGGCCCGCTCGTAGGTCTTGGAGTTCTCGGCGGCGAGCTGGTCCACCACCGCCAGGTCGGTCATCATGATGTCAGCCCGGCCCGACTGTATCAGGCGGATGCCGGATGCCATGTCTGGATAGGTCATGATGGTCATGGCGGGCTTGCCCTCGGCCTTGCAGGCGGCATCCTGCTTCCTGGCAGCGACTTCCTCGACAGTGCCTAGGCCCACCGCGTAGGTCGACCCGCACGAGCTTTCCATGCCGGTAATCTTTTTGGGGTTGCCGGCCTGGGTCAGCGCGCCGGTCGCGGCCTGCATATACATGACGAAATCGAGCTGCTTGGCGCGTTCCGGCGTATAGTAGAGGTTGTCCCAAAAGATATCGACCTGCCCGCCCGCGGTGGCCGGCATCAATCCGGACCAGCCGCCCAGGAACATCTCGTGCTTGACGCCGGCGCAGTCTAGCACGGCGGTGGCCAAGTCCACGTCTGAGCCGCTCATCTTGTTGAAGTCAGCCCCGTCGCGCATCGCGTAAGGCGGGGTCTGCGGGTCAGCGCCGATCTTAATGGTCTTGCCCGCAAGGCTCGGGTACTTCTCCGCAAGCTTGCCCGGCTCGCAGGCCGGCGCGGCCTGGGCGATGGAGACGAAGCCAGTCAGGCCGGCAATTAAGATCGCCGTCACCGCGGTCCGGACTCTCATACACGTGCTCCTGGATTGGTTATCCGCAGACAGGCGTGGCGTCGCAAGCCGCGTGCCAGGCGATCGAGAGGCCGAGGCGCCCATCCATCGGTGAGCGTCGTGAAAGCTGCTTGCATGCTGTGCAACACCAATGCTCATCTGCGCCTGCGACGTGCAGCCCGCAGCGGATGCATGGTGTTGAGGCAGATGGAGGCGGCACATTGCAGGCAGCAGTGGAGTTTCAGGTATGATGCACCTCGGGTGGTTCGTCGGCCGTGGCTACTCCGTGCACGGCTGGCGGCAGGACTGGTGGGGGGACGAAGCGCTCGACTGGACCAGCCCCGACATTTACCTGACGCTGGCCCAGTCGCTCGACCGGGCCTGCTTCGACTACATGATGATCGAGGATGGCTCGTTGGTGCCGGATGCCTACGAGGCATCCTCGCGCGCCTACTTGCAGCATGCGGTGACGGTGCCGAAGGCCGATCCGATGCCGCTGGTGCCTTTGCTCGGGCAGGCGACGAAGGGGCTGGGGATCATCGCGACGATGACCACGGCCTTCTACCCGCCTTACCTTGGCGCGCGGCTGGCCGCCACGCTGGACCATCTGACGCACGGCCGGGCCGGGATCAACCTGGTGACCGCGCACAATGACCGGGCAGCGCAGAACTTCGGGCTGGATCGGCACCACGAGCACGACACCCGATACGAGATGGCAGGCGAGTGGATCGAGGTCGTGGAGAAGCTTTGGGCCTCCTGGCAGCCCGGCGCGGTGCTGGCCGACCGGGAGGCGGGCGTGTTCGCCGACGTGTCGAAAGTGCGACCTATCGACCATGTGGGACCGCATTATCGCTGCCGCGGGCCTTTGAACCTGCCGCCGGGCCCGCAGGGGCGTCCGGTGGTCTGTCAGGCGGGCGGGTCGCCGGCAGGACGCAACTTCGCCGCCCGGCACGCCGACACTATCATCTCCCTGGTCCGCACGGTGGCTGAGGCCAAGGCTTACCGGGCAGACATCACGGCGAAGCTGGCCACGTGGGGACGGCGCCCTGATGCCTGCAAGGTGCTATTCTGCGTATCCGTGACCCTGGGCGAGACACGAGACGAAGCCGCCGAACGCAAACGCCGACGCAAGGCAGCGGCGGAGGCGAACCTGGAACCGAGGCTGGCGGCGCTGTCGTTCTTCGGCGCCCGCGATCTGTCGCGCCTAGCGTTGCACGAGCCGCTGCAGCGGGAAAGCACCAACGCCTCCCGCACGATGGTGGAGGCTTACACGGCCCGGGGCCGCACCCTGCGCGAGATCGCTGCTGACGACGAGGTGAACGGCATTCCCTTCGTGGGCACCCCGGACAGCATCGCTTCCGAGATGGCCGATGCCATGGCCGAAATCGGCGGGGATGGGATCTTGTTCACCGAGCCGCTGTCACGCCGCAACATCGCCGAGGTCACCGAAGGCCTGATCCCGGCCCTACAGCGCCGCGGCGTGGCACGCCGAGCCTATGCACATCCCACGCTGCGGGAAACGCTGATGGAGTTCTGACAGCAGCTTGGACAGCAAGGTCGCGACCATCGCGTAGCAATCCCCCGGAGGGAGTACCCGCGAAGCGGGTGCAAGGCCAAAGGGCAGCAGCGCCGCATACCGGGCTGTCACGTAGGCTAGCTCAGGTGCAACGCCATCCCCACCAAGGTCCAGGACCGCGAAGCTCTTCGCCCCGCCTTCAACCACGACCTGACAGGGGCAGACGAGCAGCCGGTGGACCCGGACCGGAACGTCGCCGAATAGGGAGCGAAACCTCGCCCCGTAATGGCCCTTGCTGGCCAGCACGCGCCCGCACGCGACACACGAGCGACGGCGCTCGCCCACCACGGCCACCTGGGCCGGCACGATCTGAGCCTGCAGCGCTGCCGTGAGTTGCTTCGCCTCGGCCAGCTGGAGCCCAAGCTCGGCCAAGCCGGCCTGCTCGTCGCGCTCAATCCGGACGACTTCGGTTTCCGTCATCCCCCCCAGGCCGCAGCTCCGCAACCAGCTTCACCCGCTACGCCAGCTTCGGCACCAGCCCACCCTCGCCCCGTGAGCCCGTAACCTAATCCGACCCGATCAGCACCCCACGATTTTGAATGCTCTCAGCAGCCATGGCGGCGCCGCCCGGTCGGAGTACGCTTGCGACGGCGAAAGCGATGACCGTATGCTTGCCGGCGTTTCCCGTCCTGCAAGCATTAGGAGTCTGCAATCCTCAGTGCCAGCTCTGCCAAGCCCGGCATTCGCCGGTTGAGGACGGCATCTCCCGCCGGGTCCACGGGCCTCGGCACCCTGGGCCGGGCCGTCGTCGGCGCGTTGATCGCCTGTGGTGCTTCGCTGATCGTGGTTCCGCTGCTGGTCACCTTGTATGTCAGCGTGTTCCGCGAGCAGATCGTCATCTTCCCGCCGCGGAGCTACACGCTGGACTGGTACGGGCAGATCCTGCCGCAGTTTGGTGGCGCCCTGCGCACCAGCTTCGTGCTGGCGTTGGCGGCCACGGCGCTGTCGCTGCTGGTGGGGGTGCCGGCCGGCATCGGGCTTTCGCGCCACCGGTTCGCTGGCCGGCGCGCGGTCGGCCTGCTGCTGCTGGCGCCGCTGACCGTTCCGGCCATCGCGATCGGGCTTGGCATCTACGTTTGCGCCGTGATGGTGGAGGAAATCACCGGGGTGGCCATCACCGGCGCGATCGGGCTGCTGATCATGGCCCATCTGATGATCACCGTGCCGTGGGTGGTACGTTTGTGCGTCGCCAGCCTGGTCAACCTTGACCCGGCGGCCGAGGAAGCTGCGGCAAGCCTGGGCGCACGGCCGTTGCGGGTACTTTGGCGGGTGACCTTGCCCGGCATGCGCGATGGCATCCTCGCCGCCGCCCTGTTTGCCTTCATCATCTCGTTCGAAAGCCTTGAGATGACGATGTTCCTGATCGCGCCCGGGATGACGACGCTGCCGATCGCGATGCTGCAATATCTCGAATACCACGTCGATCCGCTCGTCGCTGCCGCGGCAGTGGCGCAGATGGCGGTGGTGGGTCTCGTGCTGCTGGTCCTGGAGCGGCTCGTCCGTCCCGCGACGGTGCTGCGATGAACGGGGCGTCTGCGCGCGGGCGGCGTGGATATTGCAGGAGCCGTACGTCTATCTGGCTGAACATTCCTCTAGAGGTGCGTGCGATGCATGACAGAGCGAACGGAGCGGGCTGGCGACGCCGGCACGTCCTCGCGGCGACCCTCGGACTGGCCGCGCCGGCGATCGTTGGCCGGGCGCATGCCGCTTCGGGCGGGCAGGTGGTGGTGGGCACTTGGGGCGGCGACTATGCCCATCTGCTGCACGACAACGTCGATGTGCCGCTGGTCCAGCCGCAAGGCATCGAGGTGGTGCAGGACATCGGCGACGAAGCCCCCCGCGTCGCCAAGATGTATGCCCAGCGCCGCCTGATGAACGGCGCGCTCGACATCAGCTGCAACCAGGCGCCGGTGGCATACAAGGTTGCTGATTCGGGGCTGCTGGAACCGCTGGACGAGGCCAAGGTGCCGAACCTGGCGCACATGCGCAGCAACCTGCGCACGCGGTTCTACGCACCGCATATCTTCAGTGAGCTGGTATTCATCTACAACCCGGCCCGGGTGAGCAATCCGCCGACCACATTCCGCGACCTGCTGGACGCGAAGTATAATGGCAGGATCGGGTTTCCGAGCCCGAGCTACCTGTATGTCATGATGGCCGCCTCGCTGGCCGAAACCGGTGGCGTGACTGATCTCGAGAAGGTCAAGCCGGTCATGGAGCAGCTCTACCACAACGGGCTCAAGCTGTTCGCCGAGACCGACCCGCTCGCCGCCGCGATCTCCTCCGGGGAGATCGACATCGGCCTGATATGGCAGGCGCGGGTGAGCATGTGGCAGAACGCCGGCGTGCCGGTGAAGGCGATCTTCCCGACCGAGGGATGCGTGCTCTATGTGTCCGGCATGTCGGTGCCGAAGAATGCGCCGAACAAGGCCAACGCCTTCAAATACCTGAACGCGATGCTCGATCCGTCGGCACAGCAGGCGTTTGCCGCAAGGATGGGCTATCTTGCAACCGTCGACAACGCACCGCTGAGCGGCAAAACCGCCGAGCAGCTCAAGCTCCCGGACCCGGCGCCGAAGACGGTGACGCCGGACTACGAGTATACCAACCGGATCCAGAACGATTACAACGAGTGGTGGGCCAAGCTGACCGCGAAAAGCTGATCCTGGCTCAGGTGGCAATGGCGGCCAGGCCAGCGTGGAGGCGGCGGCCCGGGCTGTCCGCTGCCATGCTGCTCGGCCCGGCGACTGCGGTCGTGGTGGCGATGCTGGTCGTGCCGATGCTGCTGATCGGTCGCTACAGCCTGAACCGATACGACGCGACCGAACTGATGATCGACGCGCTCACGCCCGCGAACTATCATCGGTTTGTCGGCGATGCGTTCTACGTCGGCGTGCTGCGAACCACGGTCGGCATCGCCGCCGGGTCAACGGCGCTGTGCCTGCTGTTCGGGGTGCCCATTGCCTACCGCCTGGCCCGGATGCAGGGGCGCTGGAAGTCGACCCTGACGTTGCTGGTCGTGCTGCCGCTGTTCATCGGCAGCACCGTGCGCTGCGTCGGCTGGCTGATCCTGTTCGCGCATGGCGGTCTGATCGGGATGGCGGCGGCGGCAGTCGTCCCCGGCACGGACGTGCAGTTGATGTTCACGCGCACCGCGGTGATCGTCGGCATCGTGTCGTTTAACCTGCCCTACGTGATCCTGACGCTGCAGAGCGTGTTCGAGGGCATCGACACGCGGCTGGTGGAGGCCGCCTGCAGTCTCGGGGCGCCACCCGGCCGCGCGTTCTGGCGCGTCGTTTGGCCGCTCGCGCTGCCGGGCACTGCGATCGCCGGCGTGCTGTGCTTCATCCTGGCAATGAACGCCTTCGCCACTCCGGTGCTGCTTGGCGGCCCCACGTTCCAGATGATGGCACCGCTGCTGTTCCACGAGTTCGCCGACAACAACAACTGGCCGTTCGCCAGCGCGATGGCGCTGCTGCTGATGGCCACTACGCTGATTCTGACTGCGGCCTCCAACCTGTTCATCCCGCGGCGCTACCGCACGGACTGAGCGGACCTCGATGCCATGACCTGTGGAGTGTAGTTGCATGGGTGAAAGCCATCTCGAACGCCTGGCCGCGTTGCGTCGCGAACTGGCCCACCGCGGGTTGGCCGGCTTCCTGGTGCCGCACGAGGATGCGTATCTCGGCGAGTATACCCGCCCGGACGATGCCCGGCTGGAATGGCTGACCGGGTTCGACGGTTCGGCCGGGATCGCCGTCGTTCTGCAGGACCGGGCCGCCGTGCTCAGCGATGCGCGCTACCCGCTGCAGATCCGCCGCCAGGCCCCGGACGCGTTCGACGTGCACGATCTGCTGGACCTGCACTGGAGCGATTATCTCCTGCGTCATGTGGCGCCGGGTGAGCGCATCGGCTTCGACGCAAGGCTGCATTCGGTGCGGTCGGCGCAGAGGCTAACGGAGGCGGCACGGCGGGGAGGCTTCGCGGCGGTGGCACTTCCCGGCAACCCGATCGATCCGCTGTGGACCGAACGGCCGCTCACGCCTCCCCGCGCGGCGGTGCCGCATCCGCTTGAGTTTGCCGGCGAGCCTGCATCGGCCAAGCGGCGCCGCCTTGCCGATGCATTCGGCGGCCGGTCGGCGTTGGTCGTTTCGGCCTACGACTCGGTCGCGTGGCTGCTCAACCTGCGCGGCGACGACGTGCCGCAGATCCCGGTGCCGCTGTGCCGCGCGGTCCTGCACGCCTCCGGTGACGCCGAACTGTTCATCGATCCCGCCGCGGTGACCGCAGAACTCGTGGAGCATCTTGGACCCGGTGTCGCCGTATATCCGGCCGAGGCGCTCGACGGGCGTCTCGGACGGCTCGGCGGCGACGTGCTGCTCGACCCGGATCTGACCCCGGTCTGGATCGACACCCGTCTGCGGCAGGCCAGCGCATCCGTCGTACACGAGGCGGACCCGTGCCTGCTCGCCAAGGCGGTGAAGAACGCGACCGAGATCCAGGGTTTTCGCAACGCGCATCGCCGTGACGGCGCCGCCTTCACCAGCCTGCTGTTCTGGATCGAGCAGACCGCACCCGGCGGTGGCGTGGACGAGATCACCGCCGCCCGCAAGCTCGACGAACTGCGCGGGCGGCAGAACCTTTATCGCGGCCAGTCCTTCAAAACCGTGTCCGCCGTGGGTTCCAATGCCGCGCATCCGCATTACAACCCCGGGCCGGAGACCAACCTGCCGCTCAGCCCCGGCCAGGTCTTCCTGATCGACTCCGGCGCGCAGTTCGTGGACGGCACGACCGACATGACGCGCACCGTGCCGATCGGACCTCCGCAGCCCGAGCACGTCCGATCCTACACGCTGGTGGTCAAGGCGCATCTCGGCCACGCGATGCTGCGCTTTCCCGCGGGCATCGGGGCGATGCACATCGACGCGGTGGCGCGGCAGCATCTGTGGCAGGCCGGTTGGGACTACGGCCACGGCACCGCCCACCTGGTCGGCTCCTACCTCCGGGTGCATGAGGGTCCGCTCTACATGCACTGGGCACGGGGCAACATGATCCCGGTGCTGCCGGGGATGCTGCTGGCGGACGAGCCAGCGCATTACCGGGCCGGCCGTTACGGCGTTCGCGTCGAGAACATACTGCTGGTGACGCCGCCGGCGACGCCGGAGGAGGGCGACCTGCCGATGGCCGGGTTCGAGACGATCTCGCTGGCGCCGATCGACAGGCGGCTGCTCGACCTCGACCTGTTGAGCCGGGAGGAGATTGCCTGGATCGACGCGTATCACGCCCGTGTCGCCCGTGAGCTCGCCGGGCTTGTCGAACCCGACGTGGCGGCGTGGTTGCTGTCAGTGACCCGGCCGCTGGCCGCCCCCGCACGCGTGGCCGACGCGCTGGATCATTTGACGCCGGTGATGGCGTCCCAGTCGACCGCGGTCTGATACGCATACCCGACCCGCAACAACACGGGATCGTCTAGGAACTTCCCCACCAACTGCAGACTGATCGGCAAGCCGTTCACCTTGCCGCACGGCACCGCCAGCGCCGGGTGGCCGGTATAGTTGGTCGGCTTGGTATTATGCGCGGTCGAGGTCAGCATCCAGTTCCGGCGCAGGTTGGCGTCGATCGCCGCGGCCGGGTCGGCTGGGGTGTCTTCCACAGGCGGTGCGACCGTGCGGACGGTCGGCAAGGCGAGCACGTCCACCTGCGCCAGCGCCCGGTCGAACGCGGCGATGTAGCCGGGCCGCACGTTGTGGGCCTTGGCATAAACGCCGCCGTGGTAGTTGCGCCGCGACAACTCGGCCACCAGGTGGTTCAGCTTGGTGCGCGGCTGCATCATGTCGCCGTGCGAGCGCCACATCCGGTCAACGGCCGTGATGACGGAGGCCGGGTAGTAGGTCCGGGCGCCGATCCCGAAGAACCCGGTGTCGTGGATCGCCCGCGCGCCCTCCAGCACCAGTGCGGCATAGACACGGTCCACCTGCCCGTGCTCCGGGATGGAGATGCGCGTCACCTCCGCGCCCAGCCGCTCCAGCACGGCCACGGCCTCCAGCACGCCCGTCGCGACGCCGGGTTCGATAGGCTCGGCAAACCCTTCCTCGAGGATGCCGATCCGCAGCCCCTTCACGCCACCGTCGAGGTGAGACAGGGCATCCATGCGCTCCGGGATGTCACGGGTCTGACGGGGATCGTAGCCGTCCGGGCCGGCCACCGCCTGCAACGCCGCCGCTGCGTCCGGCACGTTGCGCGCCATCGGGCCGACATGGTCCACGCTGGGCTCGGCCGCGAAGCCGACCGCGAAATGCGACACGAGGCCGAAGGTCGGCTTCAGCCCGACCACGCCGCAATAGGCCGCGGGCAGCCGGATGGACCCGCCCTGGTCGCCGCCGAACGAGATGTCCACCTCGCCGGCCGCCAGCGCCGCGCCGGAGCCGGAGGACGATCCACCCGTCATGCGGCCGGTGTCGTGCGGGTTCAGCGGCTTGCCGTAGTCGCCCATGAACCCGTTCATCATGTGCTTGCCGACCACCCGGCCGCCAGCTTCCAGCACGCGGGCGACAACGGTCGCGTCCACGTCCGGGACGAAGCCCTCCATCGCCTGGGAGGTGAACACCTGCGGGATGCCAGCCACGCTGATGTGGTCCTTGAAGCTGACCGTCTTGCCCGCCAGCAGCCCGGATGCCTTGCCGCCGAACGAGCACTTCCACAGCCATGCCTGGAACGGGTCCTCGTTCAGGGACGGCCGGTGGCCGGGCGCACGCTCCGGAAACAGGCGCGGCGGCGCTTGCTCCTCCGTGCGGGACTGCACGAACAGGTCCAGCTCGCGCATCATGTCGTGCACGAACGGCACGTACATCTCCGCCTCGGCTGGGTTGAGGCGAAGGCCCATCTGTTGCGCCAGCTCGACGAG
>CAXTCI010000035.1:11840-32763 GCA_964242325.1 uncultured Acetobacteraceae bacterium
CCGGCCTAGTGGATCGGGTGCCCATCGCCCGCTCCACCGTGTCCCCTGCCCGCAGCACGATGTGGTCCTCGAACGGCCGGCCGACGATCTGCAACGACAGCGGCAGGCCGGACGACGAGAGGCCGTTGCAAACGGACATCGCCGGGCTGCCGGTCAGGTTGAACGCGCGGCTGAAGAACGCCTGCTTGTCCGGCGTCATGCTGTCCTCGCCGATCGGCTGGGCGGGCCAGCGTGCCATCGGCATCACCAGGACGTCCACGTCCCGCATGGTGTCCGCCAGTTCGGCCACCAGCCGGGTGCGTTCGCGGTTGGCGTTCACGTAGTCCTCGGCCGCGACGAACGCGCCTGCCATCAGGCGCCGCCGCCCGTAGGCGCCATACAGCTCCGGCGTTTTGCGCAGCCATTTCTGGTGGATGGCGAAGCTCTCCGACCGCGAGATGAGTCCGGCAGGCCCGCCATAGGCGGCGAACGGCGCGATGCGCACGTCGCGCAGCATCGCCCCGGCCCCGGCCAGTTCCTTCAGCGCATCCTCGAACGCCGCCACCGTCTCTGGTTCGGCCTGCATCTCCTCCTCGTGGAAGTGGCGCACCACGCCAACGCGCAGCCCGGCCACGGAGGGGCCGACCGCGCCGCCAAAGTCGGGCGGCGGAACGGTGGCGCTGGCCGGGTCGAGCGGGTCGTGGGCCGCCAGCACGCCCATCATCAGCGCGCAGTCCTCGCTGGTCCAGCACATCGGCCCGGCGTGGTCGAGCGAGAAGGACAGCGGCAGCACGCCGCGGCGGCTGACCAGGCCGTAGGTCGGCTTGATCCCGGCCAGGCCGCACCAGGCGGACGGACCGCGGATGGAGCCGCCCGTGTCCGACCCCATCGCGCCCAAGGCCATCCCCGACGCCACCGCCGCACCCGACCCCGAGGACGACCCGGCGGTGTCGCGCGACAGGTCCCACGGGTTGCGCGCCGGCGGCCAGGGCAGGTCGAACGACGTGCCGCCGATCGCGAACTCCCAGGTGGCGAGCTTGCCCAGCACGACCGCGCCGGCCTCACGCAGCAGCCGGACCGTGGTCGCATCCTCGGCCGGAACATGGTCGCGGAACAGGGCGGAGTGGCCGGTCGTCCTGATGCCGGCGGTGTTGTAGATGTCCTTCAACCCAATAGGAATACCGTGCAGCGGGCCGCGGTATGTGCCCGAGGCGATCTCCGCCTCCGCCGCATGCGCCTCCGCCATCGCCTGGTCCGCCAGCACCAGGATGTAGGCGTTCACCGCGCCGTCGATGGCAGCGATCTGGTCAAGTACGGCGCGGGTCAGCTCCACCGGGGACAGCGTCCGCGCACGGATGCGGGCGCCGGCCTCGGCAATCGTCAGATAGTGCAGTTCGGTCATGGCATCACCTTCATCGAACGGGCTCACCGAAAAGGTCTGCGGGTTCGGCGGCGCGGGGCAGGGGGCATGACATGGGTTCCGCGAACCGATCGATCGCGGGAAGAGCTTCGCGGATGACCGTCTTCTGGGCGTCGGTGAACGCGATGCCCGTGCGGGCCGCCAGAACGTCGAACTCAACCGGGGTCAGCGGTGGCATGAGGGCTCCTTGGACCTGTCAGGCGTGGATCGGCTGCGGCGCCTCGGCGAGCAGCACGCAGCGGGCCATGGCGCCGGGCGCACGCACCACCACGGGCGGCTCCTGCTCGCAGGCGGCATGGGCGTGGCGGCAGCGCGGCCGAAAGGCGCAGCCGGGCGGGATGGCGTTGAGGCTGGGCGGATTGCCTGGAATGGTGACGAGCTCCCGGCCACGCAGGCCGCCATGGACGGTCGAAGCCATCAAGCCCTGGGTGTAGGGGTGTTGCGGGTTGCGCATCACTTCGCGCGCGGTGCCGGTCTCGACGAAACGGCCGCCATACATGACGGCGACCTGGTCGGCGATCTCCGCCGCCACGCCCACGTCGTGGGTGACGAACACGACCGCCATGCCGAGTTCCTCCTGCAATTGGCGCAGCAGCAGCAGGATCTGGATCTGCACGGTGACGTCCAGCGCGGTCGTCGGCTCGTCTGCGAGCAGCACGGCCGGGTTGCAGGCCAGCGCAAGGGCGATCATCGCCCGTTGCCGCATGCCGCCCGACAGCTCGTGCGGATGGTTCTTCAGGCGGCGCGCGGCGGACGGGATGCGCACGCGCTCCAGCAGTTCCCGCGCCCGGGCGGTGGCCGCGCCGTAGCTGATGCCCTCGTGCTGCACCACCGTTTCGGCGATCTGGCGGCCGATCGTGTATACCGGGTCGAGCGCGGTCATGGGTTCCTGGAACACCATCGACAGGCCACGCCCACGGAAATCATCGAGCTCACGCGGTGGCAGGCGCAGCACGTCGGTGCCGGCCACACTGACCCGGCCCGCGATGTGCGCGTAGGGGGGCAGCAGCCGCATGAGCGCCTTCAGGCAGACGCTCTTGCCGGACCCGGACTCGCCGAGCACCGTCAACACCTCGCCCCGGCGCAGCGAGAAATCAACTCCATTGACCGCGGCCAGGTCGCCGTCGCGGCGGCGGAAGGTGACGGTCAGGCCGGCCACCTCGATGACGGGCGCTCCCGGTGCGGCGGCGTCAAGCATCGGCCGCCTCCAGCCGCGCGGGCGCCAGGCCGGCCTGCGCGCCGGGCACCAGGCAGGCCACGAGGTGCTCCGCCGCCGGCGGCACATCAATCGGGGTTTCGAGCGGCGGCACCGTTTCGGCGCAGCGCGGCTCCGCCCAGCCGCAGCGGGTGCGGAACCGGCAGCCTGACGGCGGATCGATCGGGTTGGGCGGGTCGCCGGCCAGCGGCAGCTCCCGGGTGCGCCGGTCCGGGTCGAGCGTCGGCTTGGAAGCCAGCAGCGCCCGTGTGTACGGGTGCCGCGGCCGGGCGAACAGCTCCTCGACCGGCCCGGTTTCGACCACCCGGCCGAGATACATCACCAGCACGCGGTCGCTGAGATACTCGATCACGTTGAGGTCGTGGCTGATGAACAGGTAGGTGAGGCCGAGCCGCCGCTTCAACTCCTGCAGCAGGTTCAGCACCTGCGCCTCGACCGACTTGTCGAGTGCCGCGACCGCCTCGTCCAGGATCACCAGCCGCGGCTGCAACGCGAGCGCGCGGGCGATGTTGACGCGCTGGCGTTGCCCACCGGACAGTTCGTGCGGGTAGCGGCGGGCGAACGAGCGGGGCTCAAGGCCCACCTGGCCAAGCAGTTCCTCCGCGCGCCTGGTCGCCTCTGCCGCCGGCAGTCCGTGCATGCGGGGCGCGTAGGCGATGCTTTCCACGGTCGTCATGCGCGGGTTCAGCGAGGAGTAGCTGTCCTGGAACACCATCTGCATCTGCCGGCGTAGCGCGGCGACCGTGATGCCGTCCTGCGCGCCGACCTCCTCGCCGTCGAACATCAGCTTACCGGCGTCCGGGGCCACCAGGCCCATCAGCAGCCGCGCGGTGGTGGACTTGCCGCAGCCGCTTTCTCCGACGATGCCGAGCGTCTCACCCTTGCGCACGGAAAACGACACGTCGTCCACCGCCCGCACGGTCGCGACCCGGCGATTCAGCACGCCGCCACGCACCAGGAAGTGCTTGCGCAGGCCGTCCACGATCAGCATCGGCTGCGCCGGGCCGCCGCGGTCGCGAGGATCGGGTTCCGTCATTTGTTCAGCCGCACGTCCATGGCGCTGCGGAATCCGTCGCTCATGAGGTTGAAGCACATGGAGGTGACGAAGATCATGACGCCGGGCAGCGCCGCGACGGCCGGCTGCACGTAGATCGCCTGGCGCAGGGAGTTCAGCATCAGTCCCCACTCGGCCCGTGGCGGGGTGACGCCCAGCCCCAGGAACGACAGCCCGGCCGAGAGGATGATGGACAGGCTGATCAGGCTGGTCGCATAGACCAGGATCGCGCCGAGCACGTTGGCGAGCACGTGGTGGCGGATGATCTGCATGGTAGTGGTGCCGCTGGCGCGCGCGGCGTCCACGAAGTCGAGGTGCCGGGCCTGCGCGGTCACGGTTTCGGCGATGCGCACCATCGGCGGCACGAACACCATCGAAAGGGCGATCACCGCGTTGGACAGGCCGCTGCCGAGCAGGCCGCAGATCGCGATCGCGAGCAGGATGGAGGGGAAGGCGTAGAACACGTCCATGGTCCGCATGATCAGCGTGTTGGCGAGCCCGCCCACGTAGCCCGCGACGATCCCGAGCAGCCCACCCACCACCAGGGACGCCGCCACGGGCGCGATCCCGGCCAGCAGCGACAACCGTGCGCCGTAGGCCAGCCGCGCCCAAAGGTCCCGCCCGGTCTCGTCCGTACCGAGCCAGTGGCCCGGCGTCCCCAACGGTTTCAAGCGGCGCAGGACGCTGCCGGCATACGGGTCCTGTGTGGCGACAAGCGGCGCGAAGATCGCCATCAGCACGATCAGCAGCAATATCATCGACACGGCCAGCGTCACCGGGTCGCGCTGCAGCCGGCCGCCCACCGCGCGCCAATAGCCCGGCGTGACAGGGGTGGCCGCAAGGCCGGGCAGCCCGGCGGGCGTGGTGAGCAGCAGGTCCGACATGGCGTTGCGGCTCCTAACGCCTGATCCGCGGATCGATCGCCGCCTGGGCGACGTCGACCAGCAGGTTGAGCAGGACGAAGAAGGAGGCGAGCACCAGGATGGTCGCCTGCAGGACCGGGATGTCGCGGCGGAAGATGGCAAGGTTGAGGAGGTTGCCGGAGCCCGGCCAGTTGAACACCGTTTCGACCAGGATGGAACCGCCGAGCAGGTAGCCGAACTGCAGGCCCATCAATGCCAGCACCGGGGGTGCGGCGTTCTTCATGACGTGGCGCAGCACCGGACGCCGGGTCAGGCCCTTGGCGGACAGGGCGGACACGAACTCCTGCGCCAGCACCTCCAGCACCTGCGCGCGCACCACGCGGCCGACCACGCCCATGGGGATCAGCGACAGGGTGATCACCGGCAGCACCAAGTATTGCAGCCGGTCCCACAGCGGGAGCTGGTCGTCGCCCATGCCTTGCGCCGGCAGCCAGTCGTGCAGGACGGAGAACGCCAGCACCAGCACGATCGCGAACCAGTAGTGCGGTATGCTGACGCCCGTGGTGGCGAGCGCGGTGCACAGCTTGTCCGGCCAGCGCCCGTGGTGGAACGCGGAGATGAGCCCAAGCGTGATGCCGAGCGTGAAGCCCAGGACGGCGGCAAGGACGGCGAGCACGAGGGTGTTGCCGAGCGCGTCAATCAACTGGCCGAGCACCGGGGCCGCGTTGAAGATGGAGACGCCGAAATCGCCCCTGACCGCGTGACTGAGCCAGAGCAGGTACTGGATCGGCAACGGCTGGTCGAACCCGTAGGCGGCCTTCATCTGCGCAATCACCTCCGGCGATGCATCGGCCGGCATCAGCAGGTCGATCGGGTTGCCGGGCACGATGTGCACCAGGCCGAAAACGACCAGACTGACCCCGATCAGGATCGGGACGGCGTGCAGCAGTCGCCGGGCGAAGAACAGCAGCATCGATGCCTCCTTAAGCACGAGGACGGTTTGTCCGCTCGTACCGTCAGCATAACGCTTGCATTTTTGACTAAATCGCCGCCCACTGCAACCGTCGATGTCAACGGGTGCTTACGTTTTGCACTGACAAACCCGGAATCATAGAACTTCTGTCAATGGAGTAAGCATATGCACAGGGTGGAGCTTAACAAACAGGCACTGCAACGTATCCTGGAGCGCCGTGGCTCTTTGCATCCTTTCCCCAATATCGATCCCCGGCGGACCGCGCATATCGTGGTGGATCTGCAGAACGGCTTCATGGCCCCGGGCGCGGTGGCGGAAATCCCGACAGCCCGTGAGATCGTGCCCAACGTGAACCGGATCAGCGCCGCGCTCCGCGACGCGGGCGGCGTAGTGGTCTACATACAAAACACCTTCGATGCCGAAGCGGTCGCGACCTGGCGCACCTACTTCGACTATTTCTGCACGCCGGAGCGGCGCGCCGGCATGATCGAGGCGTTCACGCCCGGACACGTGCAGCACGAGGTCTGGCTCGGGCTGGACGTGCTGCCCGGCGACCTGAAGGTGCGCAAGCGGCGGTTTGGGGCCTTCGTCGGCGGCGCGTCCGACCTCGACGGCATCCTGCGCGCCCGCGGCATCGACACCGTGATCATCACCGGCACCGCCACCAACGTGTGCTGCGAGTCCACCGCCCGGGATGCGATGATGCTGAACTACAAGGTGTTCTTCGTCGCCGACGGCAACGCCACCCACACGGACGCCGAGCACAACGCGACGCTGACCGCCATGGCCAACATCTTCGCCGACGTGAGCACGACCAACGAGGTGGTGGCGCTGATCGAAGCCGCCGGGCGACCGGCCGCGCTTCGGGGGGCGGCGTGATGGCGGTGCCCGTGCTCCGGCGCAGCCTGCTGGCCGGCAGCGGCGCCGCGCTGGCCGCAGGCGCCCTGCCTGCGCGTGCGGCAACGGTGCCGCAGGTGCTCCGCATCGGCATGACTGCGGCCGACCTGCCCACCGTGACGGGCATCCCGAACAACGGCGGCGAAGGCTCCCGTTTCCTCGGCTACCCGGTGTATGACGGTGGCCTCAACTACGATTTCCAGCATGTGAACGAGACCGCAGGGATCGCGCCGGGCCTGTTCACGGAATGGAAGATCGATCCCGCCAACAACCGGCGCTGGCTGTTCAAGGTGCGACGCGGCGTGGTGTTCCACGACGGCTCGCCGTTCACCGTGGACAGCTACATCTGGAACCTGCACCGCATCTACGATGACAAGTCGCCGCAATACGACGCCCCCGCCGCGCCGATCGTGAAGGCGTCCGTCTCCATGCTCGACACCTGGGAAAAGCTGGACGACGACTCGCTGGCCATCACCACCAAATACCCGTTCAGCTACTTCCCATACCTGCTGAAGTCGCCGCTGATCGCGAGCCCGGCGCAGTGGGAGAAGGTCGGGCGCAGTTGGGTCGAGTTCGCCAAGGCGCCGTCCGGCACCGGTCCCTTCCACATCACCCGGATCGCCGCCGGCCAGTATATCGAGATGAGCCGTTTCGATGGCTATTGGGACAAGACCCGCATCCCCAAGCTCGACAAGATGGTGGTGTCGCCGATGCCGGAGGCGACGACCCGGCTTGCGGCCCTTCGCTCCGGCCAGGTTGATTGGATTGAGGTGCCGCCACCCGACACCATTCCGTCGCTGAAGCAGGCCGGCTTCCAGATCAGCCTGTGGCCGTATCCGCACACCTACCCTTACGTGCTGCGCGCCGCCCCGGGCTCGCCCTTCGCCGACCGGCGGGTGCGGCAGGCGATGAACTACGCCATTGACCGCGACAGCCTGTGCAAGCTGATCAACGACACCGGCAAGCCCGCGGTGGGCCTGTATCCGCCGGGCCATCCGTACTTCGGCACGCCGGAGAACCATTATGGCTACGATCCCGATAAAGCGCGCGCGCTGCTGAAGGATGCGGGGTTTGGACCGGGCAAGCCGTTCAGCGCGAAAATCATGATCTCGACGTCGGGCTCCGGGCAGATGCTGCCGATCCCGATGAACGAACTGCTGCAGCAGAACTTCGCCGCGCTGGGCATGAACATCGACTTCGACGTGGTGGAATGGGGCACGATGCTGGTTGCGATCCGCAACGCCCCGGACGCGTCGCAATCCCATGGGGACGATGCCGTCAACATCAGCCTGGGCTGGTCCGATCCTTCGGTGATGTTCCGCTACTACTCGAGTGCGAGCTTCTCACCCACGAATTACAACTGGGGGCATTTCAGCGACAAGCGGCTCGACGCGCTGCTGGACCAGGCGCAGTCCACGTTCGACGAGGAGCAGCAGACGGAACTGCTGGCCAAGGCGCACGCGATCGTCGTGGACGAGGCGCCGTGGCTGTTCATCTGTCACGACCTCAACCCGCGCGCGATGTCGAAGCGAGTGCAGGGGTTTAAGCCGGCGCAGGCCTGGGCGCAGGACTTCACCTCGATCTACATGGCCTGACGCCGTGCAAGGGGTAGAAATCCAACGATCAGGCCACCGGCGAGACACCGCCGCGCAAGTGCTACCCCGGCTTTGGCCGTGCGCTCGGTTTTTCGCTCCGTGGTCAGCACCGCCAAGGCAAACGGCCACCCCGTCCTCGGTGACCTTCGCAGCGTGGTGGCAACCGCGTCAGCCCGTGACGCCGCAGCGCCGGTAGAATGAGCAATTACCTTTGTTAACGTGTCTCTGCTCCGCCGGCTTCCACCATGCTGGCGACGTCTCCCTACAATGCAAAAGGTCAACAAAACTGGAAGGTTAATCTATCCCAACGACTTTTGTCCGGGCCAGGTCGCGTCAGATTGGCATGGTGCTTGCAGGCCTCAATCCTGAGCGCTGTTCCGAACAGCGCGTTTGATCGCCGGGGTGAGCACATGGTTGCAGGGAAAATTCGAGGCGTGTTGAAGTTGGCCGTGTGCGCGGCCTTGGCGTCGAGCGGTGCAGCCGTGGGGCACGCCTCCGCGGAGTCGGTTCTGCGGGTCGCCATGACAGCGGCCGACATTCCAGACTACACCGGTGCCCCCGATCAGGGCTACGAGGGCTACCGTTTCGCCGGGTATACGCTCTACGACGGGCTGGCGCTTTGGGATCTGTCCAGCTCCGACAAGGCAGCCGGGATCGTCCCGGGCCTTGCCACCAGTTGGGCCGTCGATCCCAGCAACAATAAGCGCTGGATCTACCATCTCCGCCAGGGTGTTTCCTACCACGACGGTTGCCCATGGAACGCAGATTCGGCGATTTGGAATTTCGGGCGCGTCATGGATCCCAAGTCGCCGCAGTTCAACCCGCGCCATGTCGGTCAAATGAGCACCTACGTTGCGAATATCGCCAGCGTTGATAAGCTCGACGACTACACGATTGCCATTAATACCAAGGTGCCGAGTTCGCTGTTTCCCAACGAGATGGCGATGTATTACATGATCTCGAACTGCGGGGTGCAGAAAGCCGGCAACGATTACACCCTTTATATGCAGCACCCGGCGGGGACTGGGCCGTACAAGTTCGATAAGGTCGTGCCGCACGAGCGGCTGGAGCTTGTGAAGAACGACAAGTACTGGGACCCGAAGAGGGTCCCAAAGCAGGACCGCCTCGTTCTGCTGCCGATGCCGGAGGCTTCGACCCGTGCCGCGGCCCTGCTCGCGGGCCAAGTCGATTTTGTCGAGGCGCCTTCGCCCGACACCATTCCGCGCCTCAAGCAGGCCGGGATGAAGATCGTCATGGTTCCCTATCCCCATAACTGGGATTACCTGCTGCGGACCGACATCCCGCCGTTCAACGACATCCGGGTACGCCAGGCCGCCAACTACGCGTTGAACCGGCAGGACATGGTGGACATGCTGCAGGGCGTGGCCGTGGCCGCCACCCAGACCTTGATCCCGTCGCAGCCCTGGTACGGCAAGCCCGTCAGCTACGACTATGATCCAGAGAAGGCCAAAGCTCTGCTGAAGCAGGCCGGGTGCAGCCCCTGCGTGATCAAGGTGGGGATCTCGACCTCCGGTTCCGGCCAGATGCAGCCGTTGCCGATGAACGAACTCGTCAAGGAACAGCTCGAAGCCGTCGGCTTCAAGGCGCAGCTCGAGCCGATGGATTGGAATGCGCTGATTGGCGTGTTCCTCGCCGGGTCCAAGAAAACCGATTACAATGCCATCAACTTCTCCATGGCGCCGATTGATGCCGTGCAGGGCATCCTCAAGAAGTGGATGACGTCCTACGCCCCGCCAGCCTGCTGCAACTGGGGCAACTTCTCGGACCCGAAGATCGACAAGCTGGGTGCCGAAGCCGTCGGTGAATTCGATGCCGACAAGCGCAACGCCCTGCTCACCGCAATGAACGAGCAGGCCGTCGCCGACGCATCCGAACTCTACATTGTGCACGACCTCAATCCCCGCGCCCTGTCCCCCAAGCTTTCCGGCTTCGTCCAGGCGCAGAGCTGGTTCCAGGACCTCACTCCGATCGTGGTGGCGCCCTGAATGAAGGCGGGTCTGCCGGGCGTGCACCGGGCATCCTGGAAGATTGTGCCCGACATTAGAGGCGCGTGATGTGGCTCTATGCGGCCCGGCGCATCGTTCTGACGATCCCGATCCTGCTCGGGGTCACCATTATCTGCTTCGCACTCGTCCAGATCGCGCCGGGCGATCCGATCCAGAACCTGCTGTCGCCCACGGCGAGCGCCGCAGATGCCGCACGGCTGCGCGCCGCCTACGGCCTCGATCAACCCTTGCCGATCCAGTACTTCATCTGGCTGGGCAAGGTTCTCGTCGGCAACTTCGGCACGTCAATCGCCAGCAACATGCCGGTGGCCGGGGAAGTGATGCATGCCTTCGCCAACACGGTCGTGATCGCGTTGATCTCCGTGGTGTTGGCGTTCGTCTTGTCCATGATCTTCGGTGTCATCGCCGCCTACCGCTCGGGCCGGCTTGCCGACAAGCTGATTACGGCGGTGGCGGTATTCGGCATCAGCGTGCCGCCGTTCTGGCTGGCCGTCACCCTGGTGATCGTGTTCGCGGTGAACCTGTCCCTGCTCCCGGCCACGGGCATGGGTGCGAACGGCTCCGAAAGTTTCAGCTACTTCCGATGGGTCAGCTTCAAGTTCGCCGTTATGCCGATCATCGCCCTGGCCCTGCCGCCGCTCGGCATCATGACCCGCACGACCCGCTCCTCGATCGCCGAGATCCTGAACCAGGATTTCATCCAGACCCTGCGCGCCAAGGGACTTAGCGAAGCCTCAGTCGTGGTCCATGCGATCCGCAACATCATGCCGCAGGCCATTGCCATGTTGGGCCTCCAGCTCGGCTACCTCATCGGCGGCTCAGTCCTGGTCGAGACTGTCTTTACCTGGCCGGGGACCGGTTACCTGCTGAACAAGGCGGTGCAGACCCGCGACATCCCTCTGCTGCAGGGCACGATCCTAGTCTTGGCGACGGCCTTCGTGCTGATCAACCTTTTGGTCGACCTCATGCAAACGCTGATCGATCCCCGCATCAAGCGAAGCTGACGGAGGCCGCCCATGTCCGAAATCGTCGCAGACAACGTCCGGCAGCCGGCGCGCGAACCCGCTTCCCGAGTCGCTGTGAGGAGCTATTGGGGCAGCGTGCGGCAACGGCTGCGCTACGATTACGTGACGCTGTTCTGCATGGCCGTGATCCTGCTGGTCGTGGCCTCGGCGGTGTTCGCACCCTGGCTCGCGCCGATGGACCCCAACAAGTCCAGCATGGCTTACCGCCTGCGGCCCGTCGGTTACCGGAACTTCATGCTCGGCACGGATGAGCAGGGGCGCGACATGCTGAGCCGCCTGCTCTACGGCGGCCGCGTTTCCCTTACCATGGGCATCCTGCCGGTCGTGCTAAGCACCCTGATTGGCGGCCTGTTCGGCGTCGTGGCCGGCTACTACGGCGGCAAGGTCAACATGGCGATCATGCGGACGATGGACGTCTTCTTCGCGTTTCCATCTGTCCTTCTAGCGATAGCGATTTCCGGCAGCCTGGGCGGAGGCATCACCAACCAACTGCTGACCCTTACGGTCGTGCTCATTCCGCCGCTCTGCCGGGTGGCGGAAACCGCGACCACCCAGGTGCGGACGATGGATTTCGTGGATGCCGCCCGCGCGACCGGCGCCTCGACGGCATCCATCCTGTATACGCACGTGCTCATCAACGTGATCTCGCCGGTGCTGGTGTATGCTTCCACGCTGGTCTCGGTTTCCATCATCCTCGCCTCGGGACTGTCCTTCCTCGGCCTGGGTGTCTCGCCGCCCACGGCGGATTGGGGGCTCATGCTTGCGACCCTGCGCGAGTCGATCTACGTCCAGCCGCTGGTCAGCGCCATCCCGGGGATCGCCATCCTGGTCACCTCTGTCGCCTTTAACTTGGTGAGTGACGGCTTGCGCCAGGCCATGGACGTCAGGGCCTGATCGGGAGTCTCACAATGAGTGACCTTATGGACGCGCAAAAGGCCGCCGCCGATCCCCGCGACCGTGGCGGTCCCGCGCAACCCATGTTGATCGTTGACGGTTTCAAGAAATACTTCCCCATTCGCGCCGGCCTGCTGAACCGCCGGGTCGCCGAGGTGAAGGCCGTCGATGACGTGTCTTTCTTCGTGATGAAGGGTGAGACGCTTGGCATCGTAGGAGAGTCAGGCTGCGGCAAGTCGACACTTGCCCGGCTGCTGATGCACCTGATCCCCAAGGACACAGGCCAGCTCATCCTTGACGGCGACCTGGTGGGCGAGGCGAGCGGCGTTCCCCTGGACGGGCTCCGCCGCTCCCTGCAGATGGTGTTCCAGGATAGCTCGTCGTCGCTCAACCCACGCCTGCCGATCGAGCAGTCCATCGCCTACGGGCCAAGGGTTCAGGGAGCGTCCCGCCAAGTCGCCAGGCAGCAGGCGCGCTCGTTGATGGAGAAGGTCGGCCTCAATCCGAACCTGTTTGGCCAACGCTACGCGCACGAGCTGTCGGGCGGGCAAAAGCAGCGCGTGAACATCGCCCGTGCCCTGGCGCTCGACCCACGCCTGCTCATCCTGGACGAGGCCGTCTCGGCACTCGACAAGTCGGTCGAGGCGCAGGTGCTCAACCTGCTAGGCGACATCAAGAAGGAGCTGAAGCTCACCTACATATTCATCTCTCACGACCTGCACGTCGTCCGCTACATCTCGGACCGCGTCATGGTGATGTACCTCGGTCAGTTGGTCGAGATCGGTCCGGTGGACGCGATCTATGAGGAGCCGAAGCACCCCTACACGCAGGCGCTGCTCGCCTGCCGCCTGAACATGGACCCGCACGAGCGCGTCGATGCGGCGCCGCTCGCCGGCGACCCGCCGAGCCCGGTCAGTCCGCCCTCGGGATGCCGGTTCCACACCCGCTGCCCCTACGTCGAGGATGTCTGCAAGACCACGTCGCCCGGGCTCGGGGACGTGCTCAAGCTGTCGCCCAAGCAGCATCTGGCGGCCTGCCACATGGTCCATCCGGGATCGGGGCACAGCAGCGCGCCTGCCTTTGCGGCCACCTGAGCGGCAACGGGGAAGCGCGATGAGCCAAACAATATCTCCCAGCCCGTCACAGGCCGTGCCGCCTCCAGCCCCGCTCGTGCGTGTTGATGACCTGCGCGTCAGGTTCGTCAGCCGGGAAGCGACGGTGCGGGCGGTCAATGGGATCTCGTTCGACCTCGAGCGCGGCAAGGTGCTGTGCGTGATTGGGGAGTCCGGTTCGGGCAAGTCGGTCATGATGCGGTCCCTGCTGCGCCTGCACCCGAAGAAGCGGACCGTGATCGAAGGCACGATGAACGTCGCGGAGCACGATATCGGCGCACTCAGCGAGCGTGCGATGACCGGGCTGCGTGGCTCCCTGGTTTCCATGGTGTTCCAGGAGCCGATGACGGCGCTCGATCCGCTGTATACGATAGGCGACCAGATCGTCGAGACGGTACGCCGCCATGAGCACGTCAGCCGGCAGGCGGCCCTGGCCCGCGCGTTGGAGCTGCTGCAACTGGTGCGCGTGCCATCGCCCGAGCGAAGGCTCAAGGCCTATCCGCACGAGTTGTCGGGCGGGCTGCGCCAGCGTGTGGTGATTGCCATGGCGCTGGCGTGCCGCCCGAGCCTCCTGCTCGCCGACGAGCCGACGACCGCCCTCGATGCCTCAGTGCAGATCCAGATCCTGGTCCTGCTGCGCAAGATCCAGCGCGAGATGGGTATGGCGATGATCTTCGTGACCCACGACCTCGGCGTCGCGGCCCAGATCGCCGACCAAGTCGCCGTCATGTATGCGGGGCGCATCGTCGAATACGGCAGCGCAGGCGATGTCCTGCTCGCGCCGCAGCACCCCTATACCAAGGCGATGCTGGCGGCGACGGCGAAGGACCAGGACCGCAACATAGCGCTCGAAGCCATCGCCGGCAGTCCACCCGACCTGCGCGCGCTGCCCGAGGGCTGCAGCTTCGCGCCCCGGTGCAAGTTCGCCGGCCCGGACTGCACCGTCGCCATGCCGCCGCCGGTCACCGATGCCGGCGACCACATGGCACGTTGCATCAGGGTGGGCATCGTGGCGCACAAGCTCACGTTCGACGGGACGGCCGCGCTGGCGGTCTGAAGCCGGAATGGCCAACAAGCACTTCAGAGTTCGGGGGAGACCGGGGGCATGAGCAAGATCCGCATTGCCCATTTGGCAGGACCGACCGCGACGATCCAGAACACTCCGCCGCTGGTCACCTCCAATAAAGCCCGGCTGCGCCACGGCATGGCGCCCCTTGCGACGGAGGATGGCGGCGCGCTCGCCTTCGACCCGCTTCGGCCCCAGCGGCTTGCGGCGCCGGTGAAGGTTTATGTCGAGCAGTTCTCTGCCCATCCGCTCGAAGCCGATGCCGCGGAGCTATACGGGCCGCCGGACGGCTACATCGGTACGGACGGCGCTTTCAGCACCGGGCGCCGGACCGAAGACGACAAGCCGGTCTACGAGATCGAGCTGTCGCCCGAAGATGGCCTCTACCCGTTGCCCTACATGGCGGTGCAGCGCGATGGCTCGCCCTGGGAGGAGGAGACGACGGCGCCGGGCAGCACGACAACGCGGCAGGGCTTCTTCCCCGACGGCTCCCGCAGCTTCGAGGAGATCGACCGCTTGTCGGTCGGTGCCGACGGCAAGGCCAACCTCATCGGCGCGCGCGCGCAGATCGATTTCTACCGCGTGGCGCCGCCCGGCGGTTTCACCAAGGGATTGGCCGCCGCCGAGCGGGCCGACACAGGCGAGGGCGACATACAAGCCGAACGGCTCGGCTGGGATTTCTTCGCCTACAAGCCATTCCACCTCGCCAAGTCGCCGCCGCGTCCAGTGCTTGCCAAGATAACCAACGACGTGCAGGCAATCCTATCGTCGGGCCGCTACGACGGCGCCATCTGGACCCAGGGCAGCCCGCAGATCGAGGAAACCGCCTACTGGTTCAACCTGCTGATCGACACGCGGCTGCCGATCGCCTGCAACGCCGCCCAGCGCCCGCATGGACAGATCAGCAACGACGGCCCGGCCAACATCGTGGACTCCGTGACCTACATCGCATCGCGCATCTGGGAGGACGGCAAGGCCGGCAACCGGGCGGGAACCGTCGTCATCCAGGAACAGCAGTTCTTCGCGGCGCGCGAAGTCGCCAAGGTGGATGCGCGGCCCGGCGGCTATGTGGCGACCGGCGGCCATGGCGGCATCCTCGGGCAACTGACGCACACCGGCGCGCCCTATCTCATGTACGTCCCGGCCTATCGGCACACCGCCGACTCCGCGGTGAACATCACGCGCCTGCCGCGGACGGTCACCGCGACCAGGCTGGCCGGGGAGGGCGTCGAACGGGTCGAGGTTGCCATCAAGGATGACCAGGGCCGCCTGCTGCCCGAGGCCATTCCGCTGGTCTCCATCGTCAAGGACGGCGGCTATGTCGCCGACATGTTCGGCGACGACCCGGCCGCCGAGGCGGACCTTGGCTTCCTGATCCGCCACCGCCTCGAAAGCGGGCGGCTGTGCGGCTTCGTGATCGAGGGGCTGGTGCCTTATGGGTCCGCAACGTCGCAGCTGCGGACCGCCATGCTGCGCCGGGCCAGCTTCAGCGGTGCGCCCGTCGTGCGGGTAGGGCGTGGCTACCCCGAGGGCTTTGCCGATCCCGACCCTCTGACGGTCGCGGGCCTGAACCTCACCTCGACCAAGGCCCGGCTGCTCCTGATGGCGTGCCTGATGAAGTTCGGCAGCCTGCCCGCCGCGGTGGACCCCTCACGGCCGACGCCCGATGAAGTGGATGCGTTGAAGGCTGCCATTGCCGCCTACCAACAGGTGTTCGATACCCATTGATGGAACCGCAGACGCAGGAGGACCGCCGATGTTGAGGTTGCACGGCATCATCGGCCATGAATCGGACGCGGCCTTCCAGGCCCGCCTGCACGACCTCGAGCATCACGGCGGCATTCAACTGTTGTTCGTGCCGCCGGACGAGGCCGGGCGAAAGCGCTTCCGCCTCGCGACGGATCGTGGAACCGACTGCGCGGTCAGCCTTGATCGCGACGAGCAACTGACGAACGGCGCGCTGCTCTACCTCGATGACGAGACGGCGATCATCGCCCGGTTTGGGCAACAGTCCGTCTGGCGGCTACGCCCGTCCGATGCGGCGGCGGCGCTGAGGCTCGGCTGGAACGCGGGCAACCTGCACTGGCGGGTGCGCTTCGAGGGCGACTGCCTCGTCGTCCTGCTCGACGGGCCGCTCGCCGACTATCGCGCCCGGCTGGAGCACCTCCTCGGTGGGGGAGAGGTTACGGAGGATGCCGATGTTTGATGTCGCAACGGCGCTGGCGCTGATGCAGTACGGCGACAGCGCCTATCCCGCCGGCGGCTTCGCCTTCTCATGGGGAGTCGAGGGGCTCGCGGCGGACGGGTTGCTGGATACCCGGAGCGACCTTGAGGATTTCATCTGGGAGCACCTCCGTTTCCGCTGGAACAGCATGGATCGGCCCTTGCTGGCCCGAGCTTATCGGGCCAGCACGCCGCAGGCGGTCGCCGCGGTGGACCGTTTTGCCGAGGCATCCACCGCCTCGGCGCCGATGCGCGACGGTTCGCGCCGGGCAGGGCGGGCGTTGCTCGGGGTTTCCGCGCGGCGCGGCGGGCCGCTGTCCATCGCCTACCGCGCCCTGCTCGCCACCGACTCCTGCCTCGGCCACTTGCCCGTGATACAGGCCGTCGTCTTCCGCGACGCGGGCCTTGACCTCCATGCGGCCGAGCTGGTTTCCGGCTGGACACTGGTCAACGGTCTCGTCAGCGCCGCCGTCCGGCTTGGCAGCATCGGCCACGTCGAGGCGCAAGACGCCCTGCAAACTGCCCGGACCACCCTTGCGGAGCTGCTGATGCACCCTCTGTCCGAGGATGTCGTGCCGTCCAGCTTCACGCCGCTGATTGATATTGCGGTATCGCGTGCGCGGTCCCGTCCGGTGCGCATGTTTACGACCTGACTGAGGACCTTGCCATGATGAACCTGTCGCCGACCGAGATGGATCGCCTCGTCATCTTCACGGCCGCCGAGATGGCCCGGCGCAACCGCTCCCTTGGCATCAGGCTCAGCCATCCCGAGGCGGTCGCCTTCCTGACCGACGAGGTGATGGTCGCGGCCCGCCGGGACCTGCCATACGACGAGATCCGCGACATGGCGAGCCGCCTGCTGACCACCGACGACGTCGAGCCGGGCGTCGCCGAGATGGTCCCGATGCTCTACATCGAGTGCCTCTTCGCCGAGGGCACCAAGGTCATGGCCCTGTTCGAGCCGATCGGTCCCGGCGGCAAGCCGTTGCTCGACGACGTCGTTCCTGGCCAAATCATTCCGGCCGATGGCGACATCGAGATGTTCGCCGACTTGCCGGCGGTGACGATCGACGTCGTCAACACTGGGGACCGCGACGTGCAGGTGCGTAGCCACACCCACTTCTTCGAGGTCAACCGCGCCATGATGTTCGACCGCGCCGCCGCCTGGGGCATGAAGATCGACCGGCCCGCCGGAACCGGCATCCGGTTCGAACCGGGCGTGCTCAAGGCGGTGCGGCTGGTGCCGGTCACCGGCGACCGCATCGTGCGTGGGCAGGCCGGGCTGGTGAACGGGCCATTGGACGAGGCGGGGGCAAAGCAGCGAGCGCTCGTGATGGCCAAGGCCCGCGGCTACCTGGGGGCATAGGGGAACCGCCATGGCAAGACTGAGCCGCCAAGCCTATGCCGAGCTTTATGGACCCACGAAGGGCGACCTCGTCCGTCTCGGCGACACCGAGTTGTTCGCCGAGATCGAGCACGACTTCACCGTCTACGGGCACGAGCTGCTGATTGGCGCGGGCAAGAACCTGCGCGACGGCGAGGGCATCAACGGCTCCCTGAAGTCGTCGGACAAGATCCTCGACATCGTCATCAAGAACGCCACGATCGTCGACGCGGTGGCGGGCATCATCAAGGCCGACATCGGCATCCGCGACGGCCGTATCGTGGGCATCGGCAAGGCCGGCAATCCCGACGTCATGCCTGGCGTCCATCCCGACATGGTGGTGGGGCAGACGACCTCCCCGGTGGCCGGCGCGGGCTTCATCGTCACCGCCGGCGCGGTCGAGTCCCACGCGCACCTGGCATCGCCCGAGCAGTCGGACCATGCCCTGGCAGGCGGCACGACCACCATGATCGGCAACGGCCCAGGGCCGCTGTTCGAAGTCGGCAGCGGCAG
This sequence comes from uncultured Acetobacteraceae bacterium, assembly GCA_964242325.1. Classification (GTDB taxonomy): domain Bacteria; phylum Pseudomonadota; class Alphaproteobacteria; order Acetobacterales; family Acetobacteraceae; genus DASWOJ01. Next base: position 30,082 of record CAXTCI010000035.1, read on the forward strand.
CACAACCACCTTCGGCCGTTTCCTGCAGGCGACGGAGTTCTCGCCGCTCAACTACGCGCTGTTTGGGCGCGGCGCGTCCAACGCCGAAGCGGTCGAGGAGTCAGTCGCCGCGGGGGGCATGTCGGTGAAGATCCACGAGGATTTCGGCGCCGCCCCGGCGGTGATCGACCAGAGCCTCGTGGCGGCCGAGCGCAACGACTTCGCGGTCCACCTGCACACCGACTCGATCAACGAGTTCGGCTTCTGCGAGGACACCATGGCCGCCGTCGAGGGGCGGACCATCCACATGTATCATGTCGAGGGCGCCGGCGGCGGCCACGCGCCCGACCTGCTCAAGGTGGTCTCCTACGAGAACGTCATCCCGTCCTCCACCAATCCGACCAATCCCTACACGAGCTACGGGATGGAGGAAGGGGTGCCGATGACGATGATCTGCCACCAGCTCAACTACAACGTGCCCGAGGACGTCGCCTTCGGCGAGGCCCGCGTGCGTGCCCAGTCGGCGGCGGCGGAGGACTTCCTGCACGACATGGGGGCTATCTCGATCTTCGGCACCGACTCGCAGGGCATGGGACGGCTGGCCGAGAACGCCGCCAACTGCTGGCAGCTCGCCAGCGTCATGAAGCAGCGCATAGGCCGCCTGCCGGAAGAAACGACGGCGCGGGCCGACAACGAGCGCATCAAGCGCTACATCGCCAAGTTGACGATCAACCCGGCGGTTGCGGTCGGGATCGACCATCATGTGGGGTCGGTCGAGGTGGGCAAGATGGCCGACCTCGTGCTGTGGCCGCGGGCCTCGTTCGGCATCAAGCCGTATATGGTGATCAAGAACGGCTTCATCGCCTGGGCTGCAATGGGCGACGGCAACGGCAGCCTCGGCCTCGCCGAGCCGATGATCCAGAAACGGATGTGGGGCGCCCTGGGGGCGGCCCCGCAGCACTTGGGGGTGAACTTCGTGTCAAAGCTTGCCGAGCAGGCCGACGTCGGGCGCAAGCTCGGCCTGGGCAAGCGCATGGTCCCCATCAAGAACGTGCGCAAGCTGCGCAAGGCCGACATGGTGCGCAACGACGCCAGGCCCGTCGTCGAAGTCGATCCGCAAACCTTCGAGGTGCGGGCCGATGGCAAGCTGCTGATGTGCCCGCCTGCCGTGAAAGTGCCTCTTGCCCGAAGGTACATGCTGCGATGAACAAGGCAGCAAGTATGGCTGGCCGGCGGGTTGCGGCGGCGCGTGTCGGCATCGGCGGTCCCGTGGGCTCGGGGAAGACGGCATTGGTGGAGCGGCTGATCCCCGCCTTGCTGCAGCGGGGCATCGACCTCGCGGTCATCACCAACGACCTGGTCACGGCCGAGGATGCCGAACGCATCCGGCGTTCCGGGCTGATCGATCCCGCCCGCGTGTCGGCCGTGGAAGCCGGCGCCTGCCCGCATACGGTGATCCGCGAGGACCCAACGCTGAACATCGAGGCCGCGGACGAGCTCGAACGCCGCTTTCCCGGAGTGGAACTCATCCTGCTGGAAAGCGGCGGCGACAACCTTGCTTCGACCTTCTCTCGCGACCTCACCGACTTCTGGATGTTCGTGATCGACGTCGCGGGCGGTGACGATATCCCGCGCAAGCGTGGCCCGGGGGTGATCCGCTGCGACCTCCTGGTGATCAACAAGACTGACCTCGCGCCGCATGTCGGGGTGGACCTGGAGCGGATGCACGGGCAGGCGCTCGCCGTGCGCGACAACCGCCCGGTGCTCCTGACCAACTGCCGCAAGGGCGAGGGGATCGACGCCGTGGTCTCGACGATTGAGCATGACGTGCTATTCCGCGCCTGATGGGCCTGTGCGGGGAGGCCCGCGCCCAGCTTGATCTGGTTTTTGCGCGGCGTGGCGAGAGAACCGTCCTGGGTCGCCGGCTGTTCCGCTGGCCGTTCGTGCTGACACGCACGTTTGCGCTCGACCGCGCCCCGGCCCACATGCTGACGGTCATCCTGCAGACGAGCAGCGGCGCGACGCATGGCGGGGATCGCCTGCACCAGCAGTTCCATGTGCAAGGCGGCGCGGCGGCCCATGTCACGACCCAGGGCGCCTCCGCCATCCACCGGGCCGACCCCGGTCTCACGACCGAGGAAAGGGTAACCATCACGGTCGAGGAAGGCGGCTACATGGAATACCTGCCGGAACCGCGGATCCTGTTTCCGGGCGCGGCGCTGGACCAGGCGATCGAGATCGACTGTGCCGTTGGCGGCGTCGCGCTGGTCTCGGACGCCTTTACGGTCCACGATCCCGAGGGGAGGGGGCGCTGCTTCCGGCGGCTCGCCTCGACCACGATTCTGCGCTGTGCCGGGGAGGAGCCCGTGATGGTTGACCGCATGGACACAAGCGGGCTCGGTCGCGGAAGGACGGCGCGATACGCGGCCTTCGGCTCCGTCCTGCTCGCGACTCCCGGGCGCACCGACGGGGTGGGGACCTTGGCCGAAAAACTGACCGCCGACCTCGCCACGATCCCCGGCCTTTACGGTGCAGCAAGCACGCTGCCAGGCGGTAATGTCGGGATCGGCGTTCGCCTTGCCGGGCACAACCTTCGCGCGGTGACGGCCGGTGTGCAGGTGGTCTGGATCGCGACCCGCCGCCTGCTCTACGGCGTTCCGCCGCCTTCCCGTCGCAAAGGGGATGTTCATCCATTGTTGTTGT
>CAXTCI010000035.1:32863-34038 GCA_964242325.1 uncultured Acetobacteraceae bacterium
GGCGTGCAGGCCCGGCATGGTCAGGACTGCACCACGGGGCGAGGCGTTGGCTCGGCGATGACAGGCCGGGCCGCCCACCAGCCGGCCAGCAGGGAACCCGAGAGATTATGCCAGACCGAGAATATCGCGCCGGGCAATGCCGCCAGCGGACCGAAATACAGCTTGCCCAGCGTCGCGGCCAAGCCGGAGTTCTGCATTCCGACCTCCAGGGCCAGGGTGCGGCACACGCCCTCGTCGAAACCGAGCAGGCGGCCGCCCCAGTATCCGCCCATTAGCCCGACGCCATTGTGCAGCACCACGCCGATCGCAACCACAGGCCCGACCGCCGCGATGGCCGGCTGAGTGGCTCCAACGACGGCGGCGATGATCAGCAGGATCGCCACCATCGAAACCAGCGGCAGCACGGCCTCGATCTCTCGAACCAGGCGGTGCGCAAGGTGGTTGACCGCCAGGCCCAACAGGACGGGCACGGCCACCACCTGGATGATGCTGATCAGCAGTCCCCAAACGTCGACGGTGATCCCTGCCGAGACATAGAAGCGCGTGAGAAGCGGCGTCGCCACCACCCCCACCAGCGTCGACAGCGCGCTGATCGTCACGGACAACGCGACGTCCCCACCCGACAGGAACACCATCACGGTGGAGGAGGTGCCGCTTGCCACGCTGCCGACCAGGATCATGCCGGCGGCCAATTCGGGCGGCATGCCCAGTAGGTGGGCAATCGCCCAGGCGGCCAGCGGCATGATCAGGTAGTGCAACCCTAGTCCCGCCAAAACCGAGCCCGGTCGCGTGATGACGCGGCGGAAGTCGCTCACCCGCAACGTGACCCCGGCTGCGAACATGATCAGCGCCAGCAGGTAGGTCACGTAGGGGATGACGGGACTGAAGCTCTTCGGGGCAATATAAGCCGTCAGGGCGGATACCACCGCCCAGAGCGGAAACAAACGGGTCATGATATGCATGATGCGCCCTTACGGGATCGCGCCGTCTTTGTCAGCCGAGCCTGCACGCAAACGAGCATCCCGCCCGGCGTCATAGCGATCGATCAGGAGGCTTCCTCCTCGGTTGCAGTCTGCATGACCTGGACGGCGCCGTCGTTTAACGACGACGCGATCACATGGCCAATCGCCACCCCGGCAAGACAGAGCAGTACAGAGACAGCGACGTTGACCAAG
>CAXTCI010000036.1:0-33806 GCA_964242325.1 uncultured Acetobacteraceae bacterium
GCCCGCCGCACCGGCGCCAGGTCCGCACCGATCACAAGCTGCAAGCCCCTCGGCAGCCCGGCGCCCAGCAGGCGAAGGTCGCGCCCGTCCGCCGCCCGCACCGTCGCGAAGCCGCGCAAACCTGGCGGTGCCTCGGCCAGCGCGCCGGCGACCGGCGTGTCCGCCGCAGTCCGCAACAGCACGAGCGCCCCCCGCCGCCGTGCCTGCGCCGCGATGCTGACCACGAAGCCCCCCGGCCCCAATGCGTCGTAGTCCCCGAGGTAATCCTGCAGGTCCGCCGCAAGGACGGCATCGAGCTGCGTGCCCAGCGCTTGCTCCACGCGCAAATAGCCCCAGCCGAAGCCCAACCCGGTCACCAGCACCACCAGCGCCGCGGCGACAGCCGCCACGCGGAGCGCGAAGCTGCGGCGCAGCCCTTCCCGGCCCATCCCGCGTCAGCCGTCCGGTCCGAACACGTATCCCGCCCCGCGCAGGGTGCGTATCAACGGCGGCCCCTCCGCGCCGGCCGGGCGGGCGGCGTCCAGCTTGCGCCGCAGCCGGCTGACGTGGACGTCCACCACGTTGGTCGTGGGATCGAAGTTGAAGTCCCATACCCGTTCCAGCAGCATCGTGCGGGTCAGCACCTGGCCGGGATGGCGCATCATGAACTCCAGCAGGCGCATCTCGGTCGGCAGCAGGTCCACCGGCTGGCCGCCGCGCTTCACGGTGCGGCGCAGCAGGTTCAGCTCCACATCGGCGACGCGCAGCACCGCGGGTTCGCCCTCGTGCGTGGCCGCCGCCCGCCGGGTCATCGCGTCCAGTCGGGCGCGCAGCTCGCTGAAGGCGAACGGTTTGGCAAGGTAGTCATCGGCGCCGGCGTCCAGGCCGTCCACCCGCTGCTCCACCTCACCCATCGCGGTCACCATTAGGACCGGGGTGCGGTCACCGGACGCGCGTAGCGCACGCAGGATGCTGAGGCCGTCAGGGCCGGGCAGCATCCGGTCGGCGATGATGGCGTCGAACTGCTCGTTCAATGCCATGAACAGCCCGTCCCGGCCGGTGCGCGCGACCTCCACGGTGTGTCCGGCCTCCTGCAGGCCCTTGGCCACGTAGCTGGCCGTGGCGGCGTCGTCCTCGATCACCAAGATTCGCATGAACGTCCAGTCGCAGTGTCGGCGGCTGCCCTGACCTTGACATCCGGAGGCGCGGGCTCATTGGGCTTGCGCAGCCTGTCACACGGATGGCCCTGGCGCGCCAGGGCCATGCAAGCCGGATCAGCCTTCTACCTGCGCGCAGACGTCCCCGAGGTTTGCTCAGCGCCCGGTGGCCAGTGTCCCCAGCTTGACCTGCGTCAGCATCGCCAGCCCGTCGTAGACCGTCCACTCCTCGGTGATCCGGCCGTCCACGACGTGCAGGTGGGTGAACCCCAGCACGAACACCCGGTGCCCGGTCGGCGCCCCCAGCATGCCATGGCCCAGGTGGTGCCCCTCGATCACCCAGCGCACCGCCACCTTCTCCCCGCCTTCCTCGCAGGGGACGGAGCAGATGTGCTGCGGCACCCAGGCGCAATCCGGCAGTACGCCCACCAGCGCCAGCGTCTGGTGCAAGATGGCGGCGCGGCCATACAGCTCCTTCATCTGCGGGCCGTGCCACTGTGCGTTCGGCGCATACATCTCCCGGACGTGTCCGAACATCCGCCGGTTGAGGATTTCGTGCAGCCCGCGCAGGCACCATGCCTCGGTTTCCGTATGGGCGAGGCTGGTATCCGCCTCCGCCTCCGGCGGCATCTGGCCCAGCATCCGCCCGGGTTCGCCGATGTCCACGGCCTGGTGCCCGCCGCCCAGCATCTCCCGTGCCCGGGTCTCGGCGATGGCGTCCGGGTCCAGGCCGAGCTGGCGCACCAGCCCCAGGCTGTCCGTCACCATCCATTCCCGGTAGATGCGGTTCTCGAACACCATGCAGTCCGCGACGGTGCGGGTGTTGAACGACCGCCCGGTCGCCGGGCCATACAGGCCGGGCTGGGTGTGCCGCCCTGCGCCGGTCACGTAGTGCGACGTGTAGAACCCATCTACGTCGTTGCCGCGCCAGATCACCTGCGTCGCCATGCCTCGGCGTTCCGGGAATGTCACCAGCCGCTGGATCGTGTCCTGCACGATGGTCTCGCGGTCATAAATCGCGCCCAGCGCCGTGTACAGGACGGCGTTGTGGGTGTAGTGGGTGTAGATCAGCCCGACATTCCGCTCGTCCCAGATGCGGTGGGTGCAGCGGACGATGTAGTCCACGATGTCGGTGTAAACCGGGTCGAAGCCGCGCATGCTCTGCCGGCGCGGGCGCGTCGTGGGCGCCAGGTCCACGTAGTCGCGGCGCTCCACCTGCAGCACCTGCTCTGGACCCGCGGCCATCAGCGGGTCTCTGCCGGGCATCGCCGCGGGAGCATCCTCCGGCACGCGCTGGGTCCCCAACGCTACCGGCAGCTCGTGCGGTAGATGAACTTCTGCACTTCGGGCGTGTCCACGTTCTGCGGCGTCGCCACCACGAACGGCGTGTTCACCTGGCGCTGGACCGGCTTGCCCTGCAGCGCGTCCAGCATCATCTCGACGCCGAGCTGGCCGACCCGGTATGGATACTGCACGATGTCCGCCGCCACCACGCCCTTGCGGAGCGCCTCGACGATGGGGTCGGAGGTGTCGAAGCCGACGATCTTGATATGGCCCTCCATCTGCGCCTCCCGCACCCCGGTCGCCGCGCCCTCGGTGTTGTTGGTGGTGATGGTGAACACGCCGGTCAGGTCCGGGTGGGCGGCGACGGTCGAAGTGATGATGGAGGCCGCCTTCGCCGTCTGGTTGTTGCTGTACTGGACGCCGAGGTAGCTGATCCCCGGGTGCTTGGCGATCTCGTCCTGGAAGCCAAACAGCCGCTGCTGCGACACGTTGGCGGCCGGCGAGTTCATCAGCGCCATCACTTTGCCCTTGTCGCCAATCAGCTCCGCCAGGATGCGCCCGGCCTGCGTGCCGCCCTGGTAGTTGTCGGATTGTATGTTGGACAGCGCGACGCTCATGTCCTTCACGTCGCCATCTATGGAGATGATCTTGATTCCGCGTTCCTTCGCCTCCAGCAGCGTGGCGTTGAGCGCCACCGGGTCGTCGGCGGTGAACATGATGCCGTCAGGCTGCCCGGCGATGACCGCATCCAGCACGCGCATCTGCTGGGCCGGGGTATACTGCGCCGGCCCCTGCGCGTCGAAGGTGGCGCCCAGGCGCTTCGCCGCCTCCGCCCCGCCGCAGGTCACGGACATGTAGAACGGGTTGCCCGTCACGCCCTGGATGTAGGTGATCCTGTATTGCTTGGCTGGCGCCTGGGCGCGCCCTGCGAATGGCAGGGCGGCCAGGGACAGGACAAGGGCGGTGGCGGCGGCAAGACGCTTCATGTGGCTCTCCGAATTCTGGTAGGGGACGCCGGCTATAGGCGCTCGCCCCGGCCGCGCTTGATCTGGTCGGCATACACGGCGGCGATCACGACGAAGCCGATTACCACCATCTGCCAGAACGGCTGGATGCCCATGATGATGAAGCCGTTGGCCAGCACCGCCGGGATGAACACGCCGACAACGGTGCCGATGATGGAGCCGCGCCCGCCGGTGAGCGCCGTGCCGCCTAGCACCACGGCCGTGATCGCCTCCAACGGGTCGTTGGCATGGCCTTCCAGCGTCGTGGTCGAGAAGCGGCCCAGCGACAGCATCGCCGCAAAGCCCGCCAGCAGCCCGCTCAGCGCATATAGCCGCAGCAGGTGGCCCGACACGTTGATGCCTGCCCGACGCGATGCCTCCGGGTTGGAGCCGACCAGGTAGGTGTGGCGGCCGAACCGCGTCATCTGCAGCACGATGCCGCCGACCAGCGCCACGAGGGCGGTAATGACCACCAGCCACGGCACTCCGCCGACCGACCCGTGTCCCAGCGCGATCAGCGCGTTCGGCACCGTGCGGATGTCGCTGCCGTCCGACAGCAGGTAGGCGCCGCCCAGCGCCGCGCCCATCGAACCCAGGGTCGAGATCAGCGCCGACACCCGCAGCCGGGTGATGCACAGCCCGTTGAACACGCCCCACGCGGTCCCGCACAGCAGCGCCACGACGAAGCCTAGCGCCACTGTCCCCAGGCTGTCCGTGTCGCCCACCTGCAGCATCACCTGCGCCGCCGCGACGCCGGAGAACACCAGCACCGAGCCGATGGACAAGTCGAACCCGCCGGCGACCATGATGTAGGTCGTGCCCACCGACAGGATCAGCAGCACGGACGCGTCGAGGAAGATGTTGCGGACGTTGAAGCTGCTGGCAAACGTCGCCGGGTGCAGGAAGGAGAAGAAGGCGACCAGCAGCAGCAGCACGATACCCATGTAGAATGGCGACGACGATGCGGCGGCCTTCAGCGTCCGGCCCAGCCCGGGCACATCCTGCATCGCGTTCGCAGGAGCAAGTTCGACATTCCCGCTCATGCCACGGCCTCCGGCTCGACCAGGCCCGCGGCGGCGTCCAGCGCGCCGGTCATTGCGCCCACCAGGTCCTGCACCGTCAGCCCCTGGTTGGGCATGGAGGCGATGCGGCGGCCCAGCCGCAGCACCTCCACCGTGTCCGCCACCTGGATCACGTCGCGCATGTTGTGGCTGATGAGCACGACCGCGACGCCGGTGTCCCTGATGCGGCGGACCAGGTCCAGCGTGCGCGCGGTCTGCACCACGCCCAGCGCCGCCGTCGGCTCGTCCATGAACACCACGCGCTTGGCCCACATCGCCGCCCGGCAGATGGCGACGCTCTGCCGCTGGCCGCCGGATAGGCTGGCGATGGGCGCGTCCATGTCCTTCAGCGCCACCTTCAGCCGCGCGAAGGCGGTCGCGCTTTCTCGCCGCATCGAAGTGTTGTCCAGGAACCCCAGCCGGCCCAGCAGGCCCGGCCGCACCGCCTCCCGCCCCATGAACATGTTGGCCGACGGGCTGAGGTCCGGGCAGACCGACAGGTCCTGATATACCGTCTCAATCCCCAGGGCGTGCGCGTCGGCCGGGGAGCCGAACGTGACCGGCGCGCCGTCCACCAGCAGTTGGCCGGAGGTGGGCGAATATACGCCGGACAGTATCTTCACCATCGTGCTCTTGCCGGCGCCGTTGTCGCCGATCAGCGCGGTGATCTCGCCGGCACGGGCGTCGAAGTCCACGCCGCGCAAAGCCTCGACGTGGCCGAACCGTTTGACGATGCCGCGCGCCTGCAGGAGAGGCGCCCCGCGCCCGGTGCTGGTCGTTGCGTCAGGCGGGATCGGCATTGCGGTTCTCCTTGCCGTCCACTGTTGCAAACAGATTTCCGGTCCGCAAGGGCGATGACGCCATGAGTTGCTTGAATCTGCCCTTATACGGTGCTTTAGTTGCTTCCGCATTCGAATGCGAAGCAGGAGAACACCGTTATGACCTCTTTGACACCCGAGGACGCCCGCGCGCGCCTGATTAAGCGGTCGGACATGGTGGCCTGCGCCCTGGCCTTCATTGACTGCAAGATGCCGGGCTCCGAGCGGAAGCTGAACTATTCCCTCGTCGGCCCCGGCGTCACGCAGTCGCGCGACCAGGTGGTGAACCTGACGGAAGCGCACGGCTTCAGCCTGGGCGTTGCCGCGATGCCGCCGGGCACGGTGAACAACCTGCACGTCCACTTCACCGCCGAGGTGTTCATGATCCAGCGGGGGACCTGGACCTTCCGCTGGGGCGCGGACGGCAATGACGGCACGGTCACGGGCGGACCAGGGGACGTCGTCTCGGTCCCGACCTGGATCTTCCGCGGCTTTTCCAACACGGGTGGGGAGGACGGCTGGATTTTCACCGCGCTCGGCGGGGATGATACCGGCGGTATTATCTGGCATCCCTCCATCCTGGAGAACGCCGCCAAGTACGGCATGTTCCTGACCCAGGACAACATGCTGGTGGACACCGCCGCCGGCACTCCGCGGCCGGAGCCGGATGCCCTGATGACGCCGCTCAGCCCCGAGCAGATCGCCACCCTGCCCCGCTACACGCCGGAGCAGATGGCCCGGCGCGTGGTCCATGCCGGCGACCGCGCCTGGTCCGCCGCGGCGCTGCTGTCGGCGGGCCTGCCGGGCCACGCCACGCAGCTTGCCCCGGTCATCGGCCACGGCATGACGGAAGACCGGGCGCACGCCGCGCCGATCGGCAACCCGCACGGATTCTCCATCGAGTGGCTGCGCATTGCCCCGGGCAACAGCACCGGCCGGCACGTGCTGGACGAGAAGCAGGTTGTCATCGTTTTCTCCGGCGCGTTGGACGTGACGCTGAACGGAACCGGTGCCGAAGTGCCTGTCCATGTCGGCACGGGCGAGTGCTTCTCCGTCCCAGGCGGTGCCTGGCGCAGCCTGGCCGCAGCCGACGATGGTCCGGTGGAGGCCGCGCTGATCACCGCCGGCGACGCCCGCAAGCGGATCGCCTGGGCACCGGAGGTCGTGCAGGCCGCCTTGCAGGCCGGCAACGTGTTGGACCACGACGGCCACGTCGCGCCCCTGGCCCTGATGCCGCCGCCGACGCGCAGCGCCGTCACAGCAAAAATGCTGCAAGCCGCGGAGTGATGGGCTGCTCCCTCTCCTTCCGGGAGAGGGCCGGGGTGAGGGGGCGGGCAAGCGCGAGCGTCGGCCTGTAATGGATTATGCGCCACTTGCGCCGACTGTGCCCCTCTCCACAGCAAAGACCCCCTCACCCCAACCCTCTCCCGGAGGGAGAGGGAGACGAAAGCGTCTTCCATGACCTACGACACCATCGTCATCGGCCTGGGCGCGATGGGCGCCGCCACCCTCCTGCAGTTGGCCCGGCGAGGCCAGCGCGTGTTGGGGCTGGACCGTTGGGACCCGCCGCACGCTTGGGGCAGCACCCACGGCGATACCCGCATCACCCGTTGCGCCATTGGCGAGGGCGAGCAGTATGTGCCCCTCGTGCTCCGCTCCCACGAGATTTGGCGCGAGATCGAGGCCGAAACCGGTGAAAGCCTGCTGAACCAGTGCGGCGCCATGATCCTGGCCCCTGCCGGGAGCATCGCCATCGTGCACGGCAAGCCTGGCTTCGTCCACGGGACCATCGCTGCCGCCAAGCGCTATGACATCCCGCATGAGGTGCTGGACGCCGGGGAAGCCATGCGCCGCTACCCGCAGTTCCGCCTCCGCGGGGACGAGCTGGTTTACTACGAACCCGGCGGCGGCTACGTCCGTCCCGAGGCCTGCGTCGGCGCGCAACTGGCGCTGGCACGGCGCCACGGCGCCGAAATCCGTCCCAACACCCCGGTTGCGGCCATCGCCCGCGATGGCGCGGGGGTCCGCGTCACCACCGCCGCCGGCGACAGCGTCCTCGCTGCCGAGGCTGTGCTGGCTGCTGGCGCCTGGTCCCCCGGCCTGGCCGGCGCCGCGTTGGCACCGCATATGGCCGTCACGCGTCAGGTGCTGCACTGGTTCCCGCCGGCCAATCCCGCCGCCTTCGCGCCAGGCCGCTGCCCCGTTTACATCTGGACCTATGGCAACACGCCGGAGGAAGGCTTCTACGGCTTCCCGGTGCCGCCCGGCAGCGAGGGCGTGAAGATCGCGATGGAGCAGTATCAGGCCGTCATCGCCGACCCCGACCATTTGCAGCGCGAGGTGACCGCGGAGGAGGTCGCCCACATGCACCGCGCGCACCTGGCGGAGCGGATGCCGGGCCTGCTGCCGGACCCGCTGCGCAGCGTGGTGTGCCCCTACACCATGACGCGGGATGGCGACTTCCTGGTGTCCCGCGCGCCGGAGAACGACCGGGTGCTGCTGGTATCCGCCTGCTCCGGCCACGGCTTCAAGCACTCGGCCGGGCTGGGTGAGGCCGTGGCGGAGATGGTGACCGGGGCGGCTGCGGTGCCGGCGCTGGCGGGCTTCACCGCCGGGCGGCTGGCGGCTGCGGCGGCGGCGTAGCCCCGGCTGGACCGGTTTGCGTTCAGATTGGATGCAAACCGGTCTAAGCAGGCTTACGCGGCCTGTTACACAGATGGCCTGCGGCCGTGCCAGGCCGCATAAGCCTGCTTAGCTCTTTATCTGTGCGCAAACCTGCAGAAGTTTGCTTAGCCTTTTTGCGAGCAGAGACTTGCAGTTGGGTCCAACTGCTGCGCGTCCGGACCTGATCGCAATCTGCTCTAAAGCCGTGCCGATCCCCGCCGCACCAGCACGCCCGGCAGCAGCAGCAGCCGTGCCGCGCCGTCCGGCGCATCCAGCCGTTGCAGCAGCATCCCGACAGCCGCCGCCGCTAGGTCGCCAATCCCCTGCCGCACCGTCGTCAGGTCATAGCCCTGGTGCGCCGCCTCCGCCACATCGTCGAATCCGACCACCGAGATGTCGCGCGGCGGCTGCAAACCCAACTCGAACCGGCAGGCGTCCAGAACGCCGAACGCCAGCGTGTCGTTGACGCAGAACACCGCGTCGGGCGCCCCCGCTGACCGCACATGCTCCAGGAACGCCGCGCGTCCGCCGGCATAGGACTGCTCCGCCGCGACGACCGGGACGCCGGGCACACCCAGTTCCGCCAGCCGCTCTAGGAAGCCCCGAGTTCGCTCCGCGTTGACCGGCCAACCTTCCGGCCCTCCCACGCACAGGAAACGCCGGTGCCCGGCTGCATGGAGCAGCCCCGCGACCTCGCGGGCTGCCCCGGCGTGGTCGGTCGCTACCCGGTCCACCCGCGGCAGCGGCGCCGCGCGATTGAAGCACACGACCGGAACGCCCCGGCGCAAGAATGGCCGCACCGCCGCCGCGTCCAGCGTCGTTGCCAGCACCAGTCCGTCCAAGGGATAGCGCAGCGCCGCCTCCGCCGCGTCCCGCGCGCCCTCCTCTCCCTCCACCGGCATCAGCAGCAGTTGCTTGCCGTGCCCAGCCAGGGCGCGGCCGATGCCGGCGACGATGGCCGGGTTGGTCGTTAGGGTGAACCCGGTGACGATCACCGCCACCATCTCCGACCGGCGGGTGATCAGCGACCGGGCGATGGCGTTGGGCACATAGCCCAGCGCAGCCGCGACCTGCTGCACCCGCGCCCGGGTGATGTCCGACATCTCGCTGCCTGGCACGAAGCAGCGGGACACCGTGGACTGCGCCACTCCGGCCGCCTTCGCCACGTCATACGACGTGACCCGGCGCCCCCGCGGGACCACCGGCCCGCCAGCCCGGTCCGTGCGCTCCTGACTGCCTGCCATCCCGCAGCAATGGCAGCGCGGACTACGTTGCACAAGGCGTCCCTCTCCTGCTCCCTCCGGGAAAGGGAGCAGGAGAGGGACGCCGCAAGGACGGGCCTCGGATACCGCGAAACCTGGTTCCTGTCGGGCTAGGGACCGCCCTTGCCGTTTCCCTCAACCCGGCCCTCTCCCGGAGGGAGAGGGAGAAGGGGCTTGCACCCAAATGCCCGCGGTATTCTACTCCGCATTCGAATGCGGACGGGAGGACAACCATAATGGACGCCAACAGCGGGCTTGATGCCGCCGGCCTGCTTCCCTCCGCCTACGCCCCCTACCGTGATCCTCGCGACTACATCTTGAGTTGGACCGACGCCATCTGGATAGATCGCGGCCTGGGCCGCCTGACCGAGCACTACGACAAGCAGGTCCGCGTCCACACCGCCTATGGCGAGACCTACGACTGGGATTACGTCGTCAACAACAGCCTGCAGAAGTTCGCCGCCTTCCCCAACGGTGGCGGCGGCCATGGCGAGGACGTGATCTGGGAGGCCCGCGGCCCCAATGGCTTCATCAGCAGCCACCGGGTGTTCAAAACGGGAACCCACTCGGGCTACTGGACCTATGGCCCGCCGACCGGGCGCGACTGGGTATCCCGCACCGTCGCGCACTGCCTGGTGCAGGACAACAAGGTGCTGGAGGAGTGGCTGGTCCGCGACGAGTGGGCCGTGCTGCAGAACCTGGGCCTGGACCCCTACGAGGTCGCGGCCGGCCTGGCCGACGCCAGCCCGGTGCTGGGCGGGGCGATGCAGGCGGGGGGCAGCACCGGCGCTTTCGCCGGGCACATCGCCGACCCGGCCCATCTCGGCGTGTCCGGCGCGCGTCCCGCCACCCACGAACGGGAGTGCAGGATGGTGCAATCCATGTTCGAGGAGGTCTGGAACGCCAAGCTGTTCAACCGCGTGCCCGCCTACTTCGACCGGCAGATCGTCTGCAACTCCGTCCGCATGAAGCGGGTGCAGGGCATTGACCCCTACCAGATCGAGCTGATCAACCTCCTTGCCACCTTCCCCGACTTCAAGCTGGAGGTGCGCGACATCGCCGTGCTGGATGGGCCGGAGCTGGGCCTGCGGGTCGCAGTGATCTGGCTGATGCGCGGCACCTACAGCGGCGTGCCGACCTACGGACCCATCACCCGCAGCCGAGTCAACGTGCTGGGCGCCAGCCACTTCGAGATGCGCGACGGCAAGATCCTGCGGGAATGGCGCATCTTCGACGAGCTTGCCATCCTGGCGCAGATCCACGCCGGCCGCATTGCCAGCCAGGCCGCGGCTTAGCCGATGGCCGACCGCATCCTGACCACCCATGTTGGCAGCCTGCCGCGTCCCAAGAACGTATCCGACATGCTGTTCGCCCGCGAAGCCGGCGAGCCTGTGGACCCTCAAGCCTTCGCCGACGCCGTCGCCGAGGCCGTCCGCGACGTCGTGGCAAGGCAGCGTGCCGCCGGGGTGGACATCCCCAGCGACGGCGAGATGAGCAAGATCAGCTACGCCACCTACATCGGCGAGCGCCTGACCGGGTTCTCCGGCGACAGCGAGCGGAGGGTTCCCGCCGACCTGCTGCTGGTCCCGAGCTATGCCAAGCGCCTGGCCGGGTCCGGCGGCACGCCCAGCTACAAGCGGCCCTGCTGCACCGGCGACATCGCCGTCCGCACCATGGAGCCGCTGCAGGCCGACATCGCCCGTTTCCAGGCGGGGCTGTCCGCCAGCGGCTACGCCGAGGGCTTCATGAACGCCGCTGCCCCCGGCGTCATCAGCCTGTTCCAGCCCAATAAGCATTACCGCGACGACGACGCCTACCTGGGTGCATTGGCCGAGGCGATGGCGGCGGAGTTCCGCGGCATCGTGGACGCCGGGTTGGTCCTGCAGGTGGACAGCCCCGACTTGGCGCTGGGCCGGCAGACCATGTACGCCCACCTGACCGAGGACGCGTTCGTCCACCGCATCGGCGCCCACGTCGCCGCCCTGAACGCCGCCCTGGCCGGCATCCCACCCGACCGCGTGCGGCTGCACCTGTGCTGGGGCAACTACGAGGGGCCGCACACCCTGGACGTGCCCATCGCCCGGCTGCTACCGACGGTGCTGGGCATCCATGCCGGCTTCCTGTCGTTCGAGGGTGCCAATCCCCGCCACGCCCATGAGTGGCGCGTGTTCGAGGATATCAAGCTGCCGGACGACAAGTGCATCATCCCCGGCGTGCTTGACAGCAGCACCAACTACGTCGAGCACCCGGACTTGGTGGCCGAGCGCCTGCTGAATTACGCCGGGCTGGTTGGGCGCGACCGGGTGATCGGCGGGTCGGATTGCGGCTTTTCGACCTTCGCCGGATTTGGCGTCGTGGACCCGGATATCGTTTGGATGAAGCTCGCCGCCTTGGCCGAGGGCGCGCGCCGCGCCTCTGCCATACTATGGAAACACTGATGACTCCCAAGACTCCCGGCTACCCCGACGTTCCCAGCTTCATCTACGGCATCACTCGGGAAATCTGGGAGGACCGCGGCATCGGCGGCAAGCTCGAGCATCTGTATGCCCCCAATATCCTGCTGCGGGCGGCCACTGGCCTCACGACCGACAATACCGGCGTCACTTCGCAAACCCTGCAAACGCTGCATAGCTTCCCCGACCGCCAACTGGTGGGGGAGGACGTGATCTGGGCCGGCTATGACGACGGCACCTTCTTGTCCTCGCATCGCCTGATTTCGGTCATGCGCCATACCGGCGACAGCGCCTATGGCCCGGCGACCGGGCGCATCGTGCGGTCCCGCATCATCGCCGACTGCTGGGTGGTGGACGGGGTGGTGACGGAAGAATGGCTGGCGCGCGACCAGGCGGCCTTCGCAAACTGCCTAGGCATCGAGCCGCGCGCTCTGGCCCGGCAGATGGTCGCGCAGGACCTGCGCCGCACCGGCACTGTCGCCTTTTTCGATCCGGAGCACGACAGGCCCGGCCACTACCAGCCGGAGATACAAGGCGGCCCGGATGTTGAAATTTACACCAAAGGATACCGCCGCATCTGGGGCGCCAAGGACCCGTCCGCGATCCGCGACCTATACTTCCATGGCGCCGACCTCGCCGCACCCGGGGGCGAACACTACCACGGCCACATTGACATTGACCGCTTCGTGCTTGGCTATCTCGCCTCGTTCCCGGACGCCGAGTTCTCAGTTCAAAGCGCTACTGTCAACACTGGCGGGGGCCAGGCTACACGCGTGGCGCTACGCTGGTCATTACGGGGCACCCATGCCGGGTTCGGACACTTCGGAGAGCCTACCAGTGCCCCGGTCTACATCATGGGTTTCAGCCACGCCGAAATCGTGGACGGCCGAGTCCAACGGGAGTGGTTAGTAACCGACGAAGTCTCCATCTGGAAACAAATCGAAGCCCACCTTGAAAGCCAAGCTGGCGCCTAAAAACAAGCCTGCTGACCTTCTTCTCCCTCTGGGAGAGGGTCGGGGTGAGGGGGAGGGCAAGCATCCACTTGTCCAAGAAACGGGTTCGGGCCAGCCACGCAACTCCGTGCCAGCTTCCCTCACCCCGACCCTCTCCCGGAGGAAGAGGGAGCAGAAACGCTCTTCTCAACCTTGGCAAAACCCTAGAAAAATATTGCTGGCCCGTTAAGGCAGCTCATTCCTCCCAGCCGACCCATAAACCTGCCCTGTAGCGTAGCTCGCATCCGACGCCGCAAGCTGCACGTAGATAGGAGCCAGTTCCGCCGGCTGCCCCGGTCGCCCCATCGGGGTCTGCCCGCCGAACTTCTCCAGCTCCTCCGGCGATGCCCCGCCGCTCACCTGCAAATGGCGTCCAAATTGGCCCAGGTGCCACCCCGTTCACCCGGATGCCCTTGGACGCCGGTTGCTTCGCCAGTGACCACACGTAGCTCATCGTCGCCGTTTTGGTCTGCGCGTAGTCTACAGGTCGGGGCTGGGAGTAGTCGCCTGCTCCGACATGGTGGCGACGATGGCCGAACCCCGCGGCCTTGTCGTCTGTGCTCATGTTCTGCCTCACTGCATGGTGCCGCGACAACGGGCCAGCATTCGCAGCGTTGCCGCCGTCGTCTCTGGGTAATCGCACCGACCTAGCCGAAACCAAATTGGCGCCTGATCTCCCGAAGCTAAGCCCCCGCATGGACGGCGGGCTGCCTGATAGAACAACCTGCCATCCGTGACGCCGGTGGCCTTATTCGGCCGGCACGGCCTCCCGCTCCCGTACTGGCGCATGCTTGGCTCCGGACAGCCAGGTGTTCACCCGGTCCAAGTAAAGGTAAACCACTGGCGTCGTGAACAGCGTCAGGATCTGCGACAAGATCAGCCCGCCTACCATCGCGAAGCCCAACGGCCGCCGCAATTCCGACCCGGTGCCAGTGCCAAGCATCAGAGGTACACCGCCCAGCAGGGCGCACATCGTCGTCATCAGGATCGGGCGGAAGCGCAGCTTGCACGCCTCGTAGATTGCCTCCTCCGGCTCCTTGCCGCCGTCGCGCTCCAGATGTAGCGCCACGTCGACCATCATGATGCCGTTTTTCTTCACGATGCCGATCAGCAGCAGAATGCCGATGATCGCGATGACGCTGAGGTCGTAGCCAAACGCCATCAGGATCAGCAGGGCCCCGACGCCTGCGGACGGCAAGGTGCTCAGGATCGTCAGCGGGTGGATGAAGCTCTCATACAACACGCCCAGCACGATATAGACCGCAACCAATGCGGCTGCGATCAGGTAGGGCTGGCTGGCCAAACTGCTTTGGAACGCCTGAGCCGTGCCTTGGAACGCGCCGGACAGGGTAGGCGGCAGATGCATCGCCGCCTCGGCTGCCTCGATGGCCTGGGTCGCTTGCCCCAATGATGCGCCCGGCGCCAGGTTGAAGGACAGCGTGATCGCCGGAAACTGACTTTGGTGGCTGATGTTCAGGGCGTTCGTATGCGACGTATCCTGCTTTACCAGCAGGGACAGTGGAACCTGTCCGCCGGTCACAGGCGATTGCAGGTAGATTTGGTCCAGCAGCGACGGGTCTGCCTGCAGTTCCGGCAAAGCCTCCACGATGATGTGGTAGCTGTTGAGCTGAGTAAAGTATTGCGCCACCTGCCGCTGGCCGATCGCGTCATACAGCGTAGCATCAATCAGCGTCGGCTGTATGCCGAACCGCGACGCCTGATCCCGATCAATTGTCAGCGTCGCCGCCGCCGCATTGCTTTGCTGGTCGGAGGTCACATCCGTAAGCAGCGGAATCGCCCGCATCTTATCCAGCACCCGCGGTGCCCAGGTATTGAGGTCGTTAATTTCCGGGCTGGTCAGCGTATATTGATACTGCGTGCGCGACAGACGCCCGCCTACCCGGATGTCTTGCAGGGATTGCAGGAATAAGGTCACGCCCGGGACTTGCGCCGCCTTAGGCCGCAACCGCGCAATGATTTGGTCTGCCGTCGCCGTACGACCTTGATCCTGCGGCTTCAAATTGATGTAGAAGTTTCCTTGGTTGAAGGAGGTGGAGCCAACGCTGAAGGCAAGGGATTCGACGTCGGGATCGTGGCGGATCAAGTCTCCTAGCGCCGTCATGCGCCCTGACATCTGACCAAACGACGAGTCTTCTGCTCCAATTGCCTGCCCAAACAGCAAGCCAGTGTCCTGCTGGGGAAAGAACCCCTTAGGTATCGTGATGAACAGGAACGCGGTCAGGCCCACCGTTGCAAAGAACACCATCAACGTCACGAACTTGAACCGCAGCGCGACCCGCAGCCCCGCCGCATAGCCGTTCAACATCCAATTGAAACCACTCTCGGCGATGCGATACATCCGCCCATGCTGATCCTCCGGTACGTGACGGAGGAAGCGCGAGCACAGCATCGGCGTGAGCGTCAGCGAGATCATCACAGACAAGAAAATCGTTATGCTGACCGTCAGGGCGAATTCCCGCAACAGCCGCCCAACAATCCCGCCCATCAGCAGTAGCGGGATGAACACTGCTATCAGGGACACCGAGATGGCAATGACGGTGAAGCCGATCTCACCCGCGCCCTTCAGCGCGGCTTCCATCGGCTTCATGCCTTCTTCGATGTAGCGGTAGATGTTCTCCAGCACGACGATTGCGTCGTCCACAACGAACCCGACGGCAACCGTCAGGGCCATTAGGCTGAGGTTATCCAGGCTGAATCCGGCGATATACATCACCGCCGCCGCCCCCATCAACGCGAGCGGCACCGTCAGGCTCGGGATCACGGTCGCCGCGACGTTGCGCAGGAACACGAAGATGACCATCACCACCAGCGCGATGGTCAGGATCAGCGTAAATTGCACGTCGGCAACCGAAGCACGTATGGTCAGCGTGCGGTCGGTCAGGATCGTCACGTCCACCGTCGGCGGAATCGCACCCTGCAGCCGGGGCAGCGCAGCCTTCACCCGGTTCACCGTCTCGATCACGTTGGCGCCGGGCAGCTTGGAGACGGCGAGGACGATGGCGCGCGGCGCCGGACCATCTTCCTTGTTGCCCAGCGTGTAGGCCCAGGCCGCGAGCTTCGCGTTCTCCGGCCCATCTACCGCGGTGCCCAGGTCACGCACGCGGATTGGCGAGCCACCGCGATACGCGACGATCACGTCGTTCCAGGGACTGGCAGTCGTCAACTGGTCGTTGTCGTAGACGGTGAAACTCTGGCTATTGCCGTCGAAGTTCCCCTTCGGAGAGTTGGAGGTCGCAACGGCCACCTGGGTGCGTACGTCCTCGAACCCCAATCCAAGGCTCGCCAGCCGCGCGGGGTCAATCTGGATGCGCACGGCGGGCTTCTGCGTGCCGGACAATTGCACCAGGCCCACGCCGTCAATCTGCGACAACTGCTGCGCCAGGATATTGTCGGCGTAGTCATTGACCTGAGTAAGCGGCAACGCCTTCGAGGTCAGCGCCATCACCAGGATCGGTGCGTCGGCCGGGTTGACCTTGCGGTAGGTCGGCGGACTCGGCAGGTTGGTTGGAAGCTGGCCGCCAGCGGCGTTGATCGCGGCCTGCACGTCTGTCGCCGCGGCATCTATGTTACGAGAAAGGTTGAACTGCAGGGTGACCTGGGTGCTGCCGAGCGCGCTGACGCTGGTCATCTGGTCCAGCCCAGGGATCAACGAGAACTGCCGTTCCAAGGGCGTAGCCACGTTGCTGGCCATCGTCTCCGGGCTAGCGCCCGGATAGGTGACACTGATCTGGATCGTTGGAAAGTCCACCTGCGGCAGCGGCGCCACCGGCAGGAGGGGATAGGCTACGAGGCCCAGCAGCAACAGCGACAGTGCCAGCAGCGCCGTCGCAATCGGCCGCCGGATAAATCCTGCCGAGGGATTCACTTCGTAGGTCCCGTACCCATGGCATTGGCACCATCTGGTTTAGCCTCGGCAACCTTGATGCCAGGCTTCACCTTGAATTGCCCCTGGGTAATCAGGCGGTCGCCAGGGGCAACCCCCTTGTCGAACAACGCCATGCCGTCTCGCATCAGGGCGAGATCAACCGGCTTCATGGAAGCCGTGCCGTCCGCGCCCACGACATAAACGTAGGTGCCGTCTGGCCCCCGCTGCACCGCGGCGGCCGGTGCGGTCAGGCCGTCTTGCCGGGTGTTGAGCGTCAGCCGCGCGGTCACGAACTGACCAGGCCACAGGGCATGGTCATCGTTGGGGAAGGTCGCCTTGACGTCCACGGTGCCGGTTGTCTGGTTCACCCGGTTGTTCACCAACTCCAGCTTACCAGTCGCCAACGGCTTGCTGAAGTCCCGCCCAAACGCCTGCACCTGCAACGGCGTCGGCGATGCGGCGATGGCCGCCTGCACCCGATCCAAGCTATCCTGCGGCAGGCTGAACACCACGGAGATCGGCTGTAGCTGCGTGATTACCACCAGGCCGCCGGCGTCGCTGGCATGGACGATGTTGCCCTCGTCCACCAGCCGGATGCCGGTGCGCCCGCTGATCGGCGCAGTGATCTTGGTATACGCCAGTTGGACCGCGGCATAGGCGATGGCCGCCTGATCCGCCTGCACCTGCGCGACAGCGGAGTCCGTCGTCGCGACCTGCGTATCCAGGGTGGACTTCGCCACGTCCTGCTTGCCCACTAGGTCGGCGTAGCGCCCCTGCTGCAAGCGCGAGTTCACCACCTGCGCCTGATCCTGGGCAAACTTCGCGCGGGCCTGGGCCAACTGTGCCTCAAACGGGTGCGGATCAATCTCGGCCAGCAGGTCGCCCTGCTTTACGTCCTGGCCCTCCTGATAGGCGACGCGTACTAGTTGGCCATCCACCCGGGCGCGGATGGTGACAGTGTTGTAGGCCTGCACCGCGCCCAATCCGGTGACCCAGATCGGCACCGGCTGCTGCACGACCTTCGCCGTCTCCACCGGCACGGGCGGCGTTACGGTGGCTACCTGCGGCGGCGGCGTGAACGGCCACCAATGGCGCCAGTATGCCACCCCTGTTCCTGCGGCGGCGATGATGACGACTCCCATCACCACGCCTCCAAACCGGCGCGGACGCCGGACCGAAGCCGGTCGGGAGTAGCCAGCAGGGGTGGAGATCACCTTCTCCGAGGCCGGGGCTAATTCCATGACGGCATCATCCAACGCTCCTGGCCAGGCCGGCCGTGACTAGAGTTCGCAAAAAAGACGCGGGCTCCCAGGGATGCCGCCGTCAAGCGCAACGAGCCGACTGTGCCGCCGTTCCGAAACGACCAATCACGCTATTGCGGAGCTTAGCAAGAATGATGCCGTCGCGAATACACGGCAGCACCGCGTCGTGCAGGTTTCGGTGTGTCATAACCCGGCGTTACGGGCCGTGCCGCCACAGCCCACGCAGCTACTATTCGTCCGAGATCAACGCAACGTTACCGCCCGAGCGACGGCAACGCCGATTTCGGTTTCGACTTCGCCGAATTCCTAAGCTTCGACCAGCAGTTCTGCCCCGTGAACGCCGGGCTTCCTGGAGTTGCCCTTGGAGCAGGCTACGTCGAGGTCTCGACACAGCCCGCTTCAGCCCTGCTGCTTGCGAACAGATCTCTACAATTCCAGGCCCGGCTGCTTCCTCCCGGACCCCACGGCAAGCGGCGTTACGGCACGGCCGGGACGATCGGCGCCGTCGTTTCGATCACCGGCACCACACCGCGCGCCCGCTGCACCCGCCGATGCATCCACGACGTGAGCAGCGGCGTCAGGATCGCGGTGACGATCACCGATGCCGCGACCTGCACGGTGGCTTCGGGGGCGATTGCGGCATAGGTCGGATCAGCAGCGGCGACCGCCTTCGGCACGGCCGCGGCATTGCCTGCGGTGCTGCTGGCTGCGGCGCCGGCGATGCCGGACCCGCCCAATGCCATGTCGACCAGGATGCACAGCGTTCCCGTGATGGTGCAGACCAGCACGCCCAGCACCATGCCGCCCAGCCCGGCGGTCACCACGTTGTTCAGGTTGATGCCCTGCCCCAGCGTGAAGGCCATGAACGGCACGATGATTGGCTCATGCTTGCCGAAGAAGTCGCGCAGGTCGCGGTCCAGGTTGCCCAGCAACGCCCCGACGAAGATCGGCGCCACCACGGACACCATCGCCATCCAGGGAATGGTCGCCAGCCCCGCGCCGACCAGGAACAGCATCGTCAGGAACGGACCGGTCTCGATGCTTTGCGGCACGTAGGTGCCGGCGTCCTCCTTGTCCCCCATCACGCTGGTCAGCGCCATGAACATGCCGCCATTGGTGTCGCTGAACGCCACCATCAGCGCGAGCGTGCTGAAGCCGAACAGGTTGCCCTCGAACAGCCTCGCCACCGTGAAGGCGATCACCATGGCGATGCCGATCTTGGCGCCCATGATGCCGAACCCGCGCTTGAGCATGCGCGGCGCGGCATTCAGGGTCATCTTGGTGCCGACGGTGAACAAATACATGCCGAGCACGGTGTTGTAGCCGGCGTTGCTCAGCCCCTCGGTGAAGCCGCCGATCTTGAGCAGGTTGGGCGCGAAGGTGTTGATGAGCATGCCGATGAACAAAGGCACGACCATGAGGCCGCCCGGCACCCGGTTGATGGTGCGCATGATAGGTATCATTTCTTACCCCCGTTGCAGCCTGACAATACCGCGGCGGTCAGTTTATTTCCGCAATGAGGGCTATACCACGCTGACGCAACGTCACCAGCACTCACGCGGCCTCGCAAGTCGGCTGCCGTACGTTCGCGCCAGATTATTCGCTCATTCAACCGGGACAGCGCACCGCCTGTACAGCACGCTACGCCGGGTGCGGCTGCCGGACTCCCAGGCGCCAGCCTCCCACGCGCCGAACTCCCGCGCCTAGAACCCGAGCGTGCCCGCCGCCTCGGCCAGCGTCGCGCGGCTGCCGCTGCCATACAGCATGCCCAGCCAGCGCCCGACCGGCTGGAGCAGGCGAGGATCGGTACCGGCCTCCCCGAACAGCTCGGTGATCCCCAGCAGCGGCGCCGGGTCAGGCCCGCCCGCGACCGCCCGCTCCCGCAGCAGCGCAGCCATCGGGTGGCGCACGTCGATGGGCTGGCCGGCCTCGTCCTCACCGCGCACCCGGCGCAGCCAGGCGGCCAAGGCCAGCGCGAGCAGGTCCAGCGGCGCCCCCGCATGCAGGCGGTCGCGGATCGGGTCCAGCAGTACGTTCATCGGCGCGTCGGTGTTGATGCGCTCGACCGTGTCCTTGATCGCGGTGTTGGCGAAGCGCCGGATCAGCGTCGCCTTATATTCCGCGATGTCCACGCCCGGCACCTCCGGCAGCGTCGGCCCGGTTTCCCGGTCCATCAGCGCCGCCATGTAGCGGGTCATCACCGGGTCGGCCATCGCCTCGTCCATGGTGACGTAGCCCATCAGCCGGCCCAGCCCGGCCACCGCCAAGTGGCTGCCATTCAGCAGGCGCAGCTTCATGAACTCATACGGCGCCACATCCGGCACGAACTGCGCACCCACCTCTTCCCACGCCGGCCGGCCGGCGGCGAAGCGGTCCTCGATCACCCACTGGGTGAACGTCTCGGAGAACACCGGCCAGCGATCTTGGATGCCGTGCCGGGTGGCCAGCCCTTCCACATCCGCCTCCGCCGTCACCGGCGTGATGCGGTCCACCATCGTGTTCGGGAACGGGATGTTGGCCTCGATCCAGTCCGCCAGCCCCGGGTCGCGCAGCCGGGCGAGGGCCAGCACGGCCTCGCGCAGCACGTCGCCGTTATGCTGGATGTTGTCGCAGGTCATCGCCGTGAACGGCTGCGCCCCGGCGTCGCGGCGGCGCCGGGCGGCCTCGACGACCATGCCGATGGCGCTGGCGGGTTGCGCCGGGTCGGCCAGGTCGCGCCGGATCAGCGGATGCTCCGGGTCCAGCCGCTTGGTGGCGCGGTTCAGGCAGTAGCCGTTTTCGGTGACCGTCAGGCTGACGATGCATATGCCCGGCTGGTCCATTGCGTCCAGCAGCGCCGCGCTGCCCTCGCCGGCGAAGGCCACTCCGGCCAGGCTGCCGATGACGGTGACCGCCTCCTCCTCGCCGCTGCGCTCCACGAGGGTATAAAGGCTGTCCTGCGGCGCCAGGCTCTCCTGCATCCGCCGGTCCCCCGGCAGCAGCCCGGCGCCGATGATGCCGAACCCCAGCATGTCCGGCCGCCGCTCCATCAGGTTGTGGGTGTAGCGCGCCAGGTGTGCCCGGGCGAAGCCGCCGAGGCCGAGATGGACGATGCCCGGCGTGACCGCCGCCGGGTCAAAGCGCGGCCCCTGCACGGAGGACGGCAGGCGGGCAAGTGCTGCGCGGTTGAGCGGTATCGGGTCCAAAGCCATCCTCCACAAGCCAGCGCGGCGTTCCGCGCCGGCGCCACCTTCATGCAGGCGGCGCGGGGAGGCAACCGGCGGCGACGTGCGGCCGGAACCCCGCACTGCCAGACCTTCGCATTGCTGGACGCCACAAACGGCCGCCCCTGACCAGGGATTGCAAGATCAACACTTGCGCGCCGCAAATTACCTATGCAGCGTGCCGCCATGTCCACCGCCCCGTTCCTGCGCGGCCCGCACGACGCCCGGGTTGCCCCATTCAACCTGCGGGAGGGCAGGCCCGGCAAAAAGCCGCTGCTGCAATAATGCTCGGGCTGTATCAGCAAGCGCTCGACGAGCTGGGCGAAGTGTTCGCCCGGCTCGACGAGGCCGAGGTGGACATGGCCGTGGACGCCCTGGCCAGCGCCAACCGCATCGTCTGCTACGGCTTGGGGCGCGAGGGCTTGCAGGTACGCGGCCTGGTGATGCGGCTGTATCACCTGGGCCTGCACGCGGCGATGGTCGGCGACATGACGACGCCGCCGGTCGGTCCGGGCGACTTGCTGCTGGTGTCCGCCGGTCCCGGCTCCTTCTCGACGGTGCTGGCGCTGATGGGCGTCGCGGCGGAGGCCGGGGCGCGCACGCTGGTGATAACGGCGCAGGACGGAGAAGCCGCCCGGCGCGCGGACCTGCTGCTGCGGGTGCCGGCGCAGACAATGGCGGACGACGCCAGTGGCGCGTCGGTGCTGCCGATGGGATCGCTGTTCGAGGGCGCGCTTTATCTGCTGTTCGAGGTGATCGTCCTCCGTCTGCGCGACAAGCTCGGCATCCCCACCGACGCCATGCGCGCCCGGCACACGAACCTGGAATGATGCCGCACACGCCGCCGCCCCGCTGCAGAACTGCCCTTCCTGTCCCCACTCCCTCTGGGAAAGGGCTAGGGTGAGGGGGAGGGCAAGAACTTTCCCTGCCCAAAGAAGGCCGCGTTCCGTCAGCATCAGCGGTGCTCCGCTCCGCAGCCAAGACCCCCTCACCCCAGCCCTCTCCCGAAAGGAGAGGGAGCAGCACCCGCCCCCGCACCACCCAACCACCTCCAGGAGCACCACGCATGAGTTGGCTCGGCATTGACGCCGGCACGTCCTCCATCAAGGCGCTGCTGATTGACGACGCGCAGCACGTGCTGGCGGAAGGCTCCGCGCCGCTCGACGTGCAGCGCCCCCACCCGCTGTGGTCCGAACAGGACCCGGCCGACTGGTGGCAGGCCACCGAGGCCGCAATCGCCCAGGTCCGCGCGGCCGCACCGGACGCCTGGGCCGGCCTCGATGGCATCGGCCTGTCCGGCCAGCAGCACGGCGCGGTGCTGCTCGACGAGGCGCACCAGGTGCTGCGCCCGGCCATCCTTTGGAACGACGGCCGCGCCTTCGCCGAGTGCGAGGAGCTGGAGCGCCGGGTTCCCAACTTCCGCACCCGCGCCAGCAACCGCGCCATGCCGGGCTTCACTGCCCCTAAGCTCCTATGGGTGGAGCGGCATGAACCCGGCATCTTCGCCCGCACCCGCACGGTGCTGCTGCCCAAGGACTGGGTCCGCCTGTGCCTGACCGGGGAGCTGGTGGGCGACATCTCCGACGCGTCCGGCACCCTCTGGCTGGATGTCGGGGCGCGGGACTGGGACGACGTGCTGCTAGGTGCTTGCGACCTGACCCGCGCCCACATGCCGCGCTTGGTGGAGGGCTCCGCGCCCTCCGGCGTCCTGCGCCCGGAGCTTGCGGCGGCATGGGGCCTGTCCGGCCGGCGCGTGGTCGTGGCAGGCGGCGCCGGGGACAACGCCGCGTCCGCCGTCGGCATCGGTGCGGTGGAACCCGGCCAAGGGTTCCTGTCCCTCGGCACCTCCGGCGTGGTGTTCGCCGCAACCGACCACCTGGTCGCCGGGCCGGAGCGGACGCTGCACGCCTTCTGCCATGCGCTGCCGGGCCGGTGGCAGGTGATGGCGGTGGCGCTTACGGCGTCCTCTGCCCTGTCCTGGCTGGCCGGGGTGCTGGGGCAGGCGGACCTGGACGCCCTGCTGGGACGGGTGGAGACCGCAGCCGCCGATCCCACCTGGCGCGGCCATGCCCCGCTGTTCCTGCCCTATCTGACCGGGGAGCGCACGCCGCACAACGACCCCGACGCAACCGCGATGTTCGCCGGCCTGCGCGCGGATCATGGGGCAGAGGCGCTGACCTACGCCGTACTGGAGGGTGTCGCCTTCGCACTGGCGGACGGGCTGGATGTCGTCCGGGAGGCCGGGGTGGACCTGAGCGCCTGCGCCCTGGTCGGCGGTGGATCGCGCAGCCGGTTCTGGGCGAGGATGCTGGCGGACACGCTGCGCCTGACGTTGCAGTTGCCGCGGGGCGGCGTGCTGGGCGCATCCCTGGGCGCGGCGCGGCTGGCGATGCTGGCGGCAGGGGCCGGGGACGTTGCCTCGATCTGCACCCCGCTGCCCATCGAGGACGCGCTGACGCCCGCGGCCCCCGATCCCGGCATACCGCAGCGGCTGGCCCGTTACCGGACGCTTTACCGGATCGAGGCGGGCTCCCGCGCGGCGATAGGCTAGGCCGGGATGCCGCCAGCCCACGCGGATGGGCGGGAGCCAGCCGCCCCGCCCCCGCGCCATGATACGCCGATGCTCCTGCCCCTGACCGAGAACGATGGCGTCCTGCTCGACCTTCGCTATGCGACGGCGGACAACCTGACCGGCCGGCCCATCTACCTTCGGCCCGTCGCGCTGCTCCGGCCCGAGGCGCATGAGCGGCTGCTGGCCGCCGCAGCGCGCGCCGCCGTGCTGGGATTTCGTTTAAAGGTGTTCGACGCCTTCCGCCCGCTCGATGCGCAGTGGGCGTTCTGGGCGGCGCTGCCCGATCCGCGCTACGTCGCCAACCCCGCGGACGACAGCGGCTACCATCCCCGTGGCGTCGCGGTGGACCTGACCCTGGTGGACCCGGCCGATGGGACCGACCTCGACATGGGCACCGGCTTCGACGCGATGGTGCCGCAGTCGGCCCATGCGGCGCTGGACATCCCGCCGCACGCCGTCCGCAACCGCGCCCTGCTGCTGGGGATCATGGCCGCCGCAGGCTGGCAGCACATCGCCTCGGAATGGTGGCATTACCAACTGCCGGACGCGGGCGCCCTGCCGCTGCTTTGGGCAAGCGACGTGTCGGACGGTCCGATGTAGGGTGGGGCCGGACTGTGGCGAAATCCGGTACCGGCAAGGGCATAATAAATAGCGTTGGCGCAACCAGGGCTAGGCCTTCCCGATAACCGGCGCGGTCCTGTGGGCCTGGCTGACCGCCGACGTCACCACCTCGCCTCGGCAGGCCAGCTTGCAGCGCTTATACTACGGCTGGCGCCGGCTGCGCGGCAAAACCCGACTGCGATGTTCGCCCTCCTCGTGCTGGCTGCCGTGGTCGGCGTGGCGCTGTTGGCGCCGGTGATCGCGCCGGAGGGCTACGACCAGCAGAGCCTGGCCGGGCGCCTGCTGCCGCCAGCCCCGCACACCCCTTCGGCACCGACGACTTGGGGCGGGACATCCTGGCCCGCCTGGCCTACGGCGCACGTGAGCCACGACCTCGCCGTCGTGTCGCACATGTGCAGCCGGATCGCGGTGATGAACCGCGGGCGGATCGTCGAGGAGCTGTCGGCGGCGCAGCTCGACGCCGGCGCGGCGCATGATCCCTACACGCAGGAACTGCTGGCGGCGAGCCAAGGGTATGACCGTGCGCTGGCGGGCCAGTTGGAGGAATGACGCCAGGTGCCGCGCGCTTTGACTGTTTTAGTCTAGGGCTCGGATGCGGTCTGATGTTTTGGTGAGCCAGTTCCAGGCGGTGCAGGGACAACCCGCGCATCGGCTTGAAGGCGCACGACCTTGTCCGTTGCCAGGTCTGGCCCTTTGCGGAGCCCTGCCTTCTGCTTTAGCCATACACCGACATGGCGATAGTGCCTCTCGAACAGAATATAGATCAAGAACGCAACGACGTGCGAAGCTACCAGGGCGACTGGGAACACCGTCGTCCGGGGTAGGCCCTGCAGAAGGTGGCGAGTAACGACCAGCACCGTGTTGTGTATAAGGTATAGACTGTAGCTATACGACGCCACGAGCGTGCAGGCGCTGCGCAGCACGCGGGGCAACGGGGGCATGCCATCCATGATCGAGATGCTTCCGAGGATGGCCAGCGTCACGCACAGCGCCATGCCCAGGTCCTGAAAGTTCCAGTCGATTTTGAAGCCACGTCCCAAAAGGCAGATCAATGCGCTTAGCACTACGGTGGCGCCAATCTGCAGCTTGTGCGGACTCCGATGCCAAGGGCCGGCCCAAACGTAGGCTGCGACAGCCCCGGCTAGCCATACGAGCGACAGACCGTTGCCGCCGCCCGCTGCTGCATTCCAGATCACAACCGGCACCGCGATTATTGCTAAAACAACGGACAGCAGCAGCCCGATCCGTTCCCGCGTCACCAGCCCAAAAAGAAACAGGCCGAACACGACGTAAATCCAAAATTCAATGGGAATGGTCCAGAATGGCTCAGCAGTGTTGTAAGGCCGTATGTAGAACGCGTCGTCCACAAACCGGTGCAGCGCTTGGAACGCCGGATAGTTCTGCAACAGCAATAGGTTGCCAAGAAATGCAACCAGTCCGGTAGAAGCGCCTGATTGGCCCCAGAAGCCGAGGTCAACCATGCCATTCACGGCGGCAACCAAGACAAGCACAGGAACGTAAGCTGTGAATATACGCGCGAACCGGTCAATCATGTAGGGCATGAAATATGGTCCAGGCCGTCCGATACGGGACAAGCTGGATTGCAGGATCAGGAACCCAGACAAAATGAAGAAAATGCTGACGCCAATCAACCCCGTAGGAAACCTATTGGGAATTCCGAGTATGTCTGCCGCATGTTCAAACAGCACGAGGTTGGCGGCTAGTGCTCGCAGCAGATCGAGGAAGGCGACGCTGTTCGGTCCAAGCACGGAGGTTTACGCCCCTGTTTTAGGAGGACAAGACGTTGTTAAGGCAATCAGCCGGCCGAATCGCCTGGCGTGGCCTGAAGCCTCACGCCGTGGGTGTCCAGCATCGGTGGGACCGTATTGGGCCAGGCTTGATCGACCTCGGACCATGGAAGCAGGGCAGCCTGCGGGAATTGGTCGCAGGTGCCGCTCACGCACTTCAACGCGCTGCCATGACGCACATTCGTCACCAAGCATCAGAATAGGGTACGGCGTTCCATTTTCGGGCAAGCCCAACCAGAACGGCGGCAAAGGCACCAGGGACCGTCTCCTGGCCCCGGCAGTCTCAATCAAGCATTCCGACCGTATCAGATGATGTCCGTTGAAGGCGCACGCCGCCAGCGTCCTAATGGTTGTCCCGCGGTTTCCGCTTTGTTCGGGCACCCTCCTGCAATCCGCTACAGATTTGTCCGGCGGCTTGGGCAACCCGGACGCGACCCTGTTAAGTTCAAGCGACATGACATGATCCAGCGGCGTTGCGGCCCTTGCAGAGGTGCGGTGTTCTACCGAACAGGCCGTAGGTGAGCGTCACTATTTCCAGGCCGGCAAGCAAGCTGATATTGCCAAATCAATAGCCAGCGCGCGAGCCATGCGCCAGGGCAATCGAGTCAAGTCCAAGCTTTTCGATCTGGAATGACTGACGCACCAGATGATCTCCAGGCCACGCCGTTGAACCGCGGCCAGGGAGCTGATCGAGACAACCGGAATCGGCTTTCAATCGGGTTCCAAGATTTATTAGGCTTATTTTCCCTCACTCAAGTTCCGGCAACCGGCTTGAGGCCAAGTTGACGGTGCGACCATCTGTGCTATGGCTGGTAACGCGATGCTACTGTCGCGCTGGGGTTCGGGGGGATTGAGACCGTCCTGGTCCGCCTGCCTAAGCAGGCCTTGCAGTTTGCCCGGGATGCGTTTCCGTTCGGTATGGTATCCGGCCTCGGCCTCATCGAAATCCTCCAGTTCAGCCCCGCGGAGGCATGATGACCCTGCGACATACCCTACTGCCCGGCATCGCCGCCGTCCTGCTCGCAGGCTCAAGCCAGGCTTTTGCCGCTCCCGATCCCGAGGCGACGTTCCTGACCACTCCAAACTTCCCGTTGCGCGAGCCGCTGCCAGTGGTGGCAAATGCAACGCCCGGCGACGGGCTGGCGATGGCGCCGGGTTCGCGCAACGCGTTCTCGCTGGTGATGGGCGGCGGCCAGCACGGCGCGAACATGACCACCTCGCAGTCCATCCGGGACCGCTTCTTTCTCAACTACAGCACGGGTGACCTGAACAAGGCCATCGGCAGCCCGATCGACAACGGCCAGTCGAACAACAACACCTTCGCCGCCGTGGCCCGGCACTTCCCGGTGGGCGACCCCAACGACCTGCACGTCATGGCGCCGGACGGGATGCACCTGCGGGCGATCTGCTCGGAACACCGCACCAACTGCAGCCCCGGCAACGTCTGGGCCGCCATGGTGCGCCTGCCGTTCGAGTGGCGGCCCGGCACGACGCTCAAGGTGCGTTACCGCAGTCCGAAGGGCGAGCATTCCTGGGCGCCGATCTGGATGTTCACCGGCCAGCAGATCTCTCCCGGCCCCGGCGGCAACCCCTACCAGGGCTTCGGCACCCCGAATGCCCTCTACCGCGAGAGTTCCGGCAAGAGCTTCGAGATTGACTGGAACGACAACTTTCCGCGGGTTCCCGCCGGGGTGCCGCCGGGCCACCAAATTGATTTCGGCACCCCCGACATCTACGGCACCAAGTGGGCCACCAAGCCGCACGCCGTTTACTGGGCGAACGGCAATGGCTGGCGCTACTACGACAATTCCTACAGCCCCGAGTTCCTGCGCGCGCCGTTCGACTGGTCGGAAGGGTTCCACGACCTGGTCGGCAACTGGCGCGGCGACGGCAGCAACCTCCTAGACCTGTTCATTGACGGTAAGCTGGTCGCCACGTCCTACATGGAATACCCGCAGGACACCTACGTCGACCCGGCGGACGGCCAGCGCAAGACGATCGCCATGAGCCTGATCATCGGCAACCAGGCCATCCCAGGCTTCTCCCGCGGGGCTTCGGGTGCCAGGGACAACGACGGCATCCCCGACGGCTGGACCATTATGGTGCAGGAGATTTCCGGCTGGTACGGCAACATTGGGGACCCCGACCGCTACCGCGTTTCGCCGGAAAACGCCGTGAAGTGACCGCGCCCGGCTCCGGGGGTCAGAGATGCTGCCGGAAGTGTTCCGCCACCGCGCCATAGATCCGCTGCTGGTGTTCCGGCCGGATGAAGCCGTGCCCGGCATAGGTGAACCGCTCGTAGCGCACCCGCTTCTGGTGCTGCTCCATCGCCGTCACGAACTGCTCGCTTTCGTTCATGGGCACCCGCGGGTCGCGGTCCCCATGCGCCACCAGCAGCGGCGCCGTCACCGCGCCGACGCCGTGGATCGGCGAGAACTCCCGCAGCACGTCGTCATGCCGGCCCGGCACGCCGTATTCCAGCGCGCGGTGCTGGCGCCGCCACGGGCCGGTGTCGCGCAGCAGGGTGAACCAGTCGCCGATGCCGTAGTAGTCCACCGCCGCGCGCCATAGCTCGGGATGCCGGGTGATCGCGGCCAGCACCATCCAGCCACCGTAGGACTGGCCCATGATGCCGATGCGCCCGGGGTTGATGCCGGGCTGCGCCGCCAGCCAGTGCCGGGCCGCCACGAGGTCATCCACGGCCACCCCGCGATGGCCGAAGTCGTCCGCCTCCATCCAGGCGCGGCCATATCCGGTGCTGCCGCGCACATTGGGCATCAGCACGGCGTAGCCCTGGGACAGCAGCATCTGCATGTCCGGCCGGAACTTGGCGCGGCTTTGCGACGCCGGGCCGCCGTGTACCCAGACAACGCTGGGCCATCCGTCCGCCGGCGGCGCGCCATGCGGCATGGCGAGCCAGCCTGGCACTTCCTGCCCATCCAGGCCGGGCCAGGACACGAGCGAGAACGCGATCAAGTCCGCCCGGTCGATCCCAGCCGCCGCGTGTGGGTCCGGTTGCCAGAGCAGACGGACGGCGCCGCCTTCCCATAGATACAGTCCCGGTGGATCCGTCGGTCCCTCGGCGGAGAAGGCCAGCGCAGTGCCGTCCGGCGACCAGGCGAGGTCCCCGGCCACGCCCTGCGGCAGGCCGGCCACCACTTCCCGTTCCCCCTCGGCGGCGCCGACGCGCAGCACGCCATAGCCGCGGTCGTTCTCGACCGTGGCGAGGAGCGACCCGTCCGGTGACAGCGACCAGGCCTCGACGTCCCGCCCGACCGGGGCGGACACGGTTTCCAGGTCACCAGTTGCCGGGTCAATGCGGCACAGGCGCATGAAGTCGGCGCCGCCCGCGTCCGACAGCACCATGATCCCCGCCCCGTCCCTAGTGAACCGCGCTGCGGCGTAGCGGGCCAGGCCCGGCCGGGGCACCTCCTGCGCCGCGCCGGTGTCGGCGTTGATCGTCCACAGGGACTGATCGCTGCTGCTGCGATCCTCGATGACGACGAGCCGCTCCCCCGTCCAGTTGGTGACCGAGCGCGACCCGGCGCCCTCGAAGATGCGGCGGCGCTCCCCGCTGGCCAAGTCCATGACGACGATGTCGAAGCACGCCTCGTCGCGGTCATTGGCAGCGAACGCGATCCGGCCACCATCCGGCGAGAAGGCCCCTACCTCATGGTTGGCACGAAGATCGGCAGTCAGCGCCCGCGGCGTGCCGCCGGGATCGAGCAGCCAGATCTGGTCGCGCTCGTCGCCGCCCGCGTCAATGCTCCAGATCAGCCGGTCGCTGTCAGGCGCGCGGCGGAGCCTGGTGACCCGTTCCCCTTGATCGGCCAGTTGCACGGCGCCGCTGCCGTCCCGCCGCATGGACCAAACTTGCGGCAGCCCGGCGCCCCGCAGGTGAAAGACGGTCCCGCCATCCCGCGAAAAGCTGGGCGATGACGCAGCCCCTATGGCGGTCCAGGCAGACGGCTCAATCATGCAAGGGTAGCTCCGTATAAGGAAGTGTCGTGGCAACATGCTTCTTTCCCCTTTCCCCCGGAAGAGGGTCGGGGTAAGGGGGCCTTGACTGCGGAGCGGCGCACAGCCACCGCCCCACGCACAAGGCCACCGGC
Source organism: uncultured Acetobacteraceae bacterium (assembly GCA_964242325.1). Lineage (GTDB taxonomy): Bacteria > Pseudomonadota > Alphaproteobacteria > Acetobacterales > Acetobacteraceae > DASWOJ01. Next base: position 30,139 of record CAXTCI010000036.1, read on the forward strand.
GTCGGAACGGACTGCGAATGCCCGCCCCCTCACCCAAACCCTCTCCCGGAGGGAGAGGGAGCAGCAAACCTCCCTAGACCCCTCGGCTCATCGCCTGGATTGGCGGTTCAACGTCATCGGGCAGCGGGCACTGATAAGGTGTCGTCCGCGTACGCTCGGCCAGGTCGGCCTTGGCGCGAGCGATCAGCGCCGGGTCCTGCAGCGCGTCCAGCGCCGTCCCGGCCATCACCTTGGCCACATGGACCAAACCCTTATGCGCCGCCGGACTCTTGCCCTGAGCCGTCAGTTGCCAGGAATGGAACGGCGTCCCCACCGCGCAGGTCGCCCCCCGGGCCTGCACCGTGGGCACCACCCAGGACACGTCCCCCACATCCGTGCTGCCATTGCCGCCCCGGCCGTGCGAGCCGAACGGGATGATGAAGTCGCACAACGGCAGGTCTTGCCGCACCGGCACGCCGACCCGGCTGAACGCCGCGGCGGTGTCAGCCGGGGTCAACGTGGCGCGGATGCGCTCGGCATAGGCGCAGTCCTCAGCATCGAACTCCGGCGGCCCCAGCCGCTCGAAGTTGTCGTGCATCGCCTGCTCTAGCGGCGTGTTAGCCATCAGGTTGCTAACCGCGCTGACCACCTGGGTGCTGACGGTCGTCTCCGTCATTAGCGCCGCCCCGTCGGCGATCTTGCGCACGCGGGCAACCAGCGCGGTCAGCCCGGCCAGGTCGGAGGCGCGGATCAAATAGCGCACCTTGGCCCGAGCCTGCACGACGTTGGGCGCGATCCCGCCGGCATCGAGGTAGGCATAGTGGACGCGCGCGTCGTCCGGCATGTGCTCACGCATGTAGTTCACGCCGACGTTCATCAGCTCGACCGCATCGAGCGCGCTGCGGCCTAGGTCGGGCGCCCCTGCGGCATGGCTGGCCCGGCCGATGAAGGTGAAGTCAATCCGGGTATTCGCGAGGCTGACCGCCTCGTTCACGCCCGAGAACGAGGCGGGATGCCAGGAGATCGCGATGTCCACGTCCTTGAACGCCCCCGCGCGCACCATGAAGCCCTTGGCAGCACCCCCTTCCTCCGCGGGACAGCCGTAGTAGCGGACGCGGCCCTTCACGCCGGAGGCCGCCAGCCAGTCCTTCACCGCCGACGCGGCCAGCATCGCTGCCGACCCCAGCAGGTTGTGGCCGCAGCCGTGGCCGACGCCGCCATCGCCCTCGACCGGGCGCGGCTCGGCAAGGCCGGCCTCCTGGCTCAAGCCTGGCAGGGCGTCGTATTCGCCCAGTATGGCGATCACCGGACCTTCCTCTCCGGCCTCCGCCATCATTGCGGTCGGGATGCCCGCCAGCTCGCGGGTGATGCGGAACCCTTCCTGCTCCAGCATCGCCAGGTGCTCGGCCGCGGAACGGTGCTCGCCGTAGGCCAGCTCCGGCATTCCCCAGACCCGGTCCGCCAGGGCGATGTAGTCCGCCTGCTTGCCGTCCACGATGTTCCAGATCTGCTCGGTGTTGCGCACTGCCTTGCCTCCGTTGTCCCCGGCCTGGTCCGGGCGCCGTGTTCACGCGATCTTCGACACTGCCAACATCGGCGAGCCGGGTCCATGCCGCCGGCGGATGATTTGCGGGGCCCGGCGTGGCCGCCATGTGACGATGGCGTGAAGCGGTGGAACGTGCGCGTTCCCGCGGCAGCCCCCACGCGCGGCTGGCACACCAGGCGCATCTCATGCCGAGTGTATCTGCGAGCCGCGTCCCGGGGTCACGCCATGGAACACGGTCAAGATTGCACAGACGGCGGCACGGAGCGCGAACCCTTCGTGATTTGCCAAGACCTTGTGGATGGTCCAGTCACAAAGGATCAACGGTCCCGTGCGAGCGGGTGAAAAGGGAACGCCGTGCGCTCTGACTGGACCACAGTCCCGGGGCAAGTCGGTGGCTGTCCCCGCAACTGTCAGCGGCGAGCCGCTGGTCCGTCCGCCCCGGTTCGGGGGTGGGTCACTGAACCAGGCTGGTTCGGGAAGGCAGGGCCGGCGGCCATGGACATGCACCGCACGGGTGCGATGCATGTCCGGGACCCGCAAGCCAGGACTGCCGTTGCCGCGCAAGCCAATGCTGCCGGGCAGGGTGCCCTGGCGGTCTGGGGACGACCATGCTGACTCTGCTCACCAAAGCTTTCGACGAACGCCCCCGCAGCCTGCGCGGCTCGCTGATCGGCATCTACGGCCTGCTCATCGCGGCGAACCTGGCCGCCTGGGCCTGGGCCTTCCTGTTGTTCCAGCATCGGCCGCTGTTCCTGGGGACGGCCCTGCTCGCTTACAGCTTCGGGCTTCGCCACGCCGTGGACGCCGACCACATCGCCGCCATCGACAACGTCACCCGCAAGCTGATGCAGGAAGGCAAGCGGCCCGTCACCGTGGGCCTCTTCTTTGCTCTTGGCCACTCGGCCGTGGTGGTGCTGGCCGCCGCGGGCGTAGCCGCGACGGCGACCCTGCTTTCCACGCGGTTCGAGCAGTTCAAGAGCGTGGGCGGCGTCATCGGTACCACCGTGTCAGCCCTGTTCCTGTTCGCCGTAGCCACTGCCAACTTGTTCATCCTGCGCGCAGTCTGGCGCACCTGGCGCCATGTGCGGGGTGGCGGCCGCTACGTGGACGCCGACTTCGACCTCCTGCTCAACAGCCGCGGCGTGCTCGCGCGACTGTTCCGGCCGCTTTTCAGGCTGGTCACCAAGGGTTGGCACATGTTCCCGCTCGGCTTCCTGTTCGGGCTGGGGTTCGATACGGCGACGGAGGTTTCCCTGCTCGGCATCTCGGCGACGCAGGCCGCCCAAGGCATCTCCATCTGGTCCATCATGGTGTTCCCTGCCCTGTTCACGGCGGGCATGTCGCTGGTGGACACCACGGACGGCGTGCTGATGCTGGGCGCCTACGACTGGGCGTTCGTGCATCCGGTCCGGAAGCTGTATTACAATCTGACCATCACCTTGGTGTCCGTGGTGGTCGCGTTTCTAGTGGGCGGCATCGAGGCCCTTGGCCTGCTTGGGGCGCAGCTCGACCTGTCCGGCTGGTTCTGGGACGGCATCGGCGCGCTGAACGACAACTTCAACAGCTTGGGCTTCGCCATCATCGGCGTGTTCATCGCCGCCTGGGTCGGCTCCGTCCTCATCTACCGCTACAAAGGCTTTGATCGCATCGAGGTCACAGACATGCCGGGCTAGGCGATGGCCTGCACTGGTGAGCTTATACCAATCGCCATTTGCTTTGACCTTATCTGGCGTTGGCGGTCTTGGCAGGGCGGACAACCTTTGGCGCTTTCGCTCATAACGCAGTGCTGCGGTGCGGCGTATGGCGCTTCGCTTATACGCCCTACGAGGCTTACCGGGAAATGGTCAGAGCGGATGGCGGTTGGTATTATCCTACTTGAACCCTGCCCGGTTCGCACAAACGCTGCTATCGCCTGTGGTCAGCCGATCTGCGACACGACCGCACCCGGCAAGGCGCCACGGTCGTCCTTCAACTCGACCCCCGTCAGCTTGCGCCGGCTCGCCTCCGTCATCAGCCACGCTAGCACCTCCGCCGCCGACTGGTAGGACAGGCCGCCCTCATGGATGTTCGACACGCAGTTGCGCTCGGAATCCCGCCGGCCCACACGCGGAGCATAGGTCAGGTAGGCGCCGACGCTGTTGGC
>CAXTCI010000037.1:0-32882 GCA_964242325.1 uncultured Acetobacteraceae bacterium
GGGACAATCAAAAGAACGGACCGCCCCACGGACCGTAATCCCAATCCATTTGGTTCATCTGGGCGGTCATGGCCTGTTCGTCGGCCAGTCGGCGCTGGAACACCTCTTGGCGGTAGCGCCCATAAGCCGCCTGGTCACCGACATACAGGCAAGCACACACCAGGGGATCGGCATACACATAGCTGACGGTGCCGCCGCGGGTCTGTTGCATCACCTTGTTCGGCGGCAGGCTACGCAGCGACGCCACACGCTCCAGCGTGTTGGCAGGACGCGCTGTAAAACCCGCGGCAGCCAGCAAGTCTTCCCGGTCCGCCGCCCGTTGCTGAGGCGTGGCGCAGGCCGCAGCAGCAAAACAGGCCACGAGAACGGCAAGACGGAATGCTGGATGTTGCATGCAGGGCGTTTCCATTATGGTGGGATGGTCCAGGAAGGCACAGCCGGTATTATGGCGGAACCGGCCGTGCTGGGTTCCGGGGCGGGTCCACCGCCTCATCATGCAGCAACTGCTGGCCGAGCTGGTCCACGGCCTGGCCGTTCTCTTGCCGCTGGGCTGGAGGTGCCTCCACCCCAACCTGCTTTTCGCGCTGGATCACCTCGCCCTGGGTAGGTTGGTGATTTTTCCCGCCCCATTCCGGACCATTACGCGTCGTTTGTGCGTCGGCGGCAGCAACAGACGCGAGCAGCAGCGCCGCCGCCAGCCACTTCACCGTGCCGGCCCGACGCTGGTTGTCACGCCGACACCCGGCTGGTTGTTCAGCGCACGCGCGCCACCGCCGTTATCAGAAGTTACGCCGCTATCGAGGTTCGGCGAAACGGTAGTGTCTGGCCGAACGTAGGAACAGGCGGCTACCAGGGCGACAAGAAGAATTGCAGTGATGCGGATCATTTAAGTCTCCTGAGTGGGGCCACGTGGGCTCGTGACTAGTTGCGCCATCCGCCCAGCACCGGACGACTGGCATTGTGAATGATTGGAGCTACCGGACATCCGACGGCACCGCCGTTCGATCTACGTCGTAACCAACCACGACCTCTACAAGCAGGCCGCGTCCAGCGTGTTTCCTGTCATTGTGCCAGCGCATGGCGCACACAACTGGCGAACCCGCCAACCACGGCGGGAAAAAAGCGAGCAGCCAACTACAGCAACTCATCGTGTAAGCGCACCCGGCGCTCTGACGGTAGCCATCCGTAGAAATATGGAGCGTCAAGAAGCATCTGTGCTGACCCTCCTAGGCCACCGGCACCACCGTGAGCAGATAGGGAAGCTTTGCTGGTGCCTTACCCCTATAACGCCTCATGTGGCCTGGCTCGTTGCCGCCTTTACCGTTGCATCCTCATGATTTGATCCATGGTTGGCATGTTGTGGTTCAAGTGCCCCATGATCCACAATGATCCCCCGATGAGCAGGAAGACGATCAGCACCCCAAAGGCCAACGCCATGGCGTTGTTGGTACCGTCCGGCCCACTCGTGATGTGCAGGAAGAACACGAGGTGTATGCCCATCTGGGCAATGGCGAGCACGAACAGCGCAATGGGAATGCTGGGCTGCCAGACGAGCGAAGTGCGCGCCACCAGGAACGACACCACCGTCAGCAGCACCGCCAGCCCAAGGCCGACGACGTAGGTGCGGATACCTTCGGTATTACCCTCTTCTTCGGGGCGTCGGTCGCCTGGAGCGGTGTCGCCGTGACGCTGGTCAGGGCCGGTTTCCGCGAAGCTCATGGCGCCACTCCCATCAGGTAAACCACGGTGAACAGGGCGACCCAGACGATGTCCAAGGCGTGCCAGAACAGGCTGAAGCACATCACCCGGCGCAGGATGTCGTCACGGTAGCCCTTGGCCCAAACCTGGGCCATCATGGTCAGCAGCCACAGCAGCCCGGCCGAGACGTGCAGCCCATGCAGGCCGACGAGGGCGAAGAAGGCCGACAGGAAGGCACTGCGGCTCGGCCCGTTGCCGTCCGCCACCATGGACCAGAACTCGCGCACCTCCAGCCCGATGAAGGCGGCGCCGAGCACGAAGGTCGCCGCCATCGCACCGTAGAACCAGCGGTTGTTGCGCGCTTCCAGCCCAACGCTGGCCAGCCCGCAAGTGAAGCTGGAAATGAGCAGGCACCCAGTCTCGATGCCGGTGTTGCGCAGGTCGAACAGGTCGCGCCCGCTGGGGCCTCCCGCAGTCTCGCCCACCAGAACGGCATAGGAGGCGAAGAAGGCGGCGAACATGATGATGTCCGATAGCAGGAAGATCCAGAACCCGTAGCCCGAGATGATCCGCTTGGACGGCTCTTGGCGCTCGCCATGGTTGCTGTTGTCATGCGAGTCATTGTCAGTCTGCCCAGTCCGGTTTGGGTCCCCGGTCAGTGGCCTATCCTTACGTGCCCGCGTGGGTTGCGGGGACAGGGCGGCCCCGCCAGCCGGCTGCAGCGCCATCACCCCGCCTGGGGCCGGACGCAACGCGAGGAGGGCTGCGGCCGTAGCGCCCGCACCGAGCAGCGCCCCCCACAGGCCAGCACGGGATGCATGCCGGCGCGCCGGATCGGGCGGCGTGTTTCCGCCCGTTGGTCCGTCAGCAGGCGCGCTCATTCGGCCGGCTCCAACTGCCGAGCAGCCGCCACACGGGCAAGCGCTGCCTGACGTGCCTGCCGGTTGATGCGGTTGATGCGGCCTGCTTCGGCGGCGGTAACCACGTACTCGGTCCGGTCACGCCAAGCGAACACGACAAAGGTGGCGAACGCGCAAACCAGGCCAAACGCCGCCATCCACCAGATGTGCCAAATCAACGCGAAACCCAGGATGGTCGCAAAAAACGCGCAGGTGACGCCGGTCGCACTGTTCCGCGGCACCTCGATGTCAACGTACTCAGGTTCCTTGCCCAGCACCGCATCCCGCCGCGCGCGCTCCTTGATGCCCCAGTAAGCGTCCTCGCCGGACACTTCCGGCAGCACCGCGAAGTTGAACGCGGGCGGCGGCGACGCCGTAGCCCACTCCAGCGAGCGCCCGTTCCAAGGGTCGCCCGTCTCATCCCGCAAGCTGTCGCGGTTGCGGATGCTGACCACGAGTTGAGCGATCATCAGTATGATGCCTGCGAAGATGATGAGGGCGCCCACACCGGCCACCAGCAGCCAGGGTTGCCATCCTGCAACGTCGTAGTGCTGCATCCGCCGGGTCATGCCCTCCAGGCCGAGGACATACAGCGGCATGAAGGCAACGTAGAACCCAACCAGCCAGCACCAGAACGACCACCTGCCGAGCCGCTCGTCCAGGCGGAAGCCGAACGCCTTGGGGAACCAGTACATGTAGCCGGCGAACGCCCCGAACAACACACCGCCGATGACGACGTTATGGAAGTGCGCCACCAGGAACAGGCTGTTGTGCAGGGTGAAGTCCGCCGGCGGCACCGCCAGCAGCACGCCCGTCGCACCACCGATGACGAAGGTGACCATGAAGCCGATCGCCCAAAGCATCGGCGTCTCGAACTTAACGCTTCCGCCATACATGGTGAACAGCCAGTTGAACACCTTCACGCCCGTCGGCACGGCGATGATCATGGAAGCGATGCCGAAGATGCCGTTCACGTCGCCGCCCGCGCCCATGGTGAAGAAGTGGTGCAGCCAAACCGAGAACGCGAGCACGCAGATCACCATGGTGGCCGCCACCATCGAGCGATAGCCGAACAGCGGCTTTTGCGAGAAGGTCGAGACCACCTCCGAGAACACGCCGAACGTCGGCAGGACCAGGATGTAGACCTCCGGATGGCCCCACGCCCAAATGAGGTTCATGAACATCATCACGTTCCCCCCGGCCTCGTTGGTGAAGAAGTGGAAGCCGAGGTAACGGTCGAGCAGCAGCATGCCCAGGGTCGCGGTCAGGATCGGGAAGGACGCAACGATCAGCAGGTTGGATGCAAGGGCGGTCCAGCAGAACATCGGCATGCGCAGGTAGGTCATCCCCGGCGCGTGTATCTTGAGGATGGTGGTGACCAGGTTCACCCCGGACAGCAGCGTGCCGACGCCCGCAATCTGCAGAGACCACAAGTAGTAGTCCACGCCGACCCCAGGCGAGTAGGCCAGCTCCGACAACGGCGGATAGGGCAGCCAGCCCGTGCGCGCGAACTCGCCCACCACGAGCGAGATGTTGATCAGTAGCGCTCCCGTCGCCGTCAGCCAGAATGACACCGAGTTGAGGGTGGGAAACGCCACGTCACGTATGCCGAGCTGCAACGGCACCGCGAAGTTCATCAGCCCGACCATGAAGGTCATCGCCACGAAGAAGATCATCAGCGTGCCGTGCGCCGAGAACACCTGGTTGTAGTGCTCCGGCGGCAGGTAGCCCGGCGCGTTATACGCGAGTGCCTGCTGCGAGCGCATCAGCAGCGCGTCGGAGAAGCCGCGCAGCAGCATCACCAGTGCCAGCAGGCAATACATCACGCCGATCCGCTTGTGGTCCACGCTGGTGATCCACTCGCGCCATAGATACGGCACCCAGCCCTTGAACACGACGAAACCGATGACGCCCAGCAGTACCAGCCCGACCACGCCCGAGGCGACCATCGGGATCGGCTGGTCGAGCGGGATCGCCTCCCAGGAAAGCTTGCCCCACATGTTAGTGCTCCATCGCGTGATTGGCGGGGGCGGACGGCTCACTGGCTGTCAGGACGCCCCCGATTGGGTTGGATGCCGACTTCGGCTTCATCTTAGGACTGGGTTCCGGGTCTGGCCCGGGACCCGGCGCCAGTTCTTGGCTGACGATCTTCTGATACAGCTTCGGGTCCACGCTGCTGAAGGTTGAGACCGGATCCTTGATGCTCTGCTTGGCCAACTGCGCGTAGTGCCCGGCGTCCAGTGCCGGGCCGCTGTTGTGTGCTGCCGCAATCCAGGCATCGAAGCCGGCCTGATCCAGGGCGCGCACCCCGAAGTGCATGTCCGAAAAGCCGTCACCGCTAAGGTGGGTAGACAGGCCCCAGTAGGTGCCAGGCTGATCCGCCTGCAAGTTGAGGTCGGACGACATGCCGTTCATGGTGTAGATCATGCTGCCGAGCTGCGGGATGTAGAACGAGTCCAAAACGCTGGCAGATGTGAGCTGGAAGTGGACGGGCTTGCCCGCCGGGATCGCCAGCTCGTTCACGCTGGCCACGCCCTGGGCCGGGTAGATGAACAGCCACTTCCAATCCATAGACACGACCTGGACCACCAACGGCTCCTCGCCGGCCCGGATCGGCAACGGCTTCGCAGGGTCCAACTCGTGCGAGCTGACCCAGGCGACGCCGCCCAGGAGGGTGATCGTCAGCAACGGAACTCCCCAGGTCACCAGCTCGATCTGACCGGAATACGCCCAGTCCGGCAGGCGCTTGGCGCGGGGATTGCTGGACCGGAACCACCAGGCAAAAGCAAGTATCGCCAGGATCGTCGGGCCGATGATGGCCAGCATGATCAGCAGCGCGTCGAACAGCAGCGTCCGTTCGGCGCTGGCGATCGGGCCTGCAGGGTTGAGCACCCCAGGCTGGCAGCCGGCCAAGGCCAGCAAGGCAAGGACAAGTGGAAACCGCATATTTCGAACCATCAATTTGGGCGCACCCCGCCGGCTCCTGCGCGCTGCTTCACCCTTAGATGGAATTCCTGAGCCGGTGTCATCCACTGGTGGTGCTTCCTTATTATGTCGCCACGGGACCATTGGCGGCCAGGTCGGCTCAAACCGCTGTTGGACCGTCTCCATGCTCATATGCTCAGGCCACCGTGCACGGAGTTGTGTCATGCTGCCGGACCCATCCGGCCCGGGCGGACACCACAAACGTCTTGGCGCCGCTGCAGACGCCGTGCGGATTGGTGCTCGGAAGGGCTGTGACGCGGCTCATGCCCGCTTCTCCCTCTCAACGCAGCAGGTTGGTGCGGGCCAGGTCCACCACCTCGTTGCCCCTGCCGTTCATGACTGCCTTGGCCACCCACAGGCTGAACCCGACCGCCTGCTGCGCTCCCAGCTTGGGTGGCATCGCCAACTCCTGCCGGGCCGTGACCACGTCCAGCAGCGCGGGGCCGTCATGCGCCAGCATTGCGCGCACGGCGTCCGCCAGGTCGACCGGGTCCTCGACCCGCCGAGCAAACAGCCCGGCAGCGCGCGCCATCGCAGCGAAATCCGGATTGACCAGCGCAACCCCGGTTTCCAGCAGCCCGGCCGCCTTCATCTCCAGCTCCACGAACCCAAGGCTGCCATTATTGAACACCACCACCTTCACCGGCAGCTTGTGCTGCACCAGGGTCAGCAAGTCGCCCATCAGCATGGTGAAGCCGCCATCGCCGGACAGCGAGATCACCTGCCTCTGCAAGTACGTCGCCTGCGCCCCAATGGCCTGCGGCATCGCATTGGCCATGGAGCCATGGTTCCAAGACCCGATCAGCCGCCGCCCCCCGCCCACCTTGAGATACCGCGCCGCCCAGATCGTCGGCGTCCCCACATCGGCGGTGAACACGGCGTCATCCGCCGCCAGGTCGTTGATCGTCTTGGCCAGGAACTGCGGATGGATCGGCTTGCGCCCGGGGTGGCCCACCGCAAGCTCGTCCAGCCCTTCCCGAGCCTTGGCGTAATGGGCCAGGCTGGCATCCAGGTGCCTGCGGTCCGTCTTGGCATCCAGCCGCGGCAGCAGCGCCTCGATCGTCGCGCCGACGTCGCCCACCACGCCGAGGTTGACCCGGCACCGCCGGCCCAGGTTCTCCGGCCGCAGGTCCACCTGGGCGATCGTGGCATCGGTCGGGTAGAACTGCCGATAAGGAAAATCGGTGCCCAATATCAGCAGCATGTCGCAGCCCATCATGGCCGCATAGCCGCTGCTGAAGCCGATCAGCCCGGTCATGCCGACATCGTAGGGGTTGTCATGCTCCACCCCCTCCTTGCCGCCGAGCGCGTGGACGATAGGCGATTTCAAAACCTCAGCCAGCCGCATCAGCGGCGCATGCGCCCCGGCGCAGCCGCGTCCGCACAGCAGCGTCACCTTGGCGGAGCCGTTCAGCAGCGTGGCCAACTGCTCCAGTTCGGCATCCCCTGGGTGCACGACCGGCGGCGCGGGCAGCAGCGACGGGGACACGGCAGGGCCTGATGGCGCCGGCAACATCGCGACGTCGCCGGGCAGCACGAGGACGGATACGCCGCGCTTGCCGACCGCCACCCGGATGGCGGTTTCCAGCACGCCGGGCATCTGCTCGGGGGTGGACACCATCTCGCAGTAGTAGCTGCACTCCTGGAACAGGTTCTGCGGATGCGTTTCCTGGAAGTAGCTGCGCCCGATCTCGGCGCTGGGGATCTGCGCCGCGATGGCCAGCACCGGCACGCGGGAGCGATGGCAGTCGAACAGCCCGTTGATGAGGTGCAGGTTGCCCGGTCCGCAACTGCCGGCGCAGACGGCCAGGCTGCCGGTCAGGTGCGCCTCGCCGCCGGCGGCAAAAGCCGCCACCTCCTCGTGCCGGGTGTGCATCCAATCGATGCCGCCATGCTTGCGCAACGCCTCGGTGATCGCATTCAGGCTGTCACCGGCGACGCCGTAGATGCGGCGGACCCCGGCCTGATAGAGCGCTGCGATGACCAGATCAGCGACGTTCTGCTTGCTCATGTGCGGCGTCCTCTAGTGGGGGATGTCCCAGCCACGCCTGCCGGCGCCGCGGCCAGCCATGCGCAAGGGAGGCCGCGGCAGCATCGTTATTTCCCTTGTATGCCGATCATCCCAATGCCCGGATACCGCGCCCAGTTCACCTTTCCAGGCATAATGGACGGCCGGTGCCCACTAACAGCTCGCCCCCAGACCGCAGGATCGGCCAGAAGCCGGCTAGCGCCCGCCGTAGGCGATCATCATCGCCGCCGCCGTAAGCCCACACGGCGGCGCGTCCGCGCGCACCGTGGCGTGATCCTACCGGCGCCTACGGCCAGCACGCGCCAGAAACGCGCCAGAAAATCCAACCTCCATCGGCCCGGCGAGCAGGTCCCGGCCTAGCTGCGGTTGCGGGGTTCCGGCCCGCAGCCGGCTGCCGACGTCCGACGCTTGGACAACCGCCTACATCCTGATGCGGATAGCAGTCCCGTTCGCCGCCCAGAGGAGGCTGCCAGCCCAAACGTCCATCATCGCCCCAAGTGGCCGCACAGGCTGCGCGCATCCGACACAGCGCCGAACACGCCGCCTTGCATCTTGATCATCTTCACCGCGGCGTCGTGATTGCCGCGGTCGGTGGCGCCGCAGCAGTCTTCGAGCATCACGCACTCGAACCCGCGGTCGTTCGCTTCGCGCATGGTGGTGTGGACGCAGACATCCGTGGTGATGCCGGTAAGCACCAGGTTACGTATGCCCCGCATGCGTAGGACAAGCTCGAGATCGGTCGCGTAGAACGCGCCCTTGCCGGGCTTGTCGATCACGGCCTCACCGGGCAGGGGGGCCAGTTCGGGGATGATCTCCCATCCCGGCTCGCCGCGGACCAGGATGCGGCCGCACGGCCCCTCGTCGCCGATGCCGGCGCCGATCTGGCGGGACCGCCACCGCTTGTTGGCCGGCAGGTCCGACAGGTCGGGGCGGTGCCCTTCGCGGGTGTGGATGATGGGGAAGCCGCCGGCCCGCATCGCGCCCAGCACGCGGCGGATCGGCTCGACCGGCGCGCGCGTGAGCGAAAGGTCGTATCCCATGCGGTCAACGTAGCCGCCCGTCCCGCAGAAGTCGGTTTGCATGTCTATGATCACCAACGCCGTCGTTTCAGGCGCGAGCGAGCCGTCATAGGGCCAGGCATAGGGGTCGGCGGGGATGCTCGGCACGGCTTGGCCTTTCTGCGGCAACGGATGATGCCCAAGATTGAACCCGAACCGGGGATCAACGGCTCGCCAGCCCAATGTGCAAACGCCGGGCCATCGCGCGCATGTAGGGCCGCCTCGTGGCAAGATGCGGATTCCAGGGCGTCCAACCTCCACGGCGTCCAGGCCGGCACGCAGCGAGCGCATGGATAGCCGGGCTGCGGAGGCGGCGCGGCGATGAAAGCAGTGCCATCCCGTTGCATCCCCGCGCCGGTCCGGCAATATCCGGCCGCATGCATGTGTCCCGCCATTCCCGGACCGGCGCAGCATGCGGGGACATGTGAACGATGCTGCCGTCTGATGCCGCCGGGGGCGTCGATTCCATCGCCCACCTCGTCCAGGTCGCGCTTACCCCGGTGTTCCTGCTGTCGGGCATCGGCACGCTGCTCGGCATGTTCAACCTCCGGCAGAACCGGGTGGCCGACCACGTCGAGCACCTGACCGAGCTGGCGGATGCCGAGCAGGACCAGGCCAAGCTCGGCCTGCTGCTGGCGCACCTGATCCGCCTGCGCCGCCGCCGGTCGGCGCTGGACGCCGCGGTGGTGCTGGGCGCGGTCGGCGGCGCATGTACCTGCGGCGCCGCGCTCGTGCTGTTCTTCGGCGGCCTGCGGGATGCCGAGGTCGCGGTCTGGCTATATCTGCTGTTCGGCGGCGCGCTTGCCTGCACCGTTGGCTCCCTGGTCGCCTTCATGGCAGACAGCGTCCTGGCTTGGCACGGGCTGCAACGGGAAGGGCCGATGCCGCGGTCAAAGCCGGAGTGAAGGCAAGGGCGGCTTGCGTCTCCTGTCCCGTACATGGCTGTGGGGCAGGCGGCGGCGATGCTCCTCCCCATGGCAGCGGCTGGCGCCGGGACACCCCCGCTCAGGTAAGATGCGGCAACGCCAAGTAATTGGTGCTCTGCATCTCCTCCAGCCGGGACGCCGTGCGCTCGAACGCTTTCGCACCTTCCCCGCGCATATACAGCCGGTCCGGCACGTCCGCGGCGCTCGCCACCAGCTTGACCCGGTGGTCATACAGCGCGTCCACCAGCACGATGAAGCGCCGGGCCACGTCGTAGTTGTCGGGCGACAGCCGCGGTACGCCGTCCAGCACCAGGGCATGGTAGTGCGTGGCCAGCGCCAAATAATCGCCTGCGCCCAACGGCGTACCGCACAGCGCGTCGAAGTCGAAGCGCGCGACGCCCGCGGCCGCCACCGGCACCGGCACGCTGCGCCCCATCACCTGCAGGCGCTCCGGCCGAGGGCGGGCGCCATCGGTCAGGCCGGCGAACGCTTCGTCCAGCGCGGTGTCCGCGCGCGCGTCGGCCGGGACCAGCCAGGTCGGCTTGCCGCGCAGGCGCTGGCGGCGCCAATCCCGTGCGCCATCCAGCACCAGCACGTCCAGGTGCTCCTTCAGCAGCTCGATGGCCGGCAGGAAGGCATCGCGTCCGGGCTGCCCAGCGAACAGGTCGTCCGGCTTGGTGTTGCTGGTCGCGACGATCACCACGCCACGGGCGAACAGCGCACGGAACAGGCGGCCCAGGATCGTGGCGTCCGTGATGTCGTTGACCTGGAACTCGTCGAAGCACAGCAGCGCCGCCTCGCCCGCAATGGCGTCGGCCAGCGGCGGGATCGGGTCGTCGTGGCCCGGGTCGGCCAGGCGTTGCGGGGTCCGCCGCCAGGCGTAGATGCGCTTGTGCACGTCCTGCATGAAGGCATGGAAGTGGACCCGGCGCTTACGCGGCACCTCCGCCACCTCAAAGAACAGGTCCATCAGCATGCTCTTGCCCCGGCCGACGTCGCCGACGAGATACAGCCCGTGCGGGAAGTCGCTGGGGATGTCGTCGCGCGGGGCGCGCAGGAACCGGCTGAGCAGGCCACGGCGCCGATTCCCGTCTGGCTCGTGAACAGCCGGATCGTAGCCGCGCAGACGGGACCACAACCCCTGCAGCCGTTCGGCGGCGACCGCCTGCGCCGGGTCCGTAATTAGCCCGCCACCAGCCAGCAGCGCACGGTAGGCCGCCAGCGGGCCAACCGACTGTAAAATTTCGTTCTTTTTTGTTGCGGACATGTCATCATCCGGTCCAGAACCAACCCGGCCGATCACTGAATCAGGAGCATGTAACCTTGGGGTAGATTGTGACGTTGATTTGTCAGAGGTTTGCGATCCGAGGGAGAGGCGCAAGATGAGGTTGGTCCTGGTAGCTGCGACGACGTTGATGGTGTCCTGCCTACCGGCAGGCGCAGTGGAATTCCAGACTCAGATCACCAAGCAGCTCTTCACCTGTGCCAAGCCTGGCCTGCAACGCATCGCCACGACGTCCGAAACAGCACCTTGTTGTGACGGACAGCTTCGTTGTGCCCAATTCCTGTCCACCACCGGCATCCTGCGCAACAGCCGCATTCCGCGCACCTGATCCCACGCACATCACCGTTGAGTTAGGTGGCTGCCGGGCTTAAATCCAACACATGATAGAGCTTGATTATCCCGGTCTGGCCGCAACACCCGTTGTTGCCGATCCCTTCACCCACATCGTGGTTCGCAATTTCGTGCCGCCTGGTCCCTTAGCCGAGGTCGTCGGCGGTTTGCCGTCTCTAAGTAAGGGCGGCTCGTTCCCAACTGGAGGACTGCGGCTGGGCCATGCAGCCCGGGCGCTCATCGGAGAACTTGAGGGTTCGCGGTTCCGAAACGCGGTCGCCGAAAAGTTCGGACTGGACCTGGACGACGCACCGACGATGGTGACGCTCCGTGGTCAGTCGCGGGAGAAGGATGGGCGCATCCATTGCGACAGCCTGGCCAAGCGGGTCACGGTGTTGCTCTACCTGAACCCGGACACGGCAGACTGGGCACGCCAGGATGGTTGCCTGCGCCTGCTGCGCCGCCCGGATGACCTGGATGACTACGCTGTCGAGGTACCTCCAGTGAACGGCACCTTGCTGGTATTTCCGAACGGGCCGACGACTTGGCATGGACACAAGCAATTCGTTGGGCGCCGCTACGTCGTGCAGCTCAACTGGATGACCACGGACGACAAGGCGCGATATGAGATGCGTCGCCACCGGGTCACCGCATTCCTGAAACGTCTGACACGCGCGGCATAAGGGTCTCCCGTCCCCGGTGGAGTCTCGGGGTCAAGCCTCGTCATCGCGACAAAGGTTCAACCCTGGTCGAAGTTCTGGAGCTTGCATTCCCAGCAGCGTACGTATTGCCTCGCGCGCTGGGCGCCGCTGGATAGGGCACTGCTACCCACGGTGTGGGTGGTCGGAATCAGCTACAACGACCAGCACGCATCGTCGCTACCGGGATACATGCGAAACGTAAAACAACTGTGTTCCGGGCCGAAAGCACGGTGTCGCCAACGACACCCGGCACGGCTACTCCCGCCGCAGCACCTGGTCGGTGATAAAGCTGGCGAGTCCGCCGGCGACGAAGTCCCGCTTCAACCGCTGCTCATCGTATTCGGTCCGCACCCAGTCAAGGAACGAGATGCGGTCCTCAGCCTCGGCGGCATAGCGGACGAAGAAGGCGTCAAGCACACCAGTACGGGCACGGCTCCAGTGGCCGAAGCGCCATGAAAGCTGCTGCAAAGCGTCGGCGGCCCGTCCGCCCTCAAACATGATCGCCAGGCCCGACGCCAGCCCGGCGCGGTCGGCGCCGGACTTGCAATGCATCAGCGCAGGGGTTGGCAGGGTGGCATAGATGTCAGCAAACCGCAGAATGCGGTCGCGATGCGGGGCACCACGGCTTTCAAAGGCCATATCAATATGATGCAGCCCCAAACGCTCCGCAGCTTCCCGCGAGAGCGCATCTGAACCACATTTGCGGTGGCCCCGCAGGTTAATGAGGGTTTTCAACCCATAACGCCGGGTTGCCGCCGCAAGGTGCCCTGGGGTGGGGTGGTTGGAGCGATAAAGCTTACCCGGGATCACCTCAGCCAGGTTGGTCCAAACCGAGCGGAACACGCCATGGTCCACCAGCAAGCTATCAGCCCAAGCAGCAGCCCGGCCGCGAGGAGTATCGAGGGTGCTATCAAACGCCATGCTTCCAGTTCCAAACCGGGGACAACCACCTCTGCTTTCCCTCTGGGAGGAGGTCGGGGTGAGGGAAGCAACAGGCCCTACCCGCGAAACGCAGAGAACACCCCTCAATCCATCACAGAAATTGGCATCAGCAGTTTCTTCACCCCGACCCTTTCCCAAAGAGAGAGGGAGCAAGCAACACAAAACCTGTCAATAAGAACACTGGCTCACCCGGGACAAGGCCAGCCTCTACTGCCTCGTCCGCTTCACACGCGAAACCTAACCCTTACGGTCCACGAGCAACTGCTTGATCTCACCAATCGCCTTTGCCGGGTTCAGACCCTTCGGGCAAGTCTGGGTGCAGTTCATGATGGTGTGGCAGCGATACAGCTTATACGGGTCCTCCAGCGCATCCAGCCGATCCCCGGTCGCCTCGTCGCGGCTATCGGCGATCCAGCGATAGGCTTGCAGCAGCGTTGCCGGACCAAGGTAACGGTCCCCGTTCCACCAATAGCTGGGGCAGGACGTAGTGCAGCAGAAGCACAGGATGCACTCCCACATGCCGTCAAGCTTGCTGCGCTCCTCCTTGCTCTGCCGGCGCTCGGCATCCGGTGGCGGCGGCGTATCGGACTTCAGCCACGGCTCAATGCTGCGGAGCTGGGCATAAGCCTGCGACAGGTCAGGCACCAAGTCCTTCACCACAGCCATATGCGGCAGCGGATAGATGCGGACCGCCCCCTCGATCTCGTCATGCGCTTTGAGGCAGGCAAGCGTATTGCCGCCGTCAATGTTCATGGAGCATGACCCGCAAATCCCCTCACGGCAGGAACGCCGGAAGGTCAGGGTCGGGTCCACCTCATTCTTGATGTAGATCAACGCGTCCAGCACCATCGGCCCGACCTTATCCATGTCGAGTTCATAGGTGTCGAGATGCGGGTTCTGCCCGTCATCGGAATTCCAACGGTAGATCTTGAACTGCTTGACCCGGGTGGCGCCGGGCGCCGCCTTGTAGGTCTTGCCCTGCCCAATCTTGCTGTTCTTGGGCAGCGTGAAAACGGCCATGTCTTGCGAACCCTGAGGTCTGGAGCAGGCCCGCACCGGGCGGCTGCTCGTGAAAACGAAGGCTTGGGTGCGGCGCCCATTGCCGGCACCGCACGTACGGCCCCTTAGTAAACCCGCTTCTTCGGCGGGAACACGCTGACTTCGTTGGTGAGGGTCTGCATCTTCACCTCACGGTAGCCCAGGTCCACCTTGCCGTCCGTGTCGCACCAGGCCAGCGTATGCTTCATCCACTCCCCGTCGTCACGGTCCGGGTAGTCGTCATGGGCATGGGCGCCGCGGCTCTCGTGACGGTTCTCGGCGCTGACCATCGTGGTCATCGCGTTGCCCATCAGGTTGTCGAACTCCAACGCCTCCAGCAGGTCGGTATTCCAAATCAGGCTGCGGTCGCTAACGCTCATGTCGGCCATACCGGACCACAAGCCCTGCATCTTCGACACGCCCTCCTTGAGGCTTTGGCTGTTGCGATACACCGCGGCATGGGACTGCATGACCTTCTGCAGCTCGAACCGCATGGCCGAGACCTTGGTGCCGCCATTGGCATTTCGCACCGCGTCGAAGCGGTCCAACGTCGCCTCTCCGGCGCGTGCCGGCAACGGAGCCTGGCTGGACCCCGGCTTAAGGATCTCGCCGGCCCGGTGCGCCGCGGCGCGTCCGAACACCACCAAGTCCAACAGCGAATTGGTGCCCAGCCGGTTAGCGCCGTGCACAGACACGCATGCCGCCTCGCCAACCGCCATAAGCCCGGGAACCACCGCGTCCGGGTCCCTAACCGTGGGGCGCAGCACCTCCGTGCGATAGTTCGTGGGGATGCCGCCCATGTTGTAATGCACGGTCGGCAGCACGGGGATCGGCTCCTTGGTGACGTCAACCCCAGCAAAGACCTTAGCGGTTTCGCTGATGCCGGGCAGACGCTCATGCAGCAGGTCGGCGCCCAGATGCTCCAAGTGCAGGTGGATGTGGTCCTTGTTGGGGCCCACACCGCGCCCGGCATTTATCTCCAGCGTCATCGAGCGGCTGACCACGTCGCGGCTGGCCAAGTCCTTGGCGGTAGGAGCATAGCGCTCCATAAAGCGCTCGCCCTCCGAGTTCGTCAGATACCCGCCCTCGCCACGCGAGCCCTCAGTGATAAGGCAGCCGGAACCATAGATGCCCGTAGGATGGAACTGCACGAACTCCATGTCCTGCATGGGAATGCCGGCGCGGATCGCCATGCCGTTGCCGTCGCCGGTGCAGGTATGGGCGGAGGTGCAAGAGAAGTAGGCACGGCCATAGCCGCCAGTGGCCAGCACGACGGTCTGAGCACGGAAGCGATGCATAGACCCGTCCTCCAGGCACCACGCCATGACGCCGCGGCACGCACCCTCCTCATCCATGATGAGATCCAAGGCGATATATTCGACGAAGAACTCAACCTCGTGCTTCAGGCTCTGCTGATACAGGGTGTGCAGGATGGCATGACCGGTGCGGTCGGCGGCGGCACAGGCGCGCATTGCCGGGGTCTTGCCGTATTCCTTCATGTGGCCGCCGAAGGGGCGCTGGTAGATGCGGCCATCCTCGGTGCGGCTGAACGGCACGCCGTAGTGCTCCAGCTCATACACCGCGGGGATCGCCTCACGGCACATATACTCGATGGCATCCTGGTCGCCGAGCCAGTCCGACCCCTTCACGGTGTCATACATGTGCCAGCGCCAGTCGTCCTCACCCATGTTGCCCAGCGCGGCGCCGATGCCGCCCTGTGCCGCGACCGTGTGGCTGCGGGTGGGGAACACCTTGGTCAGGCAGGCCGTGCGCAGCCCGGCCGCACCCATGCCAAGCGTCGCCCGCAACCCGGCTCCACCAGCGCCGACGACGACCACGTCGTAGGTATGGTCAACAACGTTGTAGGCACGAGCGGACGGCATCGAAATCGCGTTCATTTACATCGCCTTGCAGGAGTGCAGGGGCACCCGGAGTGACCCCGCAGATATAGTCAGGCCAACGCCATTTTCAGCACCGCAACCGACGCCAACAGGCCCAATAGCAGGGCTGCGGCCTTGGTCCCAAGGATGGCAATGTTCATCAGCCACTTGGCATTGATGTAGTCCTCATAGACAACCTGCAAACCCAACTGCATGTGATGGAAGGTGATTGCAATCAGCGCCAGCAGCAGCGCCGCGTTCACCGGCCGCCCGGCCCAATCCACCACGGCCTCCTGCGGTGCGCCCACCAGGCGCAGCACGGCGAAGATGAACCAGAGCGTCAGCGGTACGAGCGCAATGCTGGTGATCCGCTCGGCATACCAGTGGTGCACGCCGGAGTGCGCCGCCCCCGTCCCACGCGCCCGGCCAAGCTGGGAGCGCATCACCTCGATAGCCATCTTCTCGCGCATCGCGGCTATCCCCTCAGCATCCAGAGCGCCGCCGCCCACACCAGGACGGTGCTGACGACGGTGGCGATCACCGTGGCCCAGCCGGAGGCATGGGTTTGCGGCAGGTCGTACCCGTAGCCGGCGTCCCAGGTCAGGTGCCGGATGCCGCCGAAGAAGTGGTAGAACAGCGAGGCGGTCCAGCCAAACAGCATGAACAATCCAATCGGCGAGCGCATGAAGCCGCTGACGTTCGCATAAGCGCTGGGTCCCTGTGACGCTGCCACCAGCCACCACACCATCATCAGCGTGCCGACCGACACGGCGATGCCGGTCACGCGATTCATGATGGATAGGATGCTGGTAAGCTGCGGGGTGTAAATCTGCAGGTGCGGCGACAGCGGGCGGCGGACCAACTGGCCGTCGCTGTCATGCCCGATCATCAGGGCGTCGCGTACGTCTTTCATGGGCGGTCAAGACTCCGGTGCGTCGTCCAGGGTTCCTAAGAGGGGAAGTGGGCGGGGTCAACGAGACTGCAATGCAGTGCAGCATGACAGCATGCGGCGGCACCCCCGTCTCCCTCTCCCTCCGGGAAAAGATTGGGATGAGGGAAACCGAAAGCGCCGAGCTTCAGGGCGGAACAAGACAGGCAGTTTGCCCGATGTTTCACGAGGGAAGCGTAGCGTTGCTTGCCTCCTTCCCCGACCCACTCCTCAAAGAAGAGGGAGCAGGGCAGCGCCTTGCAATGCCTATGAGGCGGCCCCTACGCCGCCCGCAGCAGCTTCTGCGCCACGACCGTCTCGGCGATCTGCACCGCGTTCAGCGCCGCGCCCTTGCGCAAATTGTCCGAAACGCACCAGAACGAAATCCCATGCGGCACCGTAGGGTCCTTGCGGATACGGCTGACGAACACCGCATCCTCCCCGGCGCATTCCTGCGGCGTGATATAGCCGCCGTCCTCCCGCGTATCCATCACCACCACCCCCGGCGCCTCACGCAGCGCCGCGCGGGCCTCGCCCGCCGTCACCGGCAGCTCGAACTCGACGTTCACCGCCTCCGAATGGCCGATGAACACCGGAACCCGCACACAGGTGGCGTGAACCGCAATGTCGGCACCCATGATCTTCCGGGTCTCGACCGCCATCTTCCACTCTTCCTTCGTGCTCCCATCGTCCATGAAGCGGTCGATGTGCGGGATGCAATTGAAGGCGATCTGCTTGGTGAACTCCTGCACCGTCGGCGGGTCGTTCACATACATGGCGCGGGACTGCGACCACAGCTCGTCCATGCCGTCCTTCCCCGCGCCGGACACCGACTGGTAGGTGCTGACCACCACGCGCTTGATGCGGAACTCGTCGTGCAGCGGCTTCAGCGCCACGACCATCTGGATGGTGGAGCAGTTGGGATTGGCAATGATCCCGCGCGGGATGCGGACCAGCGCCTCCGGGTTCACCTCCGGCACCACCAGCGGCACGTCGGCGTCCATGCGGAACTGGCTGGTGTTGTCGATCACCAGGCACCCCGCGGCAGCGGCGCGCGGCGCATGGATGGCGGACACCGCGGCGCCGGGGCTGAACAGGCCGATGTCCCATCCCTTGAAGTCGAACGTCTCAAGGTTCCTCACCTTGAGCACCTTCTTCTCGCCGAAGCTCACTTCCTGCCCGGCGCTGCGCGGGGATGCGAGGGCGACCACCTCGTCCACCGGGAAATCCCGCTCGGCCAGGGTTTTCAGGATCTCGCGCCCGACTGCACCCGTTGCGCCGACAACCGCGACCCTGTAGCCCATGATGCCTCTCCGAATTGAAGCGCCAGGGTTAGCGAGTCCCGCCCGGCGCAGCAAGCATTACGGATGCTCCAGCAACGCCTCCTGGTGGACGCCGGTATGCGCGATGCCATCGGCGCCGATCCTGCCGCGATACATGCCGCCGCTGTTGAACGGCATCGCGATGTTCCCGGCCGGGTCTACGGCCACGAAGCCGCCATCGCCGCCGATGCCGCCGAGCGAAGCCATCACGCCACTGGACGCCTGATATAGGTCCTCCCCCGCCAGCCGCATCCGGGCGGACAGCTCATGTCCCGCGGCAATGCGGATGAAGCTCTCGCCATGCCCAGTGGCGGACATGGCGACGGTGCCGTCTGCCCAGGTACCGGCGCCGGGCAGGGGGGTATCGCCGATGCGGCCCGGCAGCTTGCCGGTCATGCCGCCGGTGCTGGTGGCCGCGGCCAGGCGCCCGGCGGCGTCGCAGGCCACCGCCCCCACCGTGCCGTGCCGGTCCGCATCGTCGCGCACCTTCTCCGGCCCAGCGAGCAGCCGCTGCAAGGCATCCCAGCGGCGTGGGGTATGAAAGTAGTCGTCCCCAGCAAACTCCACCCCCTGTGCCCGCAGGAAGGCCAGCGCGCCGTCGCCGGCCATGAGGACATGCGGCGAATGCTCCATCACCGCGCGGGCGGCCAGCACCGGGTTGCGCGGGCCGCGTATGCCGGCGACGGCGCCGACCCGGAGCGTGCCGCCATCCATCACCGCCGCGTCCATCTCCTGCACGCCGGCGCGGGTGAACACGGCACCGCGTCCGGCGTTGAACAGGGGATCGTCCTCCAACGTCATCACGGCGGCGATGACGGCGTCCAGCGCCAAGCCGCCATCGGCCAGGATGCGGTGACCAGCCAGCAGGGCGTCGCGCAGGCCGGCATGGTGGGCTTCCATCTCCCCAGGCGCCATGCGTTCGAGCGGGATGGTGCCGGCACCGCCATGCAGGACGAGGGATATGGTCATGCCGGCCGTTTGACACGGGGCCGGGGCGGCGCACAAGGTCCGGGGATGGAAGCACCCACGGACGCCAGGCGCTTTTCCCCGAGCGCAGCACGCAACCGCGGGCCGATCCTGGATGCGCTGCGTCCTCGCCTGCCCGCCGCCGGGCTGCTGCTGGAAGTGGCGAGCGGCACAGGCGAGCATTGCGCCCACCTGGCCGCGGCCCTACCCGGGCTGACGTTCCAGCCGACCGATCCCGACGCGGACGCGCTGGCGAGCATCAACGCCTGGTGCAGCGGCCTGCCCAACGTGCGCCCGGCCTTGGCGCTGGACGCGACGGCGGCGCAGTGGCCGGTGACCGCTGCGAACGCGGTGTTATGCAGCAACATGATCCACATCGCGCCCTGGGCTGCGGCAGAGGGGCTGATGGCGGGCGCGGCGCGGGTGCTGCCGCTGGGCGGGGTGCTGGCGCTGTATGGGCCATACATGCGCGGCGGGCGGCATACCGGGCCGGGGAACGCGGCGTTCGATGCGGATTTGCAGGCGCGCAACCCGGCCTGGGGGGTGCGGGAGCTGGAGGCAGTGGCGGCCCTGGCTGCGGAGGCCGGGTTCGGCGCGCCGGAGGTCCTGCCGATGCCGGCAGACAACCTGATGGTGATGTTCGTGCAGCTAAACAAACCTCTGGAGGCTGGCGTGTAGATGAAAAGCTAAGCAGGCTTGCACGGCCTCAAGCCATCTGTGTGACAGGCCGCGCAAGCCTGCTTAGGAAATCAAGACGGACTTTGCTCCGCGGCCGGAACTGATAGCCGCGGCAACGCGGACGATAACTGCCTGAAACTTGACCCAGGCTGCATCTCCGCGCCGGCGAAAGGTGATGGAGCTATAGCTGGATAACCCGTCGCAGGGCCGCATCAACGATTGTAGCCCTATGCCTTGATCCTCCGAGCTACCCGCGCCGCTGTGGACGCATGTGCGGATTAGCGGATGGCATTGTGCCCCCGAGTGCCGATTTGACGATGCTGTTGCTGTGCTCGCCATCTGACCCGGCCTTCCCCCGCCCAACGAAGCTGTTGGACGAGGGAAAAACGGGTGGGACGCCCACTCCGCGCCGACGCCCGGAAACCCAGGCCAGCCGGCGCAGCGCGGCGCAGTCTCATACGGGCACTCGGCCCGCCGCCCTTACTGGAACGGCAGATACCGGAAGCTCACCATGAAGATGTTGTCGTCGGTCCCGTTGTTGCCCTTGCCGCCGGCTGGCACGATGCCCCTGAAGATGTCGCGGCGGACATACGCATACTGCCCACCGACCTGGGCGGTTCCGTAGTTCCCGTGCAGGAAGCGCCACCACGCCCCCAGCGTGCCCTCGACCACGCCGGACGTATTCGCCGTGCAGGTCGCCGTGCTCAGCTCAGTGGCGCACCCGGCGTTGCTGTAAAGCGGGCTGCCGTAGCCGTAACCCTTGCCGGCCGCAACGAAGCTGGTCCGGTAGGCCTGTTCCGTTCCGGCGTAGCCGTACAGGTCAACCGTCGGAATTGGGTGCCCGACCAAGCCCACCAGCGCCGCGATGGACGGCACCGGCGCGGGTGCGCCGGCCCGGTTCAGGGTGGAGTCCGGAAGCTGGGCCGATCCATAGCGGCCGATCCCATAGCCGCCCAGGATGCTGCCGCGCAGCGACAGCTTGCCGTCCAGGAACGGCACGCTTCCCGCCACGCCGCCGCCGCCGCCCAGGGTGGTGTTGCTGTTGCCGCCGCCGAGGGTGCTCACGCGGTCATGCAGGAAGCGCATGAGCCCGAACGCTTCCAGGTGCGCGAAGCCGGGGTCGTAGGCCACCTTCGCAATGATGTCGGGTGCGACGTCGGTGCTGTAGTTAACCGTCGAGGCCAGGATGCCGGCGCCCGGGTTCTGGTAGTTCGCCGTGCCGACAGCCGTACCGGCGCCATTGGTCGCGTTGACATAGACCATGTTCTGCGGCTGCTCCAGCGATATGCCCGCCCACAGCTTATGGTCGTCGAACTCCTTCACGACGCGCACCTGCGGCTGGCGCGCCCAGTTGAAGCCGACGACATACTGGGCATCAATGGTCAGCGGGATCTCCTCCTTGCGGGGCGTGATGCCGACCTGCTGCTGGGTCAGCAGGCTCCAGGACTGCCCGGCAAGCACATGCAGGCCAAGGTCAGTGTTGTCATAGGTCCCATAGGCCTGGCGGAGCCGCAGGTTATAGCTGTTCGACTCGTTCTGATTCGCGGTGGGCGAGCCGCCCTGGAAGTCGGTTTCGAAGTAGGCGGTCAGCTTTTGCGCCGGGCTGATGTTGCCCTCCGCGAGCAGCGAAATGCGGCTCTGCCGCGCCGAGCCGCGGAACTCGTTCTCATGATAAAGTGCCGACTGCGGCAGCGGGATGTTGCCGTTGAAGTTGGAGGCGATGTCCGTCACCTCGTTGCGCGTCCTGAAGATGCCGGCCCCTTCGATGAAGCCGCCCAGGGTGACCGTTACGCCGCCGAGGCGGAAGCTGCCATTTGACGTGTTGCCCGGCGTTGTCGAGGCGTTCTGCTGGCCGGTGGTCTCGCCGCCGCCGCCATTGCCTCCTTGCTGCGCCCCCACCGTCATGCCCTGACCACCGCCCGCCGGGTTGGTGGCCACGGACTGGCCAGCCGGCCTCGTGCCGCGCCCGCCCGGTTCCGCCTGGACCGCGGCGCGGGCCTGCGCCGCTTCTTGCCGCGCCGCCCGGACCTGGGCGTCGCGGGCCGCCAGGTCGCGCCGGACGTTGTGCAACTCGTTCTGCAAGTTGCGGATTTGCGCCTCGATCGCGTTCATCCGATCGGCTGCGCTGTCGGCAGACTGCGCCAGCGCGCCGTAATGGGGAGAGATGGCGAGCAGCGTGCCCACACATAGGGCGACCTGCCGCCCGCTCAAAAATTGCACCATGGATACCTCTGCTAACCTCAACTGAACAATTCATGTATCAAAGGACAGCACGGGTGCCGACCATCGCAACTTGGCGACGCTTTTGTGTCAGTGGTAATCCGGCATCGGGGTGTGGCCGGCTTGCACAGAGTGGGTACGGTTCAGTTCAGTCAACCCAGCAGTCTAGGACAAACGACTGATCCAGAACGCCGGTGTGGCTGTATCCATAGCCAATGGCATCAGGCAGCACTGCCCCGGCACTGTAAAACCGAGGCCGTAGGAACGAGCGCCGGTGCGCATGGGCCGCTGCCAGCCCCCGTGCTGCGCAGGCGTCGTGCCGCGTAGGCGCCATGCTGCACGGGCGCCGGCGGCCAGGCGCTACTTGTGGAACGTCGCGCGCCCGGTCAACTGCCGGACCCTACGTATCGCTTCGCGCGGCATCAGCGTGCGCGCAGCCAGCCGCGCGAGGAACCCGGCATAAAGCCGTGGCTGCAGCAAGGTGTGCGCGTTGCGAACCGCCCCTACGGCCGCCATGCGCGCAGCCGAGGCGCAAAGGTTCTTGTCCAATGCTTGCCGGTTGGCCGGGGACAGCAGGCCGCACTGCCGGCGCACCGCCGACCGGATGAAGCGGCAATCCGCACCCTCCAGTTCGAACGGGCGGTAACTGGCAAGCTCGACCATCTTGGCCGCGAGCGACAATTCCAGCCGGTCCTGTTCCGCCGGGGCCAGGCCGCGGCAGGCCAGGGCAAAAACCTCCTGGATCGACGGCGCCTTATTGAACTCCGCCAGGGATTGCTTTTCGAACACCAGGTCCGCCTCGCCCCGGCGGCGGCGCAGGGCAGAAATCCCCGCCAACTGCGAATGCGCCGCCGACACCCGCGCGTTGCGGACAGAGGCGCTGCTGACGCTGCCGGCGTGCATCCGGTAGTCGCCAAGCATATCCGGCAGGTTGTGCAGCTTACCCCGCTCCTGCAAGCGCCAGAACAGATCCGTATCCTCGGCATGGAGGACATGGCGGTAGCCGCCCACCGCTTCCATGTCGGCACGGCGGGCCATCAGGAACGGATGGATGATATACGGCTCCGCCGACGGCACCCAGGTCAGGTCCGCCAGCTCCGGCGGCCCGACGTCCACGACGCTGCCGGTTGGCTGCCCGTCCTCATCGATGTGCCGCACGCGCCCGCCGACCGCGGCGTAATCCGGGTTGGCGCGGAGGAACCCGAGCTGCCGGGCGAACCGTTCGGGATGGGACAGGTCGTCGCCATCGAATCGCGCCACGAACTCCGCCCGGCACCGCTCCAGGCCGAAGTTCAACGCATCCACGATGCCGCTGTTCTCCTTGCGAAGCAGCTCGACCCGCGGGTCCATCGTAGCCAAATCGGCAACGACCGCCGCCGTGTCGTCCGTGGAGCCGTCGTCTATGACGATGATGCGGATGTCCAGGATGGTCTGGGTTTGGATGCTGTCCAGGGCGCTGCCGACGGTCCGGCCGGCGTTGTAGACCGGGATCAGGACGTCGATGAGCGGCGCGATATCAGACATGGCGGATAATCCGGTCGGTCACCATCAGCTCGCGGACGTCCCGCTTCGCCCCGAAGCGTTCCAGGAGATCATCGGCCTCCGCGATCGCATCCTCCCGATCATAGGAATCGGCGACCTCCCGCAGGTGCTCGATCGGCGTAGCGTCAACCACACCGATCTGAAAGCCGCCGCGCCGGGCGATCTCGGACCACAGCACGTCAATGCCCCAGGCCCAGCGCGTTTCCGGAAAAGGCAGGCAGTCGGCGAACACGCTGCGGTGGAACGCCGTCATCGGCCCGCACTCCACGAACTGCGTCGCGTGCGCCACGCCGTTCCAAACGCGCTGCGTCACCTGCCAGCTTGTGTGGGAATGGAACAGGTGCGCCGGCTGGCAGATGCGGAACCTCACCGCCTCCGCCACGAACAGGAACTGGTCAAGGAAGCCCTCTCGAAACGAAACGTCGTCATCAACGACGATCAGCCAATCGAAGCCGTCGGGCGGCGTGCCTGCCATGGCAACATTGATGTTCTCGAACTTGCCACGGTCTCCCAGTGGAGCCAACTGCACGGTCACGTCGTGCCGGGTGCGTCGCAGCGCCGTCAGCATCGCCTCCAGCCCCGCCCGGCGCGCCGGCACGTCCACGCTGGTCACCAGCACCCGGCGCCGAGGCATCTGCGCCGCCCGCGCCGGCAGCCTGCGGAACGAGCGGTTCAACTGCAGCCGCAGGTCGAACAAGCGATCCACGATCCAGCCATGATGGCGCGAGCGCCAATCCCGCCGTCTCGTTTGCCGTCCGCCATAGCCTGACGTGAACAGGTCTGGCCCAGAATCACCGGTCCTCATCGGCAGTCATCGGTTCTCGTCTGCAGTCCAGCCATCATCAATGCAGCCAGCGTGGCCTGCCAATGCCTGTTATGCGCGTCAGCGCGTTGCCTGCTGCCTTGCCGACCGCCGCGCGCAAGGTCGGGTCCAGCGCCAGCCCGAACAATGCGAACAGCGATCCGATCACGGCCGCACATCCCAGCACCCAAGGCAACGACAGCGGCAAGGCACGCGCCAGCACCCAGCTTGCGGCCATCAAGCCAACTGCCGGGACTGCCCGCACGATGTATGGGCTCCAGCACCGTGCAAGCCACAGCAGCAGCAGGCAGTCCGCCAACGTGCGCAGCGCCCAGGCCACTGCGGCGCCCTGCACGCCCGCGGCGACCATCAGCCCGTAAGATCCCAGCAGGAACGGCAGAACTTCCATCATGTGCAGCTTCGCCGTCACGTCCGGACGGCCCTGCCCCTGCAACAGGCCGAACGGGATGAAGGCGATCCCGTTCGCCCAGGCGCCGATCAGCAGGATCTGCGCCGCCGAGGTTGCCTGGGCTGCGAAATCCTCGCCGATCCAAAGCCGCAGGAATGGCCCGGCCAGCAGCACCGCCGGTCCGCACGCGGCACCATAGCAGAAGGCCAGCGTCACCACTGCGCGGCTGGCGAGCCAACGGGCGTCGTCCGGCTCCAGCCGCGACAGGCGAGGGAACAACGTCCTGGCCAGCGCCGCGGCCATCAACTGGCTGCGCGTCGCCAGGTTCATCGGCACCGAATAATGCGCGACCGCTGCCGGGCCGAGGATCGCGGCAATCAGCATCTGGTCGAAGGACTCCATCACCGGGCTGACCACGCTGCTGATGCTGACCCATGCGCCGAAGCCGAGCAGCTCGCGCAAGCGGGTACGGTCGAACCGGCGCAGGTCAATCGGCCGTTCCAGCCGGTGCACCACCACCCAGACAACCACCGTCGAAAACACCCGTGTCGCCAGCGCCGCCGTCAGCACGACGGTCAGGCTAGGGCCGATCAGGATCGCGCACAGCACCGGCGCGACCTGGCCGATGACGCCGCTCATCGTTTGCAGGACGTTGGCCAGCAGGAACTGTTCACGCGACTCGATGGCGCCCGAGCCGACGCCGGACACCAGGGCAATCGGCAGCATTGCGGCGACGCAGGGCAGGGCGGCGCGCACCTCCGTTTCCAGGTCCGCCGGGATGCTGGCGAACTGCCCCAACAGCAGGCTGGCCACGCCATACAGCAGCAGCCCGCCCACCAGCCCGAACGCGGTGTTGAGGTAAAGCGCCGTCACCAGCACCGGCACACGCTGGGCCGGCCCGGCCTGTCCCAAGCGACTCAATGCGATGGCCGAGGCGCGGGACAGGCCGAAATCGAGGAACCCGGAATATCCCAGCAGGATCCAGACTACGGCCAGGATGCCGTAACGCGCCGCCCCGATATGGGAAATATACAGTGGCACCGTTATCAGCGCCGTCAGCAGCGGCAACATCGGCCCCATGATGTTCAGCGCGAAGTTGGCGGAAATGGTGCGCGGCTTCATGTGGGGCCGGCCATCAAATGGCGTGGCGCCGCATGCACACTCATGCGATTCCTGGACATGCTGGCCTTACTGGGACGGCTCACGATCCACCCGACCTTCGTTTCGGGACAGGAATTGCGGCGGCTGGAGGGCGCAGGCCTCCCGAAGCCATTCCGGCTGCCGCTTGCATCGCTTTCATCCGTCGTCTCTCCTGCAACAATGCCAGACGACTTCAAAAGCGCTTCGTTCGCTGCGCCGCACAATATCGTTAAGCTCCCGGTATGTATGTCGGCGCCCCCGCGAAGCCAAGCGCTGTCAGCAGAACCCACGCATCCGTGACGTTTCGGTCGGCGTGTCGGCCAACCGCAGCACCTCGGCTGAACCGCGAGCCCGCGCCGCCCATACAACCTTCCCGCGCAGGGTGCCCGGCTGCCAGCAGGGCAGCGGCTGGAGTTGCGGCGGCTGGGCGACCGCGACCACCTCCGACAGGCTGCTAAGATTTCAGATGCCGAAGCACTTGCAGCACCCCATACTCCCCAAGAATGCAGGATTTGCTCCGCATCATGCGTGACAACCCCCTGCAAGGGTGGACGTGATGGATCGACGCGGCTTCCTGCTTTCCACTCTCGGCATGGTCGCGACCAGCACAGCCCGGGCGCAGTCCCTTCCCGTGTTGCCCCCCTCGCCAAAGCCGTTCGGGGTGTTCGCCGAGCATGGCGCCCTGACCGACCAACTCACGCCGGACCAGCGCGCCGAGGCGATGCTGGACAGCCCCGCCCCCGCCGGACCTCCCGGACGCTGGGCGACACGCGCGTCGCTCCCAGTCCCGACATCCGAGTTCAGCGGCGCCGCCGCATCGAATGGACGCCTGCACGTCGTCGGCGGCTGGATAGAGCACGCCGAACATTACATCTACGATCCCTCGGGCGACTCTTGGTTCCGCGCCGCCCCGTTGCCGCGCCCGGGGAACCACATCCCGGTCGCGGCGGATGCTGGGCGCTTCTACGCGCTGGGCGGCTTCAAGGGTGCGAACAGGGACCCGTTCAACGATGCCTATGCCTACGACGTCGATCAGGACCGCTGGGTCTCGGTCGCGCCCTTGCCGCGTGCCAGGGGCGCCGCGAGTGCCGCCGTGCTGAACGGCCGCATCCACCTCGTGGGCGGCGCCGTCTCCGCTCCCGGGGAGCGGACCAGCGTTGCCTGGCATGAGGCGTACGACCCGAAGACCGACCGTTGGATGCTTCTCGCGCCTTTGCCGGGTGCACGCGACCATCTCGGGGTCGCCGCCTACCAAGGCCGGCTCTACGCCGTCGGCGGCCGCTTCAACTCCCCGGCGTTCAACACCGGCCTTCATCATGTCTACGTGCCGGATCAGGACAGATGGGAAACCATGGCGTCAATGCCGACGGCTCGCTCCGGTCACGGACTGGTTGTCTACCGCGACCGCCTTTTCGCGATGGGAGGTGAAGGCAGCGTGCTCGTCGACGGAAAGGCATTGCCCAGGGTTTATGGCCAGATGGAAAGCTATGATCCCGCCACCGACACCTGGCGGCATCACGCCGCCACGCCGACGCCCCGGCACGGTCCGGGGGCGGCGGTGATCGGCGACATGATCTTCGTGGTAGGCGGCGCCCCAGTGGCCGGAGGTTCGATGCAAGCCGCCACGAACGAAGCGTTCACGCTGTCTCTGTAGGTTGGAGCAGCGGCAACAAAAGCCTGATCCGGCGCTACCTAAAAACCTGGCGTCCGCAACACCTGTCCGCGGCAGCATCCGCTGTCCAGCCACCCGGCGATAACCCCAGCCGGATGGCTGGCCTTGGACCCGGCCCGAACACCCAAGCCGTATACTTAAAAGCTCAACCTCCAACGGCCCGCCCGTTATGCCGGCCTGATTGGCACGGCTCCGGTCGTGCGCGGTTCCGCGAAGCCCAGGGAGGCATGGACGCCGCTGGGCTGGCGCACTTTGGATGGGCGTCCTTGTGTCCGCATCCTTCGATCCGCCTCCTCCCAGCCCGGCACCGCGGCGTCCTCCTGCGTCCAGTGAACGACGCTGGCCTCATCGCACCAATTCAGCAGCATCGGCATGGCCTTCAAATGCGTGCCGCCGGTCATGTAGGCGCGCATGGCGGCCTGGTCCCGCCACAGCGTCATCGTCCAGAACACTCGCTTGCGGTCAGGCAGGAGAGACCCGTCCTGGAACCCCGGCGCCCGCTTGCACTGGCGCAGCGATAGAAACGCATGCAATATGAAGCGGGGCATAAACCACACCGAGCGGATACGCAGCCGCGTGACGCTGACGAAGACCATGACAAGCCTTTTGCGATGTTGATGGCAAGGTGGACCACAAAGGTCAGCTGACGATCGGCGTCGCCGTAGCCTCCACGACACCAAGCGCGAACTGCCTCGCAAGGCCGTCCGATACCGCCTGGGAGTCCTCATGGGCATCAATATCGACGATCTTGCCCCAGCGCATCCTCACGATGTGAACGCCACGGTTCCGGTACGGAGCGCCATCATCCGGAATGCTATCAGTCGCGGACCAGCGGACGATGATCGTGGTGTCGTGCGGCAGTCCCTTCACCCACACATCGTCCACGGTCAGGGTAAGGTGCCTGCCAAGCCGCCCAAGGCGGGCGAACCAATGGCTGAGGGCCTCACGATCTCGCCGCTCCCCGCCGAGCGCGTGATGGCCGCCAAACCGATGATGAACGTCAGGCACGCAGTCCCTCAGGATCGCGTCGAAGTCTTTCCCATTCACGCGGGTGAAATTCTTCCGGGCGATGCGCTTGACGATGGCATGATACATGGAACGAGACTCCTTCCAGCATGGATGTTGATCAGGCGGCGAGCCTGCGAAGCGGGCACCCGCGGAACGGCTGGGCGAGCCGGATGGCACGAGCCTTCGCCCAACCCAGGGCACCGCTGGCCTGCAACAGCGGGAACACGCCGAAGCGGGCGGCGTCGGTCCACAGCGGGTGACCCGCATGGAAATACGAATAGCTGTAAGCGCCGAGGAACCCGGCACACCCGAGATAGGCCCAGTGCGGCAAGGCCTTCAACTTCGACAGGTGAACCATCAGCACCTCCGTGCAACCGTGCCGCGTCATATTGACACTGACAACATAGACGGTCTCATTGACGGCGTCAACATCGAACCTCATCCTGTGCGCATGGATGTTCAACGGACCGCCTACCACCATGGCAACGCCCGTGCGGCGCTGATCGAGGCAGCCACGGCACTGCTGGAAACGACCGGCGCGGCAGGCCTGTCGCTACGGCAGCTCGCCGAGCGGGCGGGGCTATCCAGGCAAGCGCCCTACAACCACTTCGCCGACAAGTCGGCGTTGCTCGCCGAGCTGGTCCGCGACGGCTTCGAGCGGCTCGGTGCGCGCACCCGTGCCGCCGCCTCCCTTGTCCTTCCTCCATCCGGGCGCCTCATCAAGGCGGCGGAAGGCTACATCGCCTTCGGGCAGGAACAGCCGGCATTGTTCCGGCTGATGTTCGGCAAGGAGTTCGTGGACCTGGCACAGCACCAGGCAGCCCAGGCCGCCGCAAACACAGCCCTGGCCGAACTCTCGGCGGTCATCGCCGCCATGGCTCCGAAAACCGAGGTGCAGGACATTACCCTGGTCGCCTGGTCGCTCGTGCACGGCTACACCAGCCTCTGCATCGAAGCCGGCCTGGAAGGGAGCGAACAGCGGGCCGAACGGGCACGCCTGTTTGGACGCACCATTGAAGCGCTCGTAAACCAGCCGGGCCTATGAGCCATCCGGGGCACCAACCTCAAACGACGAACGACCGCTCCCTACCAGCAGCCGGCAGCCAAACCGGGGCACTGCCAGCCCGCGCCCGCGCCCGACAACCGCGCCACCTTGCCGCCCCCCCCGGATTGCAGTAGCACCCCGCAACCCCTTGGGGCGGCCGGGCGCCCTCCATTGGCGACCCCCATCCGCACCCCGGCGCGTGGACCCTGCACCAGGAACCCTTCCCCTATGGCACGTCACAAGATCGCCCTCATCGGCGCCGGCAACATCGGCGGCACCCTTGCCCATCTGATCGGGCTGAAGGAATTGGGCGACGTCGCCATGTTCGACGTGTTCGGCGGCGTCGCCGCAGGCAAGGCGTTGGACATCATGCAGTCGGGACCGGTGGACGGCTTCGACAGCCACATGACCGGCGGCAGCGACTACAGCGCCATCGCCGGCTCGGACGTGGTGATCGTCACCGCCGGCTTCCCCCGCCAGCCCGGCATGAGCCGCGACGACCTGGTCGCCAAGAACGCCGGCGTCATCGCAACTGTCGCCGACGGCATCAAGCAGCACTGCCCCGGCGCGTTCGTCATCGTCATCACCAACCCGCTCGACGCGATGGTCTGGGTGATGCAGCAGAAGTCCGGCCTGCCGCCCAACATGGTCGTCGGCATGGCGGGCGTCCTCGACAGCAGCCGCTTCCGCCTGTTCCTGGCCCACGAGTTCAACGTGTCGGTCGAGGACGTGACGGCGTTCGTACTCGGCGGCCACGGCGACACCATGGTGCCGCTGGTCCGCTACAGCACCGTCGCCGGCATCCCGGTGCCGGACCTGGTGAAGATGGGCTGGACCACCCAGGACAAGGTTGACGCCATCGTTTCCCGCACCGCTAACGGCGGCGGCGAGATCGTGAAGCTGCTGGAAAAGGGCAGCGCCTTCTACGCCCCCGCGGCCAGCGCCGTCGCCATGGCCGAAAGCTACCTGCGCGACAAGAAGCGCGTGCTGCCCGCGGCTGCATACCTATCGGGTCAGTATGGCATGAAGGACCTGTATGTCGGCGTCCCCGTCGTGATCGGCGCCGGCGGCGTGGAGCGCATCGTCGAGGTGCAGCTCGACGACCAGGAGCAGGCGGCGTTCAACAAGTCCTGCGCCTCCGTGCAGGAACTGATCGACGCCAGCCGCAAGCTGGTGGGCTAGCAGCCATGCGTGCCTGGCATCCCTGCCGGGCACGCTACCGCCATAATTTCATGCCCATGTCCATGATGGCGGGCGCGTGGCCCGCATAGCCCTGCCAAGGAAGTCCTTATGCCCGGCGTAGATCTGCTCGCCTCCGCGTTCAACGGTGCCAATGCCGCCTTCATCGCCGACCAGTATGCGCGGTGGGCGTCCAACCCGGGATCGGTGGACCCAAGCTTCGCCGAACTGTTCGCCGCCATGGACGACGACGCGCGTGGCGTGTTGGAAGACGCAAGCGGCGCATCCTGGGCGCCCCACACCTACAGCGTCGCCGAACCGGAGCCTGCCGCCAAGCCCGGCGCCAAGGATGCAAAGGCCACCCCGGCCGCAGCCGCCGGCTTCACGCCGGAGCAGGTACGCGCCACCGCCCTCGATAGCCTACGCGCCCTCATGCTGATCCGCGCCTACCGCGTCCGCGGCCACCTGGAGGCCAAGCTGGACCCGCTGGGCCTGCAGACCCCCAAGTCGCATCCGGAGCTTGACCCCGCCACCTACGGCTTCGGCCCGGGCGACCTGGACCGACCGATCTTCATCGACAACGTGCTGGGGCGTGAGAGCGCCACGGTCCGCGAGATCACCGAGATCGTCCGCGCCAGCTACTGCGGCCCGATCGGCGTCGAGTTCATGCATATCCAGGACCCGGAACAGAAGGCCTGGATACAGCGCCGCATCGAGGGCGCACCCTGGACCACCGGCTTCGACGCCGCCGCCAAGCGCACCATCCTGCAGCAACTCACCGAGGCCGAGGGCTTCGAGGCGTTCTGCCAGCGCCGCTACG
Organism: uncultured Acetobacteraceae bacterium; assembly: GCA_964242325.1. Classification (GTDB taxonomy): domain Bacteria; phylum Pseudomonadota; class Alphaproteobacteria; order Acetobacterales; family Acetobacteraceae; genus DASWOJ01. Next base: position 31,503 of record CAXTCI010000037.1, read on the forward strand.
TTGGCACCAAGCGCTTCGGGCTGGAAGGCGGCGAGGTCACCATCCCCGCGCTGCACGCCATGATAGACACTGCCGCCCGCGACGGCGTGGGCGAGGTCGCCATTGGCATGCCGCACCGCGGCCGGCTGAACACCCTGGTCAACATCGTGCGCAAGCCGCTGCCGGCCATCTTCAGCGAGTTCGGCGGCAACAGCTTCAAGCCGGACGACGTGCAGGGATCGGGCGACGTGAAGTATCACCTCGGCACCTCGACCGACATCGAGGTGGCCGGGCACAACGTCCACATCAGCCTGCAGCCGAACCCGTCCCACCTGGAGGCGGTGGATCCCGTCGTCGTCGGCAAAGTACGGGCGCGCCAGGACATGGCAGGCGATACCAAGGGCCGCCACACTGTCATGGGCATCCTGATGCACGGCGACGCGGCGTTCGCCGGGCAGGGGCTGGTGTATGAGACCTTGGCGATGAGCCAACTCATCGGCTACCGCACCGGCGGCACCATCCACCTGATCGTCAACAACCAGATCGGCTTCACCACCGTCCCCGCCCATGCCTACTCCGGCCTATACTGCACCGACGTCGCCAAGGCGGTGCAGTGCCCGATTCTGCACGTGAACGGCGACGAGCCGGAAGCGGTCATGTTCTGCGCCCGGCTCGCGGCCGAGTTCCGCATGCAGTTCGCCACCGACTTCGTGCTGGATATCGTCTGCTACCGCCGCTACGGCCACAACGAGACGGACGAGCCCGCCTTCACCCAGCCCGTCATGTATCGCGCCATCAAGGACCGCCCGACCACGCGCACCCTGTATGCCGGCCGCCTGGCCGCCGAGGGCGCGGTGCCGGCGGACGAGGCCAAGCGCATGTGGGACGAGGAGGCCGCCCGGCTGGAGGACGCCTACAAGGCGGGCCAAGCCTACCGCCCCAACAAGGCGGAGTGGCTGGAAGGCCACTGGGCCGGCCTGCAGCAGTCGCAGCAGCCGGACGAGCAGCAGGAAGACCCGACCGCGCTGACGGCGGAGCAGTTGCAGACTATCGGCCGCGCCCTTTACACGCCGCCCTCCGACTTCGACCTGAACCCCAAGATCGCCCGCCAACTCGAAGCCAAGCGCGCCATGTTCGAAAGCGGCGAGGGCGTGGATTGGGCCACCGGCGAGGCACTGGCGTTCGGTGGCCTGCTAATTGACGGCAACCGCGTCCGCCTGTCCGGCGAGGACTGCCAGCGCGGCACCTTCAGCCAGCGCCACGCCGTGCTGACCGACCAGACCAACCAGCACGAATACGTGCCGCTCAACAACATCGCACCCGATCAGGCAAAGATCGAAATCTATAACTCGCTGCTGAGCGAGCAGGGCGTGCTGGGCTTCGAATACGGCTACACCCTGG
>CAXTCI010000038.1:0-20983 GCA_964242325.1 uncultured Acetobacteraceae bacterium
GGGCATCGCGTCGCGGGCGTTGATGCACAGGTTGAGCAGCGCGCTCTCAAGCTGCCCCGGGTCCACCAGCGTGGTCCACAGTTCTGCATCCCCCACCACCTCGACCGCGACCGCCGGTCCCATCGTGCGCCGGACCAGTTCCTCCATGCCGGCCACCAAGCGGTTCACGTCGGTGGGCTTGGGATCGAGCGTCTGAAGGCGCGAAAAGGCGAGCAGGCGGTGCGTGAGGGACGCCGCCCGCTTGGCCGCGCCCTGGGCCGCGGCGACGTAGCGGTCCACTTCGCCGATGCGGCCCTGGGCGAGACGGGTGCCGAGCAGCTCCAGGCTGCCCGTGATCCCGGTGAGCAGGTTGTTGAAGTCGTGCGCAAGGCCGCCGGTGAGCTGGCCGACCGCCTCCATCTTCTGCGACTGGCGCAGGGCTTCCTGGGCCGCAGCCAATGCGGCCTGCTCCCGCAACCGCTCGGTCACGTCGGTCACGAACTGGTAGCAGCCGACGCGCTCGCCGCGCCGGTTCCATAGGGTTCGAAACCTTACCTCGTAGTAGGGCCGGGCGCGGCCGGGGTCGCCGTAGTCCTCGACAAGGGTGACCTCTTCACCCGAAAGGCCCCGACCCCATCCCGCCCGCACCTGGGCCTGGTGCTCGGGCTGGTCGGCGAGAAGCTCCAGCATGTTGTCGCCGACCTTGGGCCGAACGCCGTAGATGCGCTCGAACTCGTCAGCATTCGCCTTGTTGATGGCGAGGATGGTATAGTCGAGATCGCACGCCATGATCATGACGTCGGTTGCCCCAACGATCTCGGCAAGCAAGTCGCGCTCGGCCGTGCGCTCGGCGACGCGTTGCTCCAGCACCTCGACCCGGTCGCCCGCATCGAGGTGGAGGGCGATAAGTTCTGCGAACAGCCGAAACATCCCGATTGTCTCGGGCGTGCTCACGCGGGCGGGCCTGGGGTCAATCGCGCACAACGTGCCGAAGAAGGTGCCGTCCTTCAGCACGATCGGCATCGAGATGTAGCTCTGGAAGCCATACAACGCAGGCGTTGGGTGGCCGCAGTACGTTGCATCCTCTGCGACATGGTCGATGAACACGGCCTGCCCGGCGTTGCGGACCTCGCCGCAGATCGTGGTCTCGACCTTCAGCTCGCCCCCGGACTGCAAACCGAACGCGATCTCATCCCGGACCTGGCAGGCGATCCAGCGGTCCTCGGTCACGCGCGCAACTGCTGCGAACCCCATGCCGGTCGTGCGGCAGACGACCTCCAGGATGGTGTCCACGGCGGCTATGCTGCCGATGGCCCGGACATCGTCTTGGAGCGCGGATAAGGCCAGCACCTGATCAGCACACATCGAGTTCTACCGCGTCGATCGTCTCCCTGCGGTGCTCGTCGAACCTCAACTCGCGTTCTTTCATCAGACGCGAGGCGGCGCGCACGACCTCGCTCACGTTGCCATACCGTCCCGAGCCAAGACGCCTGGCGATGAACGCGTGCAGCCCCGGGGTGATGGAGACGTTGAGGGTTTTCCAAGCGGTCATGGGAGTAACCGTAGCACTGTGACAACAGTTGTTACAGCCGCCCAGGCGAGACACCATCGGCAGTGGACGCCACCTCGCTTGTGGTCTTCAGCAATAAATGGTGGGGGTTGTGTCGCGTAGGTGGTGGGATCGGTTGGTGGCGTAGTCTCCGGTTCGTAACAATGAACCATGACCGGCGTTGGCGCGCCGATGGAGATCATGCCTTGGAACAGGGTAGCACGAACACGGATGCAAACGGCATGGGGCTGTTTGCGGGGGAAGCCTGGTTTGACCCGATCAAGGCAGGCATCCTTGACTGCTGCGGATGCAGTCTATGGTGGCCGACACAGGTAGCAGACGCACTTCGGACGCATTGCGATGTGCCGGCATTCCGCACATGCTGGGGTGGCTGCCGAGGAGCGCCCCTGCTTGCATGAACCCTGCGCTGTCCGCTGATGGATGTCCGACGCTGCCGAGATGCCGAAACTTTGGGCGCAGAGGCCGCCGGGTTGGGGGCTGACGCCGTCCGCGCTGCCATTGCCGCCCGCGGTGCTGCGTCAATCATCGTCGCCACGGGGGCCAGCCAATTCCCCATGTTGGCCCGGCTGGTGGCCGAGCCAGGGATCAACTGGCACCAGGTCACGGTGTTCCACCTGGACGAGTATGCCGGCCTACCCGCCACCCACTCGGCCAGCTTCCGGCGCTACCTGCAGGAACGCCTGCTGGCGCCGTTGCAGGACGCGCCGCGCTTCGTGCCGGTTGTAGGCGACAGCCCGGACCTTGTGGCGGAAGCGCGCCGCCTGGGCGGCCTGATTGCCGGGCACGACATCGACGTTTGTTTTGCCGGCATCGGCGAGAACTGCCACCTGGCCTTCAACGACCCACCTGCCGACTTCGACGCCACCGAACCCTACATCGTGGTTACGCTGGACGAGGCGTGCCGGCGGCAGCAGCTTGGCGAGGGCTGGTTTGCCACGCTGGACGACGTGCCGAGGCAGGCGATCTCCATGAGCGTACCGCAGATCATGCGCAGCCGGCTCGTCGTGCTTTCGGTGCCTGACGAGCGCAAGGCTGCCGCTGTCCGGGCGGCGGTGGAGGGGCCGGTCACGCCCATGCACCCCGCGTCCATCCTGCAGCGGCATCCCCGAGCCGTCCTGTTCCTCGACCCGCCTGCTGCGTCCCTGCTGGCGGGCGCCGCAGCTCTGGAGGGCCACCATGCCGCATGAAACGCCTCGCCTGCCGCGCCGGGCGGTGGTCGGCGGCTTGGCTGGGTCGCTCGCCGCCGGTCGGCCAGCCGGGGCCGCGATGCCGCCGCTGCCGAGGGCGCCGGTTGCGCTCAGCGTCATGGACGTGGGCGGGGCGCTGGCGCTGCTGCAGTCGGCGTTCGAGGAGTATCGCCGGGCCAATCCGCGCCTGGTGTCGCGCATCGCCTACGTGAAGGCGCCCGCGCCGGAGCTGGCGGGCAAGATCAAGGCGCAGCAGGACGCCGGGCGGTCCGACATCGATCTGGTGCTGTCCGGCAGCGACGGGCTGGCCGCCGGCCTCAGCCTGGGTCTGTGGCGCCGCATCCTGCCCGACTTCGCCGAGCGGTTCCCGGGCATCGAGGCCAACTACGAGCCGGCGGCGCTGGCGCTGCACCGGGCGCAAGGCGGGGGCTACGGCGTGGTCGTCAACTACTATCCGTCCGGCCCGCTGCTGGAATATATGCCAGCTCGGGTGCCGGAGCCGCCCGGCACGGCGCAGGCGCTGCTGGACTGGGCGCGGGCGAATCCCAACCGCTTCATGTATGCCCGGCCCGCCAACTCCGGCCCTGGCCGCACATTCATGATGGGGCTGCCCTACATCCTGGGCGACACCGATCCCACTGACCCCATACGGGGTTGGGACCGGACATGGGCGTATTTGCAGGAGCTGGGCCGCCACATCGAGTATTACCCATCCGGCACCGGCGCCACGATGAAGGAACTGGGCGAAGGGTCGCGCGACATGGTGGTCAGCACCACGGGATGGGACATCAATCCGCGCGCCCTGGGCATCGTCCCTGCAGAAGCGCGGGTCGGTATCCTGCGGGGCTTCCATTGGATCTCCGACGCCTTCTTCATGTGCGTGCCCCGGGGCATCCCGGACGAGCGGCTGGCGGTGGTGCTGGACATGATGGCGGCGCTGCTGCGGCCGGAACTGCAGGCTTACTCCTATGACGAGGGCTACCTTTACCCCGGCCCGGCGGTCCGCAACGTGCCGGTCAGCATGGCGCCGAAGCGCAGCCAGGAGGTGATCGCGGAGTTCGGGCGGCCCGAGTATGCCAGCCTGATCGCCGACAACCCCATCGAGCTGCCGCTGAAGCCGGAGCAGATGGTGCTGGCCTTCCAACGCTGGGACCAGACCGTCGGAACACAGCGCTGAAGCGCCTGCGGTTCGGCTGCAGCCTTTGGGTGTGCCGCGGCCCGGAAGCACCGGCGCTGGGGCTAGCGCCGAGTCCATGCACCTGCTGGTGGACAGCACCGGCTTGAAGCTGTGCGGCAATGGTTGGTGCGCCCGTATCCCTAATCCATGCACCGCGCTCACTCTGCCCAGCTTCTCAACACTAGCCAGCCGATCCGTGCGCCACGCTGCCGCCAAGTAGGCGGACAGGCGTCAAGCTGCTGCCCGCAACGTTCGTGCCGTCCATCGAATGCTTATACGGGCGGCAATGCGGCCCTCCTGCGGAAAATCGGGCGATGACAGCCATTCCCGCGTTCAGGTTTCAGCCGAGATCTTACCGCCGCAAGTTGGCAGCAACGCCGCCGATGAATCCGCTCAGGGCGTCGCCCGCAATGGCGCCGCCCGCAAACACCTCCATTTCCGCCTGCGCCGGCGCGCCTCGGAGGCGTCCGTAGGCCAGGCGGCAGGCGACCCCAACCAGCACGGCCCAGCCGGCTGCCGGGAACAGGATCAGCAGGCCCGTCGCGAACAACACGCCAAGCTGCCGCTTCGGCCCGCCCAGGAATTGCAGCAACGCCCCTGGCACAGCCCACAGCAGCAACTGCCACGCCACGCCCGGCGTCGCCCCGGCCTTGATGGTGGCGACATAAACCTTCGCCACCGGCGCCACGAGGCCCTGCGCGAAGTAGGACTTGTAGGACAGCAGCACGACAATTCCTGCGACAACGAAGGCGAACATCGCCGCGAGATACTGCTGCCAACGTCCCTCCGCCTCGAACGCCGGATCGGTCCCGTGACCGCGCAGCAGGAACCCGGCCTTGAGGTCGTATCCCATGTCGGCGAACGCCGGCCCGGTCGCGGCGGAGAAGCCGACCAGCAGCGCCAGGGACACCGGCGGGAAGCCGATCAACATCCCAATGATGAGCGTGATGAGCGCCACGGCGAACGCCGGGAACCAGCCGGAGTGCATCGCCGCCAACCCAACGATCAGTTCATGCACCAGCGCGGCGAAGGCGGCATATAGCACGAAGGCGACCAGCATGGGCACGGACAGCTCGGCCGCGATCCCGCCGCCCAGCGCGATCAGCACGGCGATGCCCAGGTAGGCCACAGCACCCAGCCCTAGGTCCCGCCGCGACCCGGCGTCCGATCCTGCCCCACCGCGCCGACCCACCACCAACCCGACCTGCACCAGCGCCACCAGCCCGGCGCCGATCATGATGCCGTGCGGGATGAACGCCTTGGCCATGTCGCCGCCGGGCAGCACGCCGGAGAACAACTGCGTCGAATAACCGCGCAACAGCAGCCCGATGCCGAACATCGTCAACGCCCACGCGTTGCCGATGAAGGCGACGCCGAAGGCCGACATGGGTATGCCAAAGAACCCAGTCCCAACGACCCCGGCTACCAGCCCACCGCCTAAAATCAGCACGCGGCGTCCACCCTCGTCGCCCGCCCGGATCGCCTCCGCCGCCGCAACGCCAGGCGGCCATGCGCCTTCCGCCGGGAAGGCACGGGTGCCGAACAGACGATACAGCATCGTCGCGTCCACCAGCATTGCCAGCGCGACGCCGCCCAGCAGCGGCAGAACCAGGTCGCCGCGCCCGAGCAGGAATGGGATGCCGATGGGGAGCAGCAGGCTGTTGCCGGCGCCGAAGGTGGCAGCGGAGATTGCGCTCTGCGCCAGGTTCTGCACGTGGATGGAGCGGTAGCGCGCGAACGCCCGCAGCGGCACCCGCGCCAGCCCCATCGCCACAAGCGCGCCGACGATGGAGGTGTTCGCCGTGACACCCAGCGTCACCAGCAACTGCATGCCGATGATCGCGCCCACGACGCACAGCACCGTCAGCAGCGCCAACGTCGCAGGTTCGAAGATCGTGGGGTGCCGCGTTGGGATTGCGGCGGTGGTTCGCGGCGGGGCTGTGTCCACGGGCTGGCTTCCTTTACTCGGCTGCGCGGGCCGGGGCCGTGCCGTAGACGTCGCGGGCGGCAGCCGGGCTTACCAGCCCGTCTTGCAAATCCGCGGCCACACGGTCCGGCGCCCGCCCGCTCGGGTCGCCGAAGCCTGCACCGCCGGCAAACACGACCTCTGCCACCTCATCGGTGCGGGTCAGCGCCACCAGCTCCCCTGCCCCGCAGTCCCGCAGCAGCGTGCCGTCCGGGGCGCGCACCCCGGCAAACGCGCGTCCACCGGGCAGCCCGCTGGCCAGGCCGGGCAGCACCGCCTTCGCGCCCTCGGGGAACAGCGCCGCCAGGGTCGGCAGCCCGTCATCGTGCAGCTTGCGGAAGCGCACACGCTGGCCCAGGCCGCCGCGCCCGGCGCCGGGGCCGCCGCTGTCGGTCAGGAAGGTTTTCTCGACGACCAGGACCGGCACCCGCACCTCGAACACCTCAATCGCCGTGTTGGCGGCGGAGGTGGGATACAGCAGGCCGGACTTGCCATCGCCGTGGGCGCTACCGCCCTGGCCGCCGCCCATGAACAGGTGGTCGGCATACAACTGCCCGGCCGCGTCGGTGCCGGACACGTTCACCGCGACGGGCAGGCCGGTCGGCGCCTGCACGGCTTGCGGCGCCGCGTCCGCCAGCGCCCGAAACACCGCCGGGGCCAAGTACCAGCCGGTCCGCGTCCGCGCCGCCACGGCGGCAGGCCGGGTGCAGTTCAGGATGGACCCCTCTGGCGCCGTCACCGTGAACGGGCGGTAGTCCCCGGCATTGCCGCGCACCCCCGGCGTCAACATGCACTTAAGCGGGTAAGTCGCATGTGCCGTCGTGTAGTTCAGCGTCGAATTCACCCCGCCCTGCGCCAGTTGCGGCGGGGCGCCGGTGAAGTCCAGGTGGACCGTGTCCCCCGCCACCGTCAGCCGCAGCGGCAGGGTCAGCGCGGCGTCCACCGGGCTGAGCGTCACGCTGCTGGTGTAAACCCCGTCCGGCAGCGCCCGGATCGCAGCGCGCATCGCCTGCTCCGCCCGGTCCTGCACGATGGCGGCCAGCGCCCGCAGGTCCGCCAGCCCGTACTCGTCCATGAACGCCAGCAGCCGCCCGGCGCCGATCCGGTTCGCCGACATGAAGGCCTGGATGTCGCCGATCACCTGATCGGGGTTGCGGACGTTGCCGCGGATGATCGTGAACAGGTCCTCGTTGTCCACCCCGGCGCGGGCCAGCTTCATCGGCGGGATCTGCAGCCCTTCGTCGAAGATTTCCCGGGCGCGCAGGCTGTCGCGCGTGCCGCCGATGTCGGCGACGTGGCCGACCGTGCCGACCAGCGCCACCACCTTCATGTTTCCTGGGCCGCCTCGGAACACCGGCGTCACCACTGCGATGTCGAACAGATGCCCGGCGCATAGCCAGGGGTCGTTCGTCACCAGCATGTCGCCGGGCTGCAGGGTGTGCACGGGAAAGCGCTGCAGCAGCGCCTTCACCGCCCGCGGCAGCGTCAGGTTGAAGACCGGCATAGCGCGCGGCGAGTGCGCCAGGGTTTCGCCCTGCGGGTCCAGCAACTCGCACGCGAAGTCCTGGCTTTCGGCGATGATGAGGGAAAATGCGGTGCGGCAGATGGTCAGCCACATCTCGTCCACGACGGTCGTGAGGCGGCTCCACATGATCTCCAGAGCCACCGGGTCGGCCTCGATGGCGGCGCGCGCCTCGGCCTCGGTCATGCCGGGGGCGACCAGGGCCATCTGACTGGCGCCGCCGACGCCGACGCGCAGGTTGCCGGCATCGTCCACGCGCAGCGTGTCGCCGGGGTGGACGACGGTGGTGGCCTCGCGCTCCTCGATGATGGCCGGGCCTTGGATGGGGGTGCCGGATGTGAGGGCGTAGCGGTCGTAAACGGCGGTGTCCCGCCATCCGTCGCCGAACCAGGCCCGGCGCGTGCCCTTGCGGGCCGGGCCGCCCGCGCCACCCTGGCCGCCGATGGAGAGGACCGGCGCCGGTGCAGTTGCGGTGACGCGGAAGCTGACGGCCTCCAGCGTGGCGCCGGGCTGCACGGTGGCGTAGCGGGCGGAATAGGCTGCCTCGAACGCCGCGGTGACTGCGGGCAGCGCCGCGGCGTCCAGGTTGCCATCCGGCAGCGGGACCTGGATTTCGTGCATTTGCCCGGCCAGGCGCATGTCGGCGGTGCGCTCGATCTGGATGCTGCCGGTGGCACCGCCCGCTGCCAATTCGGCCCGCGCCTCCGCTTCCAGCGCCGCCAGTACCGCCTGGACAGGCGCGAGGTCTGCTCCGGGGCGCAGGTGCATCGGCAGGGAGCGGACGCGGCTTGCCGAGGGCGCGGCGGCCAAGAAGCCGAGTGCGGACGCGGCGCCGGAGGCCGGCGGCACGACAAGCTCCGCAGCGCCGAGCGCCCGTGCCACCTCCGCCGCATGGGCCGGACCTGCGCCGCCGAAGCCGACGATGGCATAGCGCCGCGGGTCCTGGCCGCGTTCGACCAGGTAAACCCGAGCCGCATCCGCCATCGCCTCCACGACGATGCGGTGGATGCCCCAGGCTGCCGCTTCGATCGACAGGCTCAGCGGTTCCGCCACACGGGCCAGCGCCGCACGTGCCGCCGCCACGTCCAGCACCATCGTGCCGCCCAGGAAGAACTCGGGGTCGTAGTAGCCCAGCACCAAGTTTGCGTCGGTGACGGTCGGCTCGGTCCCGCCGCGGCCGTAGCAGGCGGGGCCAGGGGCGGCGCCCGCGGAGTGCGGCCCGACCCGAAGCAGGCCCACGGCGTCAACGTAGGCAACCGATCCGCCGCCGGCGCCGATCTCGATCATGTCCACGGTGGGCGCCTTGATCGGCAGGCCTGATCCCTTCTTGAACCGGTGTTCCCGCCCGGCTTCCAGTAGCGGCGCGATGCCAGGCCGGCCCCCCTCGATCAGGCACGCCTTTGCGGTGGTGCCGCCCATGTCGAATGCCAGCAGTTCGGCGTGGCCCGCCCGCGCGCCAAGCAGCGCCGCCGCCAGCGCCCCGCCGGCTGGGCCGGACTCCAGCAGCCGGATTGGGGCCGCTTGCGCCGCCTCCACCGACAGCAGGCCGCCTGCCGAGTGCATCAGCCGCAGTTGCCCGCCGAAGCCGCCGGCACGAAGCTCCCGCTGCAAGCGCCCGAGGTAGGCCGCCATCAGCGGCTGCACGTAGGCGTTGGCGCAGGTGGTGACGCAACGGGCGTACTCGCCGATCTCGGCCACCACCTCGGATGAGATGGCCACCGCGACGCCGGGCAGCATGGCACGCAAGATAGCCGCAGCCTCGCGCTCGTGCCTTGGCTCGCGGTAGGCGTGCAGGAAGCAGACCGCGACGGCCGCCACGCCCTGGGCACGGAACGTCAGCGCCGCACGCTCCACTGAGGCGGGGTCCAGAGCGGTCAGGACCTGGCCGTCCCGGTCCAAGCGCTCCACCGCCTCCAACCTGCGATGCCGGGGCACGAGCGGCTCGGGGTAGCGCAGGAACAGGTCGTAGATGTCGTAGCGCTGCTCGGTCCCGGCTTCTAGCACGTCGCGGAAGCCTGCGGTGGTCAGCAGGCCGAGGCGGGCACCCTTGCGCTCGATGAGGGCGTTGGTCACGAGGGTCGTGCCATGCACGATTTCGGCCACCGCGGGCAGCGCGGCACCGTGCTCCGCCAGGATCGCGCGGACGCCCTCTAGCGCGCCAACGGCCGGGTCATTCGGCGTAGTCAGGCACTTGTGCAGACGCATCGTGCCGGCAACGGGGTCGAGCAGAACGAAGTCGGTAAAGGTGCCACCGATGTCTATGCCGAGGCGCAGCGGAGCCGTCATTGGGCGTTTCCCTCATCCGATGTGCGAGCAGGATGCTGCATTTGGACAATCGGTTCCACAAGGCCATGACCAGGAAGCCGTGCCGAAGCTGATGAGGTTCTACGCACCCTCGGCCCAGAGGTCGCTTGGCTTCCGACTTGCGATAAACTCCAAATCGCCAACTCCCAAGTCGCTAGTAGAAAAGCGCTAATCAGCCCTGCGCAGCCTGTCACACAGGTTGTCCGCGGCCGGGCAAGCCCGCTTAGCTGTTCATCCTTGCGCAAACCTTCAAAGGTTTGCTTAGGGCACCACGACGACCTTCCCCAAGACCCGGCGCGCAGCCATGTCCTCCAGGGCTCGCGGCACCTCATCGAGCGTGTAGGTCCGCGACACCAGCGGCCGGAGCCGGCCCTCGCCGATCCACGCCAACATCTGCGCGACGGCGTCCCGATTCTGCTCCGGTTCGCGTTTCCGGTAGCCGCCCCAGAACACGCCGACGATGGAGGCGCCCTTCAGCAATGGCAGATTGAACGGCAACGCAGGAATGCCGCCAGCAGCGAAGCCGATCACGAGGTAGCGTCCGCCCCAGGCGATGGAACGGAACGCCGGCTCGGCGAACCGGCCGCCCACCGGGTCGAACACGACGTCAGGGCCCCGCTTGTCCGTCAGCCTGGCGATGCCGTCCCGCAGGTCCTCAGCCTCGTAGTCGAGCACCTCGTCGGCGCCATAGGAGCGGCAGACGGCGAGCTTGTCCGCCGACGACGCGGCCGCGATCACGCGCGTTCCCATGGCCTTGCCGATGTCTATTGCGGCCAGACCTACGCCTCCGGCCGCGCCCAGCACAAGGAGGGTTTCGCCAGGCTGCAGGGCTGCCCGGTCGCGAAGGGCGTGCCAAGCGGTCCCGTATGCCAGCAGGAACGCGGACGCAGGCTCGAAGCCGACGCCTTCGGGCAGGGCTACGCAGGCCGCCTCGGGCACGATCACCTCCTCGGCGAATCCGCCCAGGGTGCAGAACGCCGCGACCCGGCTGCCCGGGCGCACGTGGCCGGAGGCGACGCCCGGGCCGACCGCCATCACGGTGCCCGCGACCTCGGCGCCCGGCGTGAACGGCAGGTCCGGCTTTATCTGATACTTGCCCTGGATGATCAGCACGTCCGGGAAGTTGACCCCGGCTGCCCTTACCCGGACCTTGACCTCACCCGGACCTGGCTCAGGCAGGGTCAGCTCCGCGATCCGCAACTGCTCCGGACCGCCCCAACGCTCACACACAACCGCCCGCATTCCTTGTGCCCTCCACGTGCAGCCAGGGCTTGCCGAGGGCGCATGACCGCCGTCAAGTGCCGGCATAAGCAGGGAGGGTGCCGATGTCACGGCTACAGGGCAAGGGCGCGGTCATCACCGGCGCGGGCAGCGGGATCGGCCGCGCGGCCGCGCTGCTGTTCGCGCGGGAGGGAGCCTCGGTGCTGGCCGTGGACCGCGATGGGGCGGCGGTGGCCGAAACAGCCGGCCAGGTCGCCGCCGCGGGCGGGCGGGCAACGGCGGTCACGGCCGATGCGGGCAACGAGGCCGACGTGGCGGCGTTTGTCGCAGGGGCCATCGAGGCGTTCGGCAGCCTCGATATCCTTTACGCCAACGCTGGCATCAGCGGCGGCACCGTGCCGTTCCTGGAAACGACGGCCGAGCAGTGGCACGAGATCCTGCGGGTAAACCTGGTCGGCCCGTTCCTAGCGATTCGCCACGCCGCGCCGCACATGGCAGCACGGGGCCGGGGGTCCATCATCTGCACCGCCTCCGTCGCGGGATTGCGGGCCAACGCCGCCGGCGCACCGTACAGCGCGAGCAAGGCCGGCGTCATCAGCCTGGTGCAGACTGCGGCCAATGCGCTGATCGGCACGGGTGTCCGGGTCAACGCGGTCTGCCCGGGGCTGATCGAGACCGGGATGACGCGCCCCATGTTCGAGCGCGCCCGGGAACGGGGTACCGAGAGCCGGATCGGCCAACTCAACCCGCTGCAGCGGGCCGGGCACCCCGAGGAGATCGCGGGCGCGGCCCTGTTCCTGGCCAGCGACGAGTCGTCCTACGTCAACGGGCAGGCCATCGCCGTGGATGGTGGGTTGTCGAGCACCCTGCCTTTTGCCGGGCCGCGAAGGTAGTTGGAAGCAGCTTCGTCAATGCCCTGGTTGAACAGCGCCCGGAGCCTGCACAGCGAAAGCACTTGGGTCGGCGTGCCCCCGACTGCCTGGGTGCCAGGGAATGTCGCGACTGCCACGATGGTGGTAACTCCGCTTACGCGAACACCGCATCCACGGCTTCGCCCAGCCGGTCCACGATCTCCGTCAGCTCCGCATCCGTCACGGTGTAGGGCGGGGCTACGATCACGTGGTCACCGCGCATGCCATCCAACGTGCCGACGCAAGGGTAGATGCCCAGCCCGCGGTCCAGCGCCGCCTGCTTCACCGCCTCGGCAATGCCGCGCGCCGGGTCGAACGGGGTGCGGGTGGTGCGGTCGGCCACGAACTCCAGCGCTTGGAACAGGCCGCGCCCGCGGATGTCGCCGACCGCGCGATGGTTGCCGAACCGCTCCACCAGCAGGTGTTCCAGATGCTTGCCTTGCCGGGCGGCGGCTGCCACCAGCCCGTCCTCTGCCACGATGCGCTGCACTTCCAGCGCGGCGGCGCAGGCGACGGGGTGGGCCTGGTAGGTTTGCCCGTGCATGAACCCGCCGGAGCCGTCGCGCAGCGCCGCGACCACCCGCCCTGCTGCCAGGATGCCGCCGACGGGCGCATAGCCCCCGCCCAGCCCCTTGGCGACAGCCTGGATGTCCGGCGCGATGCCCTCTTGCTCCCAGGCGTGCAGGCTGCCAGTGCGGCCCATACCGCACATCACCTCGTCCAGGATCAGCAGCGCGCCGTGCCGGTCGCATACCGCGCGCATCGCGGCGAAGTAGCCCGGCACCGCCGTCACGCACCCTGCAGCAGCACCCACCACGGTTTCGGCGCAGAACGCGGCGACGGTGTCTGGCCCAAGGCGCTGGAACTCCGCATCCAGCTCCGCGGCCAGCCGCCCGGCATAGGCGGCATCGTCCTCGTCCGGCTCCTGGCCGTGATAGGCGAAACAGGGCGACACGCGGCTGAACGCCTGGCTCAGCATGGGTTCGTAGGGTGCCCGCCGGGCCATGTGGCCGCCGGCCGACAGGGCGCCCAGCGTGGTACCGTGGTAGCTTTGCCGGCGGGCGATGAAGCGGGTACGGCCGGGCTGCCCGCGCTCGATGTGGTATTGCCGGGCCAGCTTGAGCGCGGCTTCCATCGCCTCGGAGCCGGAACTGACGAAGAACGCGTGGGTGAGGCCGCCGGGTTCGTCATCCAGCAGCAGGTCGGCCAGCGCCTCGGCGGGTTCGCTGGTGAAGAAGCCGGTGTGCGCGTAGGCCATGCGTCCGGCCTGCGCCGCCATGGCCGCGGCCACCCGCACGTTGCCGTGCCCGATGCTGGCCACCGCCGCGCCGCCGGAGCCGTCGATCACCACCTTGCCGCTTGCCAAGTGCAGCCGGATGCCCTCACCCCGAACCGCAGTGTCGGGCGCTGCCGCCAGGTTGCGTTGGATGATGCGGGTCATGGCAGGTCCTTCTTCGGTCCGGCAGAGGTCAGGAGGCAAAGCGTGGGACCACGTTGCCCAGCATACGCGACACCGGGTTGCCGTAGCCATCGTGCGATAGGCTGCCGCGGAAGGTGATGGACCCCGTGGCGAACACCGCCCCGCCTGCCGTCGTGTCGAAGTGGACGATCTCCGCCCGGATCAGGTCACGCGGCGCTTCGCCGGTCACGATGTTTACCTGGCTCAGCAGCTCCTCCGGCACGGCGACGTAGTTGCGGCGAAACGCGCAGCCCTGCACGCCCCAGGGACAGGACCGGCTGCGGCGCTGCAAACTCCAACGCTGGGCCGGTTCCCGACGCCAATCGGCCGCTCCAAGCAGCAGGGTCGTCCCCGCCGGCTGGCACAACCCAATCCCGCATCCCCATCTATCCCTTGCGAGGGCCGGATCGGCATCGTAGGGCTGGCGGATGCGCTGGTTCCTTGCCCGACGGCTGTTGCTGGCTGCCCTAGTATGCCTGACAGTCTTAGTGGTCAGCTTCATCCTAACCCGGCTGTCCGGGGACTTGGCCGCATCCATCGGCGGCCCGAATGCCAGCGCAGCCGACATCGAGATCATCCGGCGCAACTATGGGCTTGACCGGCCGCTGATCGCCCAATTCGTGGACTGGGCCGGGCAGGCCGTCCAGGGTGATCTGGGCCGGTCGTTCCTTTACCACGTCCCGGTCTGGGGCCTGATCCGCGACAGGCTGCCGGTCACCCTGACCCTGGGGCTTGCCGGCCTGGCCATCGCGTTGGCGACCGCTCTGCCCCTGGGCATCCTCGCGGCATCGCGGGAAGGCTCGGCCGCCGACCGCGGCATCATGCTGGTCGCCCTGCTGGGACAGGCGGTGCCGGGCTTCTGGCTGGGCCTGATGCTGATCATCTGGCTGGGGCTGGACCTGCAATGGCTGCCGATTTCGGGCGTGGATACCTGGCAGGGCTACGTCATGCCGGCAGTCGTCCTGGCGTTCTCGGCCATCCCGGCGCTGATGCGCCTGACCCGGTCCGGGATGATTGACGCGCTGGCGGCGGACTACATCCGCACCGCACGGGCCAAGGGACTGAGCCGCGCCAAGATCGTCCTCAAGCATGCCTTGCGGAACGCGGCGATGCCGGTCGTCTCGATCGCGGCGGTGCAGCTTGGCTTCATGCTGGGCGGGTCCGTCGTCATCGAGGCCGTCTTTGCCCTGCCAGGCGTGGGCTACCTCGCGTGGGAGTCGATCATCAAGAACGACTTCCCGGTTGTGCAGGCCGTGGTTTTGTTCCTGGCGGTCATCTACATCGGGCTGACGCTCCTGGCGGACATGATGAATGCGCTGCTCGACCCACGGCTGCGCGGATGAGCGTCCTTGCCGCGATGCGCGCCCTGGGGCGCTTCCTGCGGCTGCGTCACGCCGCGACGCTCCTGGGAGCGCTCATCGTCGGCGGCGCGCTGCTGATTGCGCTCCTTGCACCGCATCTGGTGCCGCACGACCCGTTCGCGCAGGACCTCGACATGCGGCTGGTCCCGCCGGCATGGATGGACGGCAGCCAGCGGGATCACCTGCTCGGCACGGATCAGTTGGGGCGGGATTACCTTTCGCGCCTGATTTATGGCACCCGCATTTCCATGCTGATCGGCGTGCTGACCGTCCTGGCGTCCGGGGCAATCGGGATATCGCTGGGGATCATCGGCGGCTTCCATGGCGGCCGCGTGGATGACGCCGTGATGTTCCTGATCACCTGCCGCCTGTCCATCCCGCTCATCCTGGTGGCGCTGACGGTGGTGGCCCTGGCCGGCAGCTCGCTGACCGTGGTGATCCTGACGCTGGGGCTGCTGCTGTGGGACAGGTTCGCTGTAGTCGCCCGGACCGCCACGATGCAGGTCCGCAACCTCGACTACATCGCCGCCGCCCAGGCCGCGGGAGCGTCGCGCAGCTACATCCTGCTGCGGGAAGTACTGCCCAACATCGTCCAGCACCTGATCGTCGTGGCGACGCTGGAGATGGCGCTCGCCATCCTGCTCGAAGCCGCCCTGTCCTTCCTCGGCCTCGGCGTGCCGCCGCCGCTGCCAAGCTGGGGCCTGATGATCGCCGAGGGCAAGGAATACATGTTCTTCAGCCCCTGGGTGATCGTCATCCCCGGTGTCGCGCTGGTCGTCCTGGTGCTGGGCATCAACCTGCTGGGCGACGGCCTGCGGAGCGCCATGGGAACGGAGCTGCGGGAATGATGCCCGGTGCCGCGCCCGTCCTGAGCATAGCCGATCTGCGCGTGACCTTCGGCGGGCGTACCGAGGCGGTCCGCGGCCTTTCGCTCGACGTGGCGCGCGGCCAGACCCACTGCATCGTCGGCGAGTCCGGCTGCGGCAAGTCGGTGTCCGCGCTGTCGGTGATGAACCTGCTCCCGCGCGGGACCACCCGGTCCGCCAGCCATATCCGTTTCCAGGGTCAGGACCTGCTGCCCTTGTCCGAGCGCGGGATGGCGCGGCTGCGCGGCGACAAGATCGCGATGATCTTCCAGGAGCCGATGACCAGCCTCAACCCCGCCTACACCATCGGCTCGCAGATGGCCGAGGTGTTCGCGCGCCACCGGCCCGGTGGACGGCGCCCGGCGCTGGAGCGGGCCGCCGAGTTGCTTGGCCGCATGGGCATTACAGCGCCGGGGATGCGGCTCGGCCAGTATCCGCACCAGCTTTCGGGCGGCCTGCGCCAGCGGGTGATGATCGCCATGTCGCTGATGTGCGGCCCCGAGCTGCTGATCGCCGACGAGCCGACAACGGCGCTGGACGTGACGGTGCAGGCGCAGATCCTGCGGCTGCTGCAATCGTTGCAGCGGGAGCTTGGGCTGGCCCTGCTGCTGATCACCCACGACCTCGGGATCGTCGCCCGCATGGCGGACCAGGTTTCGGTAATGTATGCCGGCCAGGTGATCGAGAGCGGGCCGGTGCCCGCCGTGTTCTCCGCCCCGATGCACCCTTATACGCGGGGCCTGCTGGCCTGCATCCCCGTGCCAGGCAGCGTGCGGAGCGGCGACAAGCTGGGGAGCATCCCCGGCACCGTGCCCCGGATCGCACCGGGCTTCGCCGGCTGCGGCTTCCGGGACAGGTGCGCCTGGGCGATGCCGGAGTGCGCCGCATCGGTGCCGTGGCGCGATGCCGGCGGCGACCACTCCTACCTTTGCCGGCTGCCCCAGGGATGGCAGCAGGCGGCCTTGGCATGACCTGCGCCATCGAGGTCCGGGATCTCCGCCGCGAGTTCCAGCAGCGGAGCGGCATGATGGCCCGGGGCCGCCCGGTTCGGGCGGTGGACGGGGTGACGCTGTCGGTCCGGGCTGGCGACGTGCTGGGAGTGGTCGGCGAATCCGGCTGCGGCAAGTCCACGCTGGCCCGCTTGATCACCGGCCTGCTGCCACCTAGTTCCGGCGAAGTCCTTGTTGACGGGCGCAGCCTGGCCGGCATGGACCGCCAGGAGCGTGCGCGGCTGATCCAGCCGGTGTTCCAGGACCCGTTCTCCTCCCTGAACCCGCGCCATCGCATCCGCGACATCGTCGGCCTGCCCCTGTTGGCGCAGGGCAAGTTGCCGGCGCGGCAGCGGGACGACCGCGTCATGGCGATGCTGGAGCGGGTCGGCATCTCCCCCGAGATGGCCGCCCGCACGCCAGCCCAGCTTTCCGGCGGGCAGCGTCAGCGCGTGGCCATTGCCCGGGCGCTCGTGCTGCATCCCCGCATCGTTGTGTGCGACGAGCCGACCAGCGCGCTTGACGTGTCGGTGCAGGCGCAGATCCTGAACCTGTTGGTGGACCTGCGGCAGGAGTTCGGGCTGACCTACCTGTTCATCAGTCACAACCTCGCCGTCGTCGAGCACATCGCGACCGAGGTTGCGGTGATGTACCTGGGCCGGGTGGTGGAGCAGGCGCCGGTCCAAGACCTGTTCCGCAGCCCGGGCCACCCTTATACCAAGGCGCTGCTCGCATCCGTCCTGACGCCCGATCCGGCGCTTGGCATTCCCGACGTCGGGCTGGGCGACACTTATCCTGACCCGGCGAACATCCCGCTGGGGTGCCGCTTCCACCCACGCTGCCCACAGGCGGTCGAGGCCTGCGGAGTGACGATGCCCGATGGCATCAGGCGTGATGGCCGCCTCGTCGAGTGCCTGCTGGCCTGATACCAAACGCCCTTCGCTCTGACCGTCTCCGTCATTGCGAGGAGCGCAGCGACACGGCAATCCTCGACGGCAAAGACCGTGCTGACGGCTCTGGATTGCCGCGTCGCAAGCGGCTCGCAATGATGGCTCGGCAACGTAAAGGTCAGTGCGAAGGGCCGTTGGTATGACCACGCGCCGGTCATGGCGGACGACGCTGCGCCGATCCAGCCTGTAAACCCACAGGGACTCCGCGTCTGATGACTGGACGCTCGAACGCTACTTCCAGGTGGACAGGTAGAAGCGCGGCACGTCGTCCTGAAAGCCCTGGAAGTTGAGCTGCTTGGAATAGGCGACATACCGCACGTCACTGAACAGGGGCATGAAAAGCGCCCGCTCCGTGGCCAGCCGGATGGCGTCGCTGAAATACTTTTGTCGCGCCGCCGGGTTGTCGGTCGCGCCGGCGTCTTGCAGCAGTTTCTGCACGTCCGGATCGCGCGCGTAGTCGTCCAGGCCGCCACCGAGGAAGTACGGCATGAACGCCGACGCGTCGTTGATCGAGTTGCTGCCCCAACTGCCGGCATACAGCGGCGCCTTACCGGCCTCTGCTTGCTGCACGGCCGCCCCGACTTGCAGTTGCTGGATGCGGAGGTCAATCCCAACGGCCTTGAGGTAGTTCTGCACCGCGGCAGAAATCTGCGGCGGGGAGTAGGTCACCAGCGTCGTGCTGAAGCCTGTGGGGTATCCGGCCTCGGTCAGGAGCTGCTTCGCCCTTGCGGGGTCGTAGGGATACTTGACGGCGGCTGACACGTCGCAGCCGAACTGGGTCGGGAAGCACGGGGTGTCTATGACCTGGGACCCGCCCTGGATCAGTTGCCGGGCCATGGTCGCGCGGTCAACGGCGGAGATGATCGCCTGCCGCACCTTCGGCCGGGTCAACGGGTTGTCCGCGCCGCTGCGGCCCGCGCCGTCCAGGGTCATGAAATGCACGCGCATGATGCCGTAGCGCTGGGCCTGCAGCATCGGGCTGCGGGAGATGTTGGCGAACTGGTCGGCGTTGTAGCCCCAAATCCAGTCGGCCCGGCCGCCCAGCAGCTCCGTCATCTCGGTCGTGGCGTCCGGCACCTCATGTATCTTGATGAACCGGATGGCGGGGCGGCCCTTGGGGCTGCCGGCATAATAGCCGTCGTAACGCTCCAAGTCGATCTCGGTGGTGCCGTCCACCTTGGTGATCCGGTAGGGGCCGGTGCCGACCGGCGCACGGCCGAACGCGTCGGCGCCGACCTTCTCGCGATAGGCTTTCGGCCAGATTGGCGTCACCATCGCCAGGTATTCCATCGCAGCCGGGGACACGCCCGTCAGCTTGATGCGCACGTGATGGTCATCAATCCGCTCCGCCCCGGCAAACGAGGTATAGTAGCTGGGAATCGAGACCTGCTTGTCGCCAATGATGGTGTTGATCGTGTAAACCACGTCATCCGCGGTGAACGGGTCGCCGTTCTGGAACGTGACGCCCTCCCGCAAGGTAAACTCAAGCGTGGTCTCGTCCACCTGACGCCACGACGTCGCAAGCGCGGGCTTCATCTCCAGGGTTTCCGGGTCGCGGTAGATCAGGCAGTCAAACGCCTGGAACGCGACGACCATGCCGGTGCGCAGCGAGTTGTAATAGGGATCAACGTCCGGGATCGCATCGCGCCAGGTGATGCGGAGCGTGTCGGCGGATCTCTGTGCAGCCGCTGGCGGTGCGCCGGCCAATGTCGCCACCGCAGCTATCAGCGCACAGGAGAGCCAGGTGTTCGGTCGCATGGGCCAAGATCCCTAAATAGTGGCGCCTCGCCGAGCAGTGGCGGCGTCGTGCCCAGCATCTCAGCAAGAACGATGCCAGGCGTCCATGCCGCCCGTTGCTGCTGCTCCCTTGTGCCGCCCCGCTGGTAGGGGCCCGCTACCCCGCCCCGACTGCCGCCAGAAGACGTCCGAGGAAGCCATCAACCGCCTCGCCATCAATCCAGCGGACCACGGCGACCAGGTCGTGCTCCGGATCGGCATAAACCAGGTTCGTGCCGTTCCCCACGTGCGCGAACGCAGTGGCCGGTGCGCTCGGCCACCGCTTCCGGTCCGTGTTGAGGAACCAGTTCATGAAGCCATAGATCGGCTCCGGCGCCGTCGGAGTGCGGGCCGCGTCCACCCAAGCGCGCGACAGCACCTGCTGTCCGTCCCATCGGCCATCGCGCAGGGTCAGGTAGCCGAAGCGCGCCAGGTCATAGGCGTGGATGTAGGCGCCACCGCCCCAATGCCCCCCACCCGTCACCGACTGCACCGGGGCGCCGTCCAGCACGATCCAGGAGTTCTCGTAGCCGAACCAACGCCAGCAGTTGGACGCGCCGATAGGGTCCATGACGTATTGCTTCAACACCTGCGGCAGGGGCCGCCGCCAAACGTTGAGCGCCGCGAGCGCCAGTGCGTTGGTGCGGACGTCGTTGTATTTGTAGGTGGTGCCAGGCGTGTGGCGCGCACGGGTCGCCCACCCCGCCGCATCCTCGTCCGGACGGTCGGCCCAATCGGGCTTGCCCCACAGCACGCCCTCCCAATCGCTGGTCTGCCGCAGCAGGTTGTCCCAGGTGATGGTCCGGTTGTGCGGGCTGTCAAAGGGGAACAGCAGGCCGGAGTCCGCCAGGCGGTCGGACTTGTTGCCAGCCGGCGCCGGGTTATACGGCTGTATCGGCGGCACGTAGTCCCGGACCCTGTCGTGGACGCTCCGGATCAGTCCCTGGTCAACTGCGACGCCGACGACGCTGGACAGCAGGCTTTTCGTCACGCTGTGCGTCATGTCTATGCTGTGCGGGTTGCCCCATTCTGCGGCGATGCAGCCGTGCCGGATGATCAGCCCGTTGGGCGCCGCCCGCTCCTTGATCGGCCCGATGGCGTCGCCGAACGGCTCGCGCCCGAATGTTTGATAGTGGTTCACCACCAGGTCGCGCGGCGCCTTGGTCTCGCTCGCGATGGCGAAGCGGACCGCCTCATCCAGCGCGGCCGGATCAATGCCCAGTTCGGACGGTGCCTTGCGCTGCCATGATCCGCCAGGAAAGCAGGTGGCCGCGCGGGACGGAATGGGATGCTGAGAGGCCATGCTGCTTCCTTTGGTTGGCATCGCTGCCAGGCCGCGCCAGTTCCTGGGGACCGCCGGGTCAGGCGGCTGCGTCGAACACCCGGCGCGGGTTTGCGATCATCAGCCTGTCCAGCTCCGCCTGGCTCAGGCCCATCCGGCCAAGCCGCGGCAGGAAGTGCCGTTGGACGTAGGCGTATCCGAAGCCGCCATGCCGGGTCAGCATCATCTTCAGGAACACGTCTTGCGACAGCAGCACCTGGCCGAGGTGCCCGGCCTCCGCCAGCCCGGCGATCGCCTTGGCATTCTCCTCGTCGGACGGGCACTGCACGCCCTGGTCGGCATACCAGTAGTCCATGCCGACCATGTCATACTCCAGGAAAGCGCCGCGCCGGGCCAAGCCGTGCTGATACTCCGTATCGGCGCCGGACGGGTTCATGTGGCACAGCACGGTATGAGCGGGGTC
>CAXTCI010000038.1:21083-32762 GCA_964242325.1 uncultured Acetobacteraceae bacterium
TCCTGCACCGACAGCGCCGCGAACTCCGGCGGGTGGGAGGCTTGCAGGTAGTAGCCGGCGCCCATGACGACATTGAGCCCCGTCTCACGCGCGATGCGGACCAGGGCCGCCGGATCGCGGCCGATGCCGCGGCAGGTCGGGTCCACGACGGTGCGGCAGCCGAGCGCCGTGGCGGGCCGCAGCTCCTCCACTGCGGCGGCCTCGTCGTCCAGCGTGCAATTGTCCAGGCACACGAAGGGGTCCATCCGCAGCTCGCCCAGGATGGACGCGGACACGCGGGCGGTGGCGAGGTGCTGCCGGTCCGGCTGCTCCGGGCGGTTCCACCAGCAGCGGCAGTCGTTCAGCAGGTGCTCGTGCATCAGCGTGGGGCCGAGATCCCCCGCTGGAACCGGACCCAGCACGGTCATCACCTGGCCCGAGCGGACATGCGCCTCAGATAGCATGATATGGCTCCTAGCCCCTGCGAGGCGCGCGGTTGAACAGCCGGGTGTTGAGCCAAACGGCCAGCAGGATGATCGCCCCGGTCAGGATTTGGGTGAAGAACGGCGACACATGCGCCAGGATCAGCCCATTGCCGATGACCGCGATGGTCAGCGCCCCAAGCACGGTGCCCAGGACCGAGCCGCGCCCGCCGGCGAGCGAAGTGCCGCCCAGCACCACGGCGGCGATCACGTCCAGTTCGAACCCAACAGCCGCATTGGACGAGCCGGACCCGAGCCGTGCGGCGATGACCAGCCCGGCCAGCGCCGACGCGGCGCCCGACACGGCATACACCGAGCCAATGACGCGCCGCACCGGCATCCCAACCCGGCGCGCAGCCTCCGTGTTGGCGCCTGTGGCCGTGACCTGGCGGCCATAGCGGGTCCGACGCAGCACGACAAAGCCCGCCGCCGCCGCAAGCAGCGCCAGCATCGCCGGCACCGGCACGCCGAGCAGCCAGCCGCGTCCGATCGCCGTGAAGGCGCCGGGCGCGATCGGGATGGAGTAGCCCTGGGTCAGCAGCAGCGCCGCGCCACGCAGCGCCGACAACCCGGCCAGCGTCACGATGAAGGACGGGATGCCCTGCACCGCCACGAACCAGCCCTGAACCGCGCCGATGCAGGCGCCTGCCAGCAGGATGCCGGCTGCAGCCAGCGGCCAAGGCACCCCGGCCGCCAGCACCAGCGCGGCCAGGGCATTGGTCAGCGCAACAGTGGACCCGACCGACAGGTCTATGCCGCCGGTGGTGATCACGAAGGTCATGGCCACCGCCACGATCAGACTCGGCGCGGCCTGCCGCAGCAGGTTGAGCAGGTTGCCCTCGCTGAGAAACGCCTCGGTTCCCAGCCCGAACAGGGCGCAGGCCAGCAACAGGAATAGTGCGATGGACAGGACCTGGGCGTGGCCGGCCGCCCAGTCGCCCCAGTGCCGGGCGTCCCGATGGGATGCCTCGCTCAAGCGGCCACACCCTCGCCCATGATGAGCCGCACCAGCTCCTCCAGCCCCGTGCCGCGGGTCGTGCGCTCGGCGGCCTTGCGGCCCTCGTACATGATCGCCAGGCGGTCGCACACGCGGAACAGGTCCTGCAGCCGGTGCGTGATGAGCACGACGGCGACGCCCCCGGCCTTGACCCTGTTGATGAGCGCCAGCACCGCCTCGACCTCGCCGACGGCCAGTGCGGATGTCGGCTCGTCCATGATGAGCACCCGCGGGCCGAACGCCGCGGCGCGGGCGATGGCGATGCTTTGACGTTGCCCGCCCGACAGCCCGGCGACCGGCGCCGACAGGCGTGGGATGCGTATGCCCAGCCGGTCCAGCATCGCGCGCGCCTGCGCCCGCATCACATCCTCGTCCAACAGGCCGCGGCGGGTGACCTCGCGGCCGAGGAACAGGTTGCCGGCCACGTCCACGGAGTCGCACAGGGCGAGATCCTGATAGACCATCTCGATCCCCAGCCGCCGCGCGGCAGCCGGGCCGGCGAAGGGCAGCGGCCGCCCATCCAGGCTGATGCTGCCGGCGTCGGGGATGACGGTGCCGGCCAGCACCTTGGTCAGCGTGCTCTTGCCGGCCGCGTTGTCGCCGACCAGGCCCAGGCATTCGCCGGCGTGCAGGTCCAAGTCCACGCCGCGCAACGCCTCGATGGAGCCATAGGACTTGCGTATGCCGCGCAGTTCGACCAGCGGCGCCGGCATGGCCGCGCCGCTAGCGGAATACGGCGCGATATGGCTCGACGTTCGCCTTGGTGACGATGGTGACGGGCACCGCGATCTGCGGCTGCACCGTGCCGCCGCCATGCAGCTTGACCAGCGCGTCCACCGCGGCGACGCCCATTGCGGCCGGGTCCTGCTGGATCACCGCGACCACGAAGCCCGCGTCGATGCCGGCTATGGCCTGTGCCGTCAGGTCCCAGCCGAACACCTTGATGCTGTCCTGCTTGCCCTGGCTCTGCACCGCGGCAACGGCGCCCAGCAGGGCCGGCTCCCCGGTCGCATAGATCGCATTCAGGCTGGGATTGGCGGTGATGAGCTGCTCGGCCGCCGAGAGGGCGCTGTCCTGCACGTTGCGCCCATCCACCACCCCGGCCATCCGAACCGATGGATCGGCCTTGACCACGTCCTCGAACCCCTTCTGCCGGACGTTCTGGATGAAGCTGTTGAGCGCGCCGACCACACCCAGGGTCGCGTGCCCGCCCATCGCGGACTTGACGTCCGCCAGGAACGCTTCGCCCAGCATTGCGCCGGCCTTGGAGTTGTCCACGCCGATCTGCGCCTTCTGCGGCCCGGCAGGCAGGATGGAGTCCACGGCCACCACCGGGATGCCGGCGGCGGCGGCGGCCTGCACCGCCGGCACCACCCCGTTCACGTCTATGGCGCAGACGATGATGCCGGCCACCTTCTGCTGGACATAGGTTTCGATAGCGTCGTTCTGCGCCTGCGGACTGTCGTTGCTGTTGAAGATGACCAGCTTCGCCCCGGCACGCTGCGCGGCCTGGGTGGCGCCCGCGTTCATCTGGTTGAAGAACAGCGCCTGCTGGTTGACCTGCACGAGCGCAAAGGTCGGCTGCTGCTGCGCCGCGGCCCTGCCCGCCAGTCCTGCCGCCACCGTCGCCAGGCCCGCCGCCGCCGCGCGCCGTCCAATTGAAACCGCCATGACCGCAACTCCCCGTGGCGTTAAGTCCATACTTTCAGGGCCTGGCGGCTATGGCGTCAAGGACCGCGTCTTCCGCCCTGGCCGTGTCGAGCCGAGCATGACGGGGCCGCCGGCTTCTCACCAGGCGCCTGCTTTTCACTGGGACCTGCTTGGCGCTACCCCGCAAGCCAGCCCAGCAAGTTGCGCCACAGCGGCACGAATCCGGGCCAGGCCAGCGCGGCGTCTGGCAGCCAGTGCGGGCCGATGTCGGTGGTCCAGGCCAGGGTGCGCCCGGCGCCGTGGGTGCCGGACACCAGCAGCGGATGGCCGTCCGGACCGGATGCGAGCACGGTGGCGCCGGGCTTCGCCACCACCTCGTTCAGGCCCAGCATGATCGGCCAGTCCCCTGGAACGCCGGCCAGCAGCGGCTGCTCCCCGGCCGGCGGCGCGGCGCGGAAGCCCTCCGGCACCTCGATCCGGTCGTCCCAGGGATGGATCGTGACCGGCAGCGCCGCCTCGACCGGCGTTGCGCGGAACCGGGCGCTGGCGTCGATGCCCTGGAAGCTCAGGTAGCCGCCGATCATGCCCATGCCTCCGCCCTCCGCCACCCAGTCAGCCAGCAGTCGCAAGCGGTTCGGGAAGGGGCGGGAGTGCAGCCAGACTTCCGGGTGCAGCAGCAGCGTGTTGGCGCCGATGTCGCTCAGCAGCACGGCGTCATACTCGCGCAGCGCCTCCATCGTGGACGGGAAGTCCGCCTGCGCCACGTGCGCCGGCATGTGCACGATGTCGAACGGCAGGTCCCGCAGCGCCGCGATGAAGCCGTCGGCGCCGCGGTGGTAGGTGACGGAGCCGAAGGCGTCGAACCCCTTGTAGTGCGTCGCGGCGCTGACCCAGCTTTCGCCGGCCAGCAGGATGCGCTTGCGAGCCATGGTCAGGACATCCTTGCGTCATGCAGGCGGAACACGGCGTCCGGATACTGCGTCCAGCTCAGCCGGGCGCTGCTGGCCTGGATGATGGCGTCGAAGTGCAGGAACAGCATTGGTGCGTCCTCCGCCAGCTTGCGCTGGGCCTGGTGATACAGTTGGACGCGCGCTGCCGGGTCGGTGGCGGTCCGCGCCTCGGCAAGCCATCCCGTGACCTCGGCGTCATCATAGCCCGGGAAGTTGTTGGGACCGCCCTTGCTGAAATAAAAGAACATGTTGCCGTCGGGATCGTAACGCCCGCTCCAGGGCGACATGCAGATGTCGAAGTCGCGCTGGCGCAACACGGTGATGAGGCTGGACGGGTCCACCTGCCGCACGTCCACCCGGAACCCGGCCTCGTTCGCCTGCGCCTGCGCGACCTGGGCAATGCGCACCATCTGCGGCGAGTTGGTGACGGTGATGGTCAGGGGCAGCGGGGTGGCCGCGCCGGCCTCCGCCAGCAGGGCCTTCGCCCGCGCAGGGTCGTGTCCCGGCGGGGCGAAGTCCTTGTCGAAGGCCCAGGCGACTGCGGGCGACAACGGCCCATGCGCGACGCGGCCGGTGCCGAAATACACCACGCGCTGCACGACCTCCGGGTCCACCGCCGCCACGAAGGCGCGGCGCACCCGCGGGTCGTCGAACGGCTTGCGCGTGGTGTTCAGCGACCAGGCGTTGAAACCGAGGCCAGGCATCTGCGACACCCGCAGCCCGGCCTCCCGCGCCAGCCCGGCCACCGCCTGCGGCGGCACGGCGTCCACCAGTTGCAGGGTGCCGCTCCGCAGGTTGGCCAGCCGTACCGTTTCATCGGGGATGGGGCGGAACACCAGGCGGTCGAAGCCTCCGGCACCCTCGCGCCAGTATCCGTCGAAGCGCTCCAGCACCAATTCGCTGTTCTTGGTCCAGCTTGCGAACTTGTAGGCGCCGCAGCCGACGGCTTGGGTCGCGAAGTCGGGACCCAGCCGGCGCAGCGCGTCTGGGGAGACCATCATGCCGGCGCGATTGGTCAGCACCAGCGGCAGCGGCGCGTAGGGGGCGGACAGGCGCAGCTCCACCGTGAGCGGTCCGGTGACGGCGACCTCCTGCAGCGGACCGAAATCCGCCTTGCGTATGCTGGCAGTCGCCGGGTCCAGGTAGCGGTCCAGGTTGGCCTTGACCGCGGCGGCATCCAGCCGCGTGCCGTCGTGGAAGGTCAGCCCGTCCCGCAAAGTCAGGACATGGCGCAGCGGTTCCGGGCTGGCGTGGGTGGCGAGGCCCGGCTGGACCGCACCGTCCGGGGCCGCAACCAGGAGAGATTCGTGCAGGTTGTACATCACCGCGTTCTCGAAGAACGAGGCGGAAAACGCGGGGTCGAGCGTCACCGGGTCGGATACGACACCGACGCCGAGGATACGGGTGCTCTGCGCCAGCGCTCGTCCGGGCGGTCCAGCCGCGGCGAGCAGGGCCGGGGCAGCAAAAAGGGTTCGCCGGGTCAGGCTGGGCATTCGGCCTCCTTCAAAGTCGGGCGAGGCGGGGGTCCAGGCCGTCGCGCAGTCCGTCCCCCAGCAGGTTGAAGCCGAGCACCACCAGGAACAGGGCCAGCCCGGGGAACCAGGCCATCCACCACGCCTGGTCCAGGAAACCCGTGGCGTCGCGCAGCATGTTGCCCCAGCTTGCCGTCGGCGGCTGCACGCCCAGTCCCAGGAAGGACAGGTAGCTTTCGGTCAGGATGGCCGCGGCAAGCAGCACGGTGCCCTGCACCAGCACGGGCGACAGCGCGTTCGGCGCCACGGTGCGCAGCAGAATGCCGCCCTCGGTCCGGCCCACGGCGCGGGCGGCGGTGACGAAGTCGAGCCGGCGCAGGCTGACGGCCTGGGCACGGGCGATGCGGGCGAACACCGGCAGGTTCACCACGGCAACCGACAGCGCCACCGTCGCCGCCGACGCGCCCAGCGCCGCGGTGATGCCGAGTGCCAGCAGGATGCCGGGGAAGGCCAGCAGCACGTCCACGCCGCGCATGGCGGTCCGGTCCAGCCAGCCGCCCAGAAAGCCGCAGGCCAGCCCCAGGGGCGCGCCCAGCAGCGCCGCGCCGCCCACGCCGCCGAGCGCTACCAGTAGGCTGACCCAGCCGCCGCCGAGGATGCGGGCCAAGATGTCCCGGCCCAGGTCGTCCGTGCCCAGCAGGTGGGCCGGGGACGGCGGCGCCAAGGTGGCGGCGAAGTCCGGCCGGTCCGCGTCGAAGCGCGACAGCGCCGGGCCAAATGCCACTGCGGCCAGGACCAGCATCACCAGCGCCAGCCCAAACAGGCCGCGTCCGCCGCCCAGGCGGGCCGACGCGCTCAAGCCTCCGCCCGGGCACGCGGGTCAATGGCCAGCAGCAGCATGTCAGCGGCCACGTTCATCAGGACGAACAAGGTGGCCGTGACCAGGATCGCCCCCTGCACCACCGGGAAGTCGCGGGCGAAGATGGCGTCCACGATCAGCTTGCCGATGCCCGGCCAGGCGAACACCGTTTCCGTCACCACCACGCCGCCCAGCAACTGACCGAGCTGCAGGCACACCAGCGTCACCACCGGCGCCAGCGCCGGGCGCAGGGCGTGCCGCCATACGACCCGGCGTTCGTGCAGCCCCTTGGCGCGGGCGGTGCGGATGAACTCGGCCGGCAGCACGTCCAGCATGGCGCCGCGCGTCATCCGCATGGTCGCCGCAGCCAGCGCGGCGCCGAGGGTCAGGGCCGGTAGGACCAGGTGCTGCAGGGCGTCCAGCGGCGCCTCGGTGAACCCGACGTAGCCGGAGCTGGGCAGCAGGGGAAACCGGATCGAGAAGGCCAGGATCAGCAGGATGCCCAGCCAGAAGCTCGGCAGCGACAGCCCGGCCAGCGCCGCGAGCGACGCCGCCGCGTCCGCTGCACGGCCCCGCCGCGTCGCAGCCGCCACCCCCGCCGGCAGCGCGATCGCCAACGACACCAGCAGCGCCGCCCCGGCCAGTTGCAGCGTCGGTACCAGCGCCGTGCCCACCATCGCCAGCACCGGCCGCCCCGTCTGGATGGAGCGGCCCAGGTCGCCTGTCACCGCGTGGCCGAGCCAGGACAGGAACCGCAGCGGCAGCGGCTGGTCCAGCATGTAGCGGGTGCGCAGCGTCGCGATGCTCTCGGGCGTGGCTTCCAGCCCGAGCAGGGTGATGACGGGGTCGCCGGGCACCATCGCCAGCAGCGTATAGGTGAGCACGGACAGCCCCAGCAGCACCGGGACCAGTGCGATCAAGCGTCCGGCGAAGGTGCGCATCGAAGGGCTTGCGGTGGCATGGCGGAAGTGTCACGGGCCGGCGCGTGCAGGTCAACCCGGGTTGCAGGGATGCGCGGCCGCGTGGTGCATTTGGCCATGCCCCCTCCGTACGGACGCGTCCTGGTGCTCGGCAACGCCGGCATTGACCTGTCCATTCCCCTCCCCCGCCTGCCGCAGCCCGGCGAAACGCTCGTAGGCGGCGCCCTGCGGCGCGCGCCGGGCGGCAAGGGGCTGAACCAGGCGGTCATGGCCGCGCGTACCGGGATGGAGGTGCAGTTCTGCGCGCCTCTCGGCGACGACGCCGACGGCCGGTATGTGGAGGACCGGTTGCGGGCCGAGCCATTCGCGGCGCTGCACCTGCCACGTCCAGGACCGCCCACCGACGTGTCCCTGCTCCTGGTGGCAGCCGACAGCGAGAACTGCATCGTCACTTCTGGCGCCTGCGCCGACGCGCTGCCGGCCGTGGAGGCCGAAAGCTTTGCCGCGGGATGCCGGCCTGGCGACGTCCTGCTGCTGCAAGGCAACCTGAGCCAAGCTGCGACGGTCGCCGCGGCCCGCATGGGCCGGCTGGGTGGGGCGCGGGTGCTGCTGAACACCGCCCCTTTGCGCTGGCCGGTGCAGCCGGTCCTGGCGGAGTGCTGGGGCGTGGTCGCCAATGCCGTCGAAGCCAGAGAGATCACTGGCCAGCAGGGGAACGAGGCCGCCACCGGCTTGGCCGCAATGGGGCCGCGGCTTGCGGTGGTGACGTTGGGTGCAGGGGGATGCGTGGCCGCGCCAGGCGGCCACTACCCGGTCCCGGCTTCGCAGCCGGTGAACAGCACCGGCGAGCCGGTGGACAGCACTGGCGAGCCAGTGGATAGCAGCGGCGCCGGTGATGCGTTCTGCGGCGTGCTGGCATCGGCACTGGCCCGTGGACTGGAGCCGCAGGATGCCATCGCCGCTGCGCAGTGTGCGGCAGCCCAGACCGTCCGCCGCCACGGCGCCTTCGAGGCGCTGCCGGCAAGGTTCGACCTAGCCGGATAACCTATCCTGGGCCCGGCCAGCGCCGCAGTTCCATGGTCGCCGTTCAGCGTCTGGTCCCGATGTGCAAGGATAGCCCCAGCCTACTCCTGGCCGGAGGTCCGATTGGTGAAGCGGGCGTTGCCCAGCCCGGTGCCGATGGTCATCACGCCCCAGCGCTCCACGTCCCGCATGAACGGCGCCTCACTCAAGCCCTGCACGACCGCGTCGTTATGCATCAGCACCACGGTCTCATGTCCGGCAATGGTGGGGATTGCCCGGTGCAGAAGCTGCGGCACGTTGAAGCTCTTATGCTCCCAGTCACCGGGCAGGTTCTGGCCACCCTTCTTGATTGACCCATCCTCCCGGATCAAGCCTGGGCAGCCAACCCCAATGAACGGGGCCAGGCTCAGGCCCTGCTTACCGGCGCGCTTGATCGCCGACTGCAGCATGCTGGCCATCCGTCCGACGGCGTCCTCCCGGTCAGGGTCATCATCTGCGTGGCGCCACAGCTCGGACGCTGAGACCGTGCTCCGCGACAGGTCGGGAGCCTTGCGCAGGTTGAGCTCGACGATCCCGACCCGGATGTTGGAGCCGCCGATGTCCACGGCCAGGATGCCGTCATGGCCCGAAAAGGCCCAGGACGGCACCAGGTGGATGCACCCGATCAGGCCCGCCTCGTCCGGGTCGTGCCGGATCGGCGCCAACTGGATGTCATGCCCGGTGCCTTTCAAGATCACCGACGTGCGGCCGATGGCAAGCTCGCCGATACGGCTGGCGCGCAATCCTCCGCCGACGACGATCCGCTGGGTGCCCTGCCAGTCGTCCAGCCGCAGGAAACGGCCGATCACGGTCGCGAACTCCTGGGCGAATTCCTCGATTGCGCCGATGAGCACGCCGGCGGCCTCCGGGTCGCCGTCCAGCAGCAGGTGGTCGAGCTTCTTCTTGCTGATGTCCCTGCTGGGCACATCCCCAACCGGATCATCGTCAACCTGGCTCACACGCTCCCGCATGTCGTCCAGGATGGCGCGAAACGCCCGCCCGCTTGCGCGGTCGCCGATGAAGCCGGCTTCGTCGCGCAGCTCGGCATTGTAGGTGTCAATGTGCACGGCGGCCAGGCGCCCGGCGCCATGGCCGGCGAGGCTGGATACCAACGGTTCAGCTTGGGTCAACGGGATGCAACCATCTGCAAGGTGTTTCGGGGGACAAGCCAGGTAGGCCGGTCAGTGGGCAGCAGGCATTGGGGCTTGGACGCAGCACCCTTTGGGGGTTTGCGCACAGCTGAAAAGGGAAGCAGGCTTGCACCGCTTGGCATGGCCACAAGCGATCTGTGTGACCGGCCGCAAGGCTGCTTAGGTGTCCGGCACGCCGACCTGCTTGGGCGGGATCTGCAGGCGTTCCAACGTGCCGGCGGACTTCGCCGCCTGGAATGGCGCGGGTTCGTGCGCCAAACCGGCGGGTCTCGCGATGTTGGATGAGAGCCCGGCTGGCTGCGGGTCCGGCGCGAATGGCTCCCTGCATCGCCCGCCATGTCCTTCACCGGCACCAGTCCGGCCGTCATCCGGACGTGCGTTGGCGTTTGCAGCATGTCGCAAGTTTCCAGACGCGGTGAAGTGCCGCGCGTGCCACGTCGGCGGCGTGGCGCGGGACGCAAGGCTGGGGCCGCGTCAGGATGTCCGGCAAACCGGCGATGCAAGGCGGCTTGGCGCCATGGAGCAGCTCCCCCCTGCGCGGCCCCGGGATCGGCGCCATTGCCAGCAGCGCGTCGAGCAGCGTGGGAAAGCGCATCGTCAAGCCCAGGCAGTCAATCAACTGGACCGTGGCGTCCAGGGCCTGGATCGCAAAGGCAGGCGGCTGCTGGCCTGGCAGGTGGACCAGGATCAGCTCCCCGCCATGATCCCCATCCACCGCCACGGACACCCGGTATCCTCTTGGCCGTGCAAGGCCGGCCCAACGCAGCGCAAGCTCGTGGTCCCCGATGGGAAAGGCACAGGCTTTGCGGCACGCCGCACCGTAGCGCAGCGCCTTGCGATAGCCGTCATGGGCATTGGGTTGGGTCATGGACAAGGGCTGCGTCACCAAAAGGCCAGGCCGGACGCGTAACACAGGACACCGTGATGCCGTGTCCGTCCAGGGCACAGCGGGCCATCTGCGGCCAACACCGCCGGCTGGGTTTGATCAGACGGCATCAGCGGGCGCAGTGGATCGAGAGCCGGCATCCCGTCACGGTCCCGTGTGATGTTCGCAAGCATGGCGTCGCATGGACGATGCGGGACCGGGCAGCAAACACCAGGCCGGGTCACAGCCGTCGAGCGGCTGGGCAGGTACTGAAGGGGATCGTGCGGCGCAACCTGGAGCTTGGCACGCGCAGTCGCGCGCAAGGGGTTCGGCACACCTGGTCCAGTCGGGATGGCGCCGCCGCCCATGCCTTCCCCGAGAGCGACAGACCCAGCATCCGTCATACCGGAGCCGGTCTCCGGGATGTCGCTTTGGAGCAGCGTTGCTGCCGGCCCGGCAGCGAGGAGGGCATTGTGGGGCACTGGGCGGCTCCTGACGCGGGACGGGGTCTTGAGGCGGTGCTGGCCTGGCATGCGGGCTGGCCATGGCCCGTTGTGGCACCAAGGGAGACAGGTGCGGCGGGCCTGTTCACCGCCCTGATCCCATCGAAAGTTAAGGGATCGCGAGTAAGCGTTCGATGTGCAGAGGAGCCTCGCAGCATAAATCCGCCATATACTCGAGCCGTGAGACGAGGGCCGCTGCCCCTCTGGGGCTGAACGTCATGGCGGCGACCGCAACGCTTCGCCGCGGTCCAGATTGCGCGACAATCTGGATGAGGCAATGCGCGGACCGGCTCAGGTCGTCGATCACCTCGACGTCGTGGAAGCCGTGCTGGCGCGCGACCTCGACCAGGGCATACCGGCGCCGCCTGCCTTCAGGTTGGCCTGAATCTGCAACTGGCTGGACTGCCGCACGTGGGCCACCGCCCGGCGGCGCAGCACCGACGCCGGCAGGACGTCAGCCGCGGTCATCGTGGGCCTCCTTTGCCGGCATGCCAGCCGCTTCCAACAACAACCTGGCTAGGGCGCCGACCGCCGCGTCGCGCTCGACCGCTGTCATCCCCCATAGGCTCTTGCCGTCCAGCGCCATCGTCGTCTGGCGCAGGGGCGGCGGCGCGTTCTGCTGTGCTGGCTTCGGCCGCATGTGAAGGAGTACAGGCATTCGGCAAGGGGTTGCGCAGGATCAGAGCGGGCGTTCACCCGACTGGGGACTGACGCGAGACAGCCTGCCAAAACGTTTCTGCCAGAGCAGGCTTCCGGTCGTTGGCACGGAACAAGCGTATCTCGACGGGA
>CAXTCI010000039.1:0-32426 GCA_964242325.1 uncultured Acetobacteraceae bacterium
GCGACCGGCTGACCTCGTAGGCGAAGTCCACGTGGCCCGGCGTGTCCATCAGGTTGAGCTGGTAGGTCAGGCCATCATGCGCCTTGTAGGCGAGGCGGACGGTCTGCGCCTTGATGGTGATGCCGCGCTCCTTCTCCAGGTCCATGTTGTCGAGGACCTGGCTGGTCATCTCGCGGTCCGTCAGCCCGCCGCAGGTTTGGATCAGGCGGTCGGCCAGGGTGCTCTTCCCGTGGTCGATGTGGGCGATGATGGAGAAGTTGCGGATGAGGTGGAGCGGGGTGTCGGTCATGACCGCAGATGTAAGCGGTTGCGGGTGAAAAGTCAGCTATCGTGGCTAGATCGGCTTGTGTCCTGACTGGATGTAAGCCGATCTAGCTTTTTTGTTTGCGAGCAGAGACTTGCAGTCGAGTTCGGTCGCGGTGCGTCCGGACCGACTGCGATCTGCTCTATGAAACGAGGGCGCTGCCGGGACGGCAGGGCGGCGGAGGGACGTGGACGGGGCGGACCGTGCGGCTGAGGTCGAATACGGTGCAGCCGGGGCTGGGAATTTCACCCTGGAGGCGCTGCCGGTCGGGGCTGACCCAGCCCGTTAGATCCACGGTGTAGTAGTTGTAGGGCCGCAGCAGCCATTGCTCTGCCCGCAGCTCTAGCCGCCCGGTGCCGGGGTCCAGGGTGCCGGACATGGCGAAGCAGCCCTCGGGGACGCCGGGATTGCTGGGGTCGGCGTAGAAGTGGAACAGGGCGGTGACGCCGGTGTCCGCTGGCTCCAGTGTTAGGGTTAGCCCGGTGCGGCCCTGGGGGCAGTCATAGACACCCTCCCATGCCTCGGCCGCCAGGGCAGGGTGGGCAAGCAAGGCCAGGGTCAGGACACTCTGGGTTATCCGACCCGGCGTCATTGCGAGGCGTTCGGCGCCGCGGCGATTGACGATGGACGCTGCGCGGCTGCTGGATTGCCACGCCGCCTGCGGTTCGCAATGACGGTCGTTGCGGGGCGGGTGGGCGGCATGGGTTGTCATCGGAGGGCGCCACCCGTCGCCTTGGTTACGGCCGCGACCACCTTGGTAGAGGCGGTGTCAATCTCCGCTTCTGTCAGGGTGCGTTCCCGTGGTTGGAATACGACCTCGACGCCCACGGATTTCTGCCCGGACGGCACATTTTCGCCGGCATAGATGTCGAACACGCTGGCCGCGGCGATCAGGGTGCGCTCGGCGCCGCGGGCGGCGCGCAGCACGGCGTCGGCGGGAGTGGCGGCGTCCACCAGGAAGGCGAAGTCTCGGCGGACTGGCTGGAAGGCCGGCAGGTCGGGGGCGGCGCGGCGGCGGCGCTTTGGTTCGGGGATGCGGTCTAGGAACACCTCGAACGCCGCCGCCGGGCCGGGCAGGTCGAGTGCTTGCATGACGCTGGGGTGGAGTTCGCCGAAGGTGGCCAGGATCAGCTTTGGGCCTTGGCGGACTACGCCGGAGCGGCCGGGGTGGTAGAAGGCCGGGGCGTCGGTGGTTACGCTCAGGCTGTCCATGGGTAGGCCTATGGCGGTTAGCACGTCGGTGACGGATGCCTTGGCGTCCATTGCGCCCATTGCTCGTTGCGGCTGGAGGGGGTGCCGGGACGTGTGGCCGGTGAGCACTCCGGCGGCGACGACCTGCTGGCCCTGGGTGTCGAAGGCCGGGCCGACCTCGAACAGCCGGACGTCTGACCAGCCTCGGGCGGCGTTGCGCCCGGCGGCCAGGGCCAGGGTGGCGATGGGAGTGGCGCGGAGTTGGTCGAGGTCGGAGGCTATGGGGTTCAGGAGGCGGAGGGATGCTGGCGCGTCGCCGAAGGCCGCCGCCTTGGTGCTGTCCATGAAGGAGAATGACACGCATTCCAACAGACCGGAGGCGGCCAGGGTGCGCCGGGCCAGCGCCGTGCGGGCCTGGCGGGGGGTCAGCACGGCGGGGGGTACTGGGGCCAGGGCGGGTAGGGAGACTGGGGGTACGTTGTCCAGGCCTTGCAGGCGCAGCACTTCTTCTACCAGGTCGCACTCGGCTTCTACGGCGGCGCAGCCTTCGGCGGCGGTGGCGGCCTGAGCCGGGGGCAGGGTGGGGGCCTGGTCCAGCACGATGGGGGCGGCGATGTCGTTGCGCCAGGATGGGACGGCTACGGTTATGGCGCTGTTGGTGCGGGATTGGACGGTGAAGCCTAGGCCGGCCAGGGAGGCTTCGGCATCGGCGGGTGGGACTGGCATGCCGCCTAGCGATGCCAGCCGTTCGAAGCGTAGGGTTGCGCTGCGCTGCCAGGCGGGTTCGGCGCCAGCGGAGACGACCCCGCTGGCGCTGCCGCCGCAGAGGTCTTGGATCATGCGGGTGGCGGCCTCCAACGCGGCGGGGAGCAGCGCCGGGTCAATGCCGCGCTCGAATCGCTGGCGGGCGTCGGAGGTTAGGGTATGGCGGCGGCCGGTCAGCGCGACGCGGACGGGGTCGAACAGGGCGCACTCGATGAACACTGTTGTGGTGGTTTCAGTGCAGCCGGTGGCTTCCCCGCCAATGACACCGGCAAGGGACTGCACGCCTGCGCTGTCGGCGATCACGCAATCCGCTGACTCGGCGGTATAGTCTTTGCCGTTCAGGGCGCGGAAGGTTTCGCCGGCGCCGGGGCGCATCGTGAGGACGCCGCCCTGTACTTTGTCGGCGTCGAAGACGTGCAGCGGGCGGCCGAGGTCGTAGGTGAAGAAGTTGGTGACATCCACCAGGGCGCTGATCGGGCGCAGGCCGATGGACAGCAGGCGGCGCTGCAGCCACTCCGGGCTGGGGCCGTTGCGGACGCCGCGGACGGTGCGGCCGAGCACCCAGGGGCAGGCGTCGGGCATGTCGATGGCCCACTGTATGGCGCTTGGGCCGTCGCCGGACACCGGCTCGGGGGACCAGGGGCGCAGGGTGCCGATCCCTGCCGCGGCCAGGTCGCGGGCGATGCCGCGGATGGATAGGGCGTCGCCGCGGTTGGGGGTTACGCTGATTTCTATGACGGGATCGCCTAGGCCGGCCCAGGCGGCGTAGGGGGTGCCGACCGGGGCGCCCTCCGGTAGTTCCAGGATGCCGTCGTGGTCCTCGCCTAGTCCCATTTCGCGGCGGCTGAGGAGCATTCCCGCGCTTTGCACGCCGCGGATTTCGCCAACCTTGAGGGTGATGCCGGTTCCGGGGATGAAGCTGCCGGGGGGCGCGAAGACCGCCAGCATGCCGGCGCGGGCGTTCGGGGCGCCGCATACGACGGAGACGGGGCCGTCGCCTGCGTCAACCTTGCAGGCGCGGAGGCGGTCGGCGTTGGGGTGCTGCACGGCCTCGGTCACGCGGGCGATGCGGAAGGGGGCCAGGGCGGCGCCGGGGTCCTCGACGCCTTCTAGTTCTAGGCCGATGGCGGTCAGCTTGTCGGTGATCGCGTCCAGGCCGGCGTCGGTGTCCAGGTGGGTGCGCAACCAGTCCAGGGTGAACTTCATGCTACGCCCTCGTGCAGGGCTACGGGCGCCAGCGGGTTGAAGCCGTAGTGGCGGAGCCAGCGCATGTCGCTTTCGTAGAGGGGGCGCAGGTCGGGCATGCCGTGCTTGAGCATGGTTACCCGGTCCACGCCCATGCCGAAGGCGAAGCCTTGCCATTCCCGGGGGTCCAGGCCGACGTTGGCCAGGACGCGGGGATGCACCATGCCGCTGCCGAGGATTTCCAGCCAGTCGCCGCCAGCGCCTAGGTCGCCGGTGCGGCGGTTCCAGCCGATGTCTACTTCCATGCTTGGCTCGGTGAAAGGGAAGTAGCTGCTGCGGAAGCGCACCGGCAGTGTGGCGATGCCGAAGAAGGCGCGCAGGAAGTCGATCAGGCAGCCCTTGAGGTGGCCGAGGGTGATGTTGCGGTCGATCACCAGGCCCTCGCACTGGTGGAACACCGGGCTGTGGGTGGCGTCGTGGTCGGCGCGGTAGACGCGGCCGGGGGCGATTACCCGCAGGGGGGGCGGCTGGTTGAGCATGGAGATGATCTGGACGTCGCTGGTTTGCGTGCGCAGCAGCAGGGGGCGGCCGTCGCGGGCGCCGGGGAGGTAGAAGGTGTCGTGGTCGGCGCGGGCCGGGGGGTGGGCGGGGATGTTGAGGGCTGAGAAGTTGAACCAGTCGGTTTCCACGTCTGGGCCTTCGCCGACGGTGAAGCCCATGGCGCCGAAGATGGCGGCCATCTCCTCCATCGTGCGGGTCAGGGGGTGGATGGTGCCGGTTTGATGGGGCGGGGGCGGTAGGGAGACGTCCAGGCGCTCGGAGGCGAGGCGGGCGTCCAGGGCGGCGGCGTCGAGTTCGGTGCGGCGGGCCTCGACCATTGTGGTCAGCTCGTCCTTGAGGACGTTCAGCATGGCGCCGCGCTCGCGCCGGACATCCGGGGGGACTTTGCCGAGTTCCTTGAGCAGGCTGGTCAGCCGGCCCTGCTTGCCCAGGGTGCCGACGCGCACGGCGTCCCAGGCGCGCAGGTCGGCGCTGGCGGCGAGGGCGGCGCTGGTCTCGGTGCGCAGGGCGTCGAGGTCGTCGGTCATGGGGGTGTTCTCAACATGGAAAGGGCCGCCCCTCGCGGGGCGGCCCTTCTTATGGCGTAAGCCGGCGGACGGCCAGGGTGTTACAGCGCGTGCGCCGGGTCGGTGGCGGCCATCGTCGCCTCGTCCATGACGGGCGGGGTTGACGCCGGGGCGTGGCCTACCGTCTCGGCCGCGGCGGCGATGACGGCCTGGACCTGTTTTACCACCTCGGAGAAGGTTGCAGGGTCGTCGTAGGCGATGGCGGCCAGGACCTTGCGGTCCATCTCGATCCCCGTCGCCTTCAGGCCGGCGATGAAGCGGCTGTAGGTGATGCCGTGCTCGCGCACTGCGGCGTTGATCCGCTGTATCCATAGGCCGCGGAAGTCGCGCTTCTTCTGGCGGCGGTCGCGGTAGGCGTACTGCAGCGACTTTTCCAGGCGCTGCAGGGCGATGCGGTAGTTGGTGGAGCTGCGGCCTACGAAGCCCTTGCTGGCTTCCAGAACCTTCTTGTGGCGGGCGTGGGTGGTGACGCCCCGTTTGACGCGTGCCATCTGCGGGCCTCCTTATGCGATGCCGTAGGGCGCCCACTGCTTGACGGTCAGGCCGTCAGCGTGGGTCAGCACCTGGCTGCCGCGGTTGGCGCGCTTGGACTTTTGGCTGCGGGCCATCAGGTTGTGGCGCTTCTTGCCGGGGCCGGCGAGGACCTTGCCGGTGGCGGTGATCTTGAATCGCTTCTTGACCGAGGACTTGGTCTTGAGCTTGGGCATTTTGACGCTCCTGGGTGAGGGTCTTGCCGGGGCCGGATGGCGTCCGTGCAAGCGCCGCGGCCGGGCATGCCCGTTACAGGCCCGGTCTCGCTGGCTGGGCAGGGGTTGTAGGGGAGGGTGGGGGTTGGTGCAAGTGTGCGGCATGGGGCGGCGCATGTGCGCGGGCGCCACACCCTGGTATGAACAATAATAAAGCCCCACGACATCAGCCAACTTTCCGGCATAAGCCCCGGGATGGACAGCATCGAGACACTGAAACCCTCCGAGTTCGCCGACCTCCTCCTTCACGTCGCTCCCGTCCGCCCCGTGCTCGTCCTCGGCCAGCCCGGCATTGGTAAGTCCGCGCTGGTGGAGCGCTTTGCCGCCGACGTGGGCCTGCCCTGCGTGTCCCTGCTCGGCAGCCAGTTGGCGCCTGAGGACCTGATGGGGGTCCCGCGCATCTACGACGACGGAACCTCTGCCTTTTGCCCGCCGCGCATGATCGCCCGGCCCGATCCCTACTGCTTATTCTGCGACGAGCTGAACGGCGCCAGCCAGGACGTGCAACGCAGCATGTACTCGCTGATCCACGAGAAGCGTATCGGCGAGTATCAGATGCCGGCAGGCTCCGTGGTGATCGCTGCCGGCAACCGGGCGCAGGATGCCGCCATCGTCCGCAGCATGTCCTCCGCCCTGGTCAACCGGATGTTGGTGATCGGCCTGCGCGCGGATGCCGGGGAGTGGCTGGCGTGGGCGGCAGGGGCCGGGCTGCACCCTTGGGTGATGGATTATGTGCGGGAACGCCCGGACCACCTGGCCGCGCCGCCGCCCAAGTCTCCGGCGCCGTTCTCCACCCCACGCAGTTGGCATGCCCTGTCTGACGCTCTGCTGTCCTATGGCGCCGAACCCGCGGAGGCCGTAGCTGCCATCCTGGCGCGCGGCCTGCTGACGGCGGAGCACGCAACGAATTTCGTCGGCTTCGTCAAGCGCGCCCGCAACCGCCACAGCGTCGTCCGCCTGTTGAAGGGCGAGGCGCGCTGGCCCAGCGGCCCGGCCGATGGCGACCTGCTGCACTACTTGGCCCAGGGCCTGCGCGTCCACCTGTCACGCGAACTTCCGCCTGCCGCGGCGTCGGTCAGCCCGGCGCACCGGCAGTTGGCGCATACGGCGAAAGCCCTGCTTCGCGACCTGGCGGCACTGAACTTCGAGGTTGCGCAGGCTGCCATGTCCGGCGACGACGCCGCAACCCTGCCCGACTGGTTCCTGACCGAGATCGTCCGGGACTTGCCGCGGCTCGTGCGGGCCTGAGTCAGTTGGCCCGCGCCCGTTCAGCGCCAGCCAACCCCGCCTACGCCGCCTATAGAGCCGGCTACGATGCCGTCCAAGCGCACCCTTTGCTGCGCCCTCTAGTTCAGGGAACCCGGCTGCACTGGGACGAGAAGTGGCCCCGCGCCGACGGTTGGTGCGTGGTTGAGGAAACGGGGATGGTCCGTGCCAACGGACGCCGCCGTGCCTTGGCAGAGGAGTGGACCCACGTCATCGCCCATGCCCTGCTGCACCTGGGCCTTGGCCATCTGCGGCCGCATGGCCGGCTGCGGGAGTGGACCGCTGCCGCGGATGCTGAGGTCGAGCGTATGCTGGCTACCCTCGGCCTCGGCCGCCGCCCCGAGTGCATCGGCGGCGACCCGTTCGCCGGGGGCGGACAGGACGTGGCGGCGATGGCCCGGCGCGCGGTGCAGGACGGCATCCCGCCGGACTGGCTGCGTCTCGGCACCGATGGCCCGCGTCCGGACATGGTCCTGCCCGCCACGCCCATCGTGCGCGCACACGGCAAAGACTGGACGGCGCTGTTGGCAGAGGGCGTCCGGGAGGCAGTCGCTGCCTCCATCCGCGTCGCCGGCGGGCGGCAGGCGACGTTGCAGCAGGCAATCCCACGCATGGGGCCGGTGGAGGAGGCATGGGCCTGGTTCCTGGCCAGCTACCCTCTGCTCGGCTCGGTCTGTGCCGCGTTCCGGCTGGAGGTGGACCGGGAGGTCTGCCATCGCCTGGAAATTGGCATCGCGGCCATAGATTGCGGCGCAGGCGTCGTGTTCGCCAACCCGGCTGCCGGGCTGGGTGCGATGGAGTGGCGTTTCGTGATTGCGCACGAGATGCTGCATGCCGCCTTGCTCCATGACGCGCGTCAGGCTGGCCGGGATGCGCTGCTGTGGAACTATGCTTGCGACTTCGCCATAAACCTTTGGCTGCTGGATATGGGCATCGGCCGGGTGCCTGAGCGTGGGCTGCTGCTGGACGAAGCCCTGCGCGGCCTGTCTGCCGAGACGATCTACGACCGCATCGTCACGGACCGCCGACGTTACCGCCGACTTGCCACGCTGCGTGGCGCTGGCGTCGGCGACGTGCTGCGGCCTGGCGAGTCCGGGATGGAGGCACCGTGGGGCGCAACCTCGCTGGACGAGGTGGTGCGGGGCGCCCTGCGGCGCGGGCTGGACCTGCATGCCTCCCGAGGCCGTGGATCGCTGCCTGGCGGACTGGTCGAGGACATCGAGGCCGTCCTGCACCCGCCGCCGCCCTGGGACGTGCAGCTCGTGCACTGGGCGGATGCGGTGATCCCCGACCGGGAGCCGCGCCGCAGCTACGCCCGCGCCAGCCGCCGGCAGGGCAGCACGCCCGATATTCCAAGGCCCGGGCAGGCGCCGCTGCCGGAGATGGAGCCGGACCGGACGTTTGCGGTGCTGCTGGACACCTCCGCCTCGATGGATCGGCGGCTGCTGGCCCGGGCGTTGGGGGCCACGGCGCAACTGGCGTTCGGCAAGCAGGTGCGGGCGCTGCGGCTGGTGTATTGCGATGCCGCGCCGGTGGACGCCGGATGGGTGTCGCCGGAGGAGTTGATGGGCCGGATGGAGGTGCGCGGGCGCGGCGGCACCGTGCTGCAAGACGGCGTGGACCTGATCGGACGGCTGGACCTGCCGGCGGACACGCCGCTGCTGGTGATCACCGATGGCCTGTGTGATCCGCTTTGCGTGCGGCGCCCCCATGCTTATCTGGTGCCGGCGGGTATGGGGTTGCCGTTCCGCCCGGACGGGCCGGTGTTCCGGATGTTGTGACGGGGAGACCGGCTGCTTGTTCCGGTCCTATTCCTCCAGCAACTCCTGCACTTGCCCCGCCGGTAGCGTCCGCGCCCGGTGCCGCGCAGCAGCAGGACCAGCTTGGCCGCTTCCTCCAACTCCTCCACCGGATGAGCCGCGTCGCGCAAGCTGCGGTCGCTCACGACGGGACCGTGGGCCAGCAGCATCGCGCAAGCTGGGCTTCCTGGGCGATGGCAGGTTCCATCGTCGGGTCGCCAGGGCGGTCATAGGGCATCACCGGCAGCCTCTGGCCGATCCGTCATTCCGTATGATGACGGAAGCCGCCTGCTGCAGCGGCTTTTTTCGATGGGGCAGACCCGGCCATGGTGGACAAAAAGCATCTATGCATCGGGCCAGCGCCGGCCGGTATGCACCGGTGCCAATAGGTCTTTATCGGGTGAATGTGATCGTGCGGTTGCGGGTTGCAACGCGGCAGGCGCGCCCATGTCACACCACGCTCAAGGATAGGGAGAGCCGCATGGGCAAGATGATCGACGCGCTGATTGGCCGCATCGAGACGGCGGAGGTGCTGGATCGCCCGGGTTATGCCCTGGGCAAGGCAATATCGCAGACCGGGCAGATCGGCGGCAAGCCGAGCAAGTCGCTGGCCAACACGCTG
Organism: uncultured Acetobacteraceae bacterium; assembly: GCA_964242325.1. GTDB lineage: Bacteria > Pseudomonadota > Alphaproteobacteria > Acetobacterales > Acetobacteraceae > DASWOJ01. The sequence goes on from CAXTCI010000039.1 coordinate 9,006, forward strand.
CATGGCCGCACGCTGGGCCACCCGGTCCATCCGCTGGCGGTGGCGATCCCGGTCGGCACCTGGAGCCTGGCGCTCGCCCTGGACCTGCTGGCCGTGGCCGGGGTGCTGCGGGACCGGGCGACCCCTCGGGCGGCGGACCTGGCGCTCAAGGCCGGGGCTGCAGGTGCCGTGCTGGCGATCGCCACCGGGTTGGCCGACTGGCAGCACCTCAACGGGCGTGACCGCCGCACCGGACTGGTGCATGGCTCCATCAACACCGCCTCTCTGGCGCTTAATATCGCTTCGATCCGGCTGCGCGCCCGCGGGCGGCTGGGGGCGGGGCGTTGGGTCAGCGGGGCGGCGTTCGCCTTCACCGGCATCAGCAGTTACCTGGGGGCGCACCTGATCTACCGGCGCGGCAATGCGGTGGACCACGCCGACCGCAGTCCGGAACCGCGGGACTTCGTGGCCGTGGCGTCCCTGGCCGATCTCAGGGATGGGGTGCCATACCGTGCGGCCGTGTGGGACGAGGTGTCCCGTAGGGAGATCGGCATCGCACTGGTCAAGCAGGGCGAGCGGGTGTTCGCCATGGGGGCGCGCTGCTCCCATGCCGGTGGTCCGCTGCACCAGGGCTGGGTGGTGGATGGCGGGTTGGTTTGCCCGTGGCATGGCTCGCGCTACGACTTGGAGACCGGGCAGCCCAGCAGCGGCCCGTCCACCTGCCCGCAGCCGCGATATCAGGTGCGCCTGGTCGACGGCATGGTGGAGGTGCGGCGCGAGCAGGAGCCCGGCGACAAGGCCGTCACCTCCGAAACCCTGGCCAGCCTGCCGCCGGAGGACCGCAACACCGGAGCCACGAAGCCTGGCGTGGACGCGTCCCCGCGCCCCAAGGCGACCGAGGTGCTGTTTGAGCATCACCAGTTGATGCGCCGCCTGTTCGAGCGCGTGCTGGCTACGCCGGGGACCGACCCGCAGCGCCACGCGTTGATGCACACGCTGGCGGCCGAGCTGGACATCCACGAGGCGGTGGAGGACGCGATCTTCTACCCGGCGGTCTCGCCCGTCAGCGAGGACGTGGACATCGCCTACGCCGAGCACGGCGTGCTGGCGGACATGGTGGGCGCGACGGTCAAGCTGCCCACCGACAGCGAGGCATTCGAGACCAGCGTGCGAGCCTTGCAATCGGCGTTCCTGCATCACGCCGGCTCCGAAGAGCACTTGATGTTCCATGAGGCCGAGCGGTTGAGCGAGCAGCGGCTGCGTGACCTGGGCGGACAACTGGAGGACATGCTCGATGCCGAGCGGACCTCCCGCTTCCGCAGCACCTTCCGCGATCTCAAGCTGAAGCTGCTGGAGAATATCTGAGCAGCCTTTCATGAAGAGCCGTGACAGTATCCTCGACACCTGGGGCGCGCGGTCCCCGTTTCAGGGCGAGGGGCAATGGCCGGCTCGGCTGGACCAGCGGACGGTAGATGAGCCGGACCGCTGGGTACAGTCGGCCTGCGTGCTGTGTTCGAACGCGTGCGCCCTGGACATAGGGGTTCGGCAGGGCCGCATTGTCGGCGTGCGTGGCCGTCCGGGTGATCGTAGCAACCGCGGGCGCCTTGGGCCGAAGGGGCTTTACGGCTGGGAAGCCAATAATAGCTGGGATCGGCTGCTCCATCCCTTGATCCGCGACGGCGGTGAGTTGCGCGAGGCGAGTTGGGACGAAGCGATGGAGCTGATCGTCCGGCGAACCCGCGCGGTGCGGGAGCAGTTCACAAGCTCGGCGATCGGCTTCTACAGCAGCGGGCAGTTGATGCTGGAGGAGTATTATACCCTTGCCGTGATCGGGAGGGCCGGGCTCGGCACGCCGCATCTGGACGGCAACATCCGGCTATGTACCGCCACGGCATCCGCCTCGCTGAAGGAGACGTTCGGCTCGGACGGCCAGCCGGGCACGGTCGAGGATATCGACTGCACGGACTGCATCCTGCACGTCGGCCACAACGTGGCGCATACGGACACGGTGATGTGGATGCGCGTGCTGGACCGCCGCAACGGTCCCAACCCGCCGAAGCTGGTGGTCGTGGACCCGCGCCGCACTCCTACGGCGGCGGAAGCCGATGTTTGGCTTGCCCCGCGGCCCGGGACCAACCTCGCGTTGCTGAACGGCTTGCTGCACTTGCTGATCAGGAACGGTCATGTGGATCAGGGCTTCGTGGCGCAGCATACGCTGGGCTACGACGCATTGGTCCGGACCGTCGCGGAGTATGCTCCGGCGCGGGTGGAAGGCATCACCGGTGTGCCCCAGGCGCAGTTGATCGAGGCGGCGCGTTTGATCGGCGAGGCGCCGACCTTGGTTTCCACCTGCTTGCAGGGCGTTTATCAAAGCAACCAGGCGACGGCGTCCGCCTGCCAGGTGAACAACATCCATCTTGTGCGCGGCCTGATTGGCCGCCCCGGCTGCGGCATCCTGCAAATGAACGGCCAGCCCAGCGCCCAGAACACCCGGGAGTGTGGGGTCTATGAGGACCTGAGCGGCTTCCGCAATTGGGAGGACCCGGCGCAGGTCGCGGACTTGGCTCGCTTATGGAACGTGCGGCCACAGGACATTCCGCACTGGCAGCCCGGCACCCACGCGCTTGAGATGTTTCAGTATGCCGAGGCTGGCACGCTGCGGATGGTGTGGATTCAGGGTACCAACCCGGCGGTATCACTTCCGGACCTTGGCCGGGTCCGTGCTATCCTGGAAAATCCAAGCCTGTTCGTTGTGGTGCAGGATGCCTTCTTGACGGAAACCGCGCAGCTTGCCGATGTGGTGCTGCCTGCTGCTCTCTGGGCGGAGAAGACCGGCACATTCACGAACTTCGATCGCACCGTCCACCTTGGCGAGAAGGCCGTCGAGCCTCCTGGGGACGCGCGGTCCGATTTGGATGTTCTGCTGGACTACGCGCGCCGCATGGATTTTCGCGACAAGGATGGCGCGCTGCTCATCAAGTGGAATACGCCGGAGGAAGCGTTCGAGGCGTGGAAGGAGTGCTCCCGCGGGCGTTCCTGCGACTATACCGGGCTGTCCTATGCCAGACTCCGTGGTGCGTCCGGCATCCAGTGGCCTTGCAACCCGGCGCATCCGGATGGAACGGCGCGGCTGTATGCCGACCATGTGTTTCCGACGAGTCCGGACCGTTGCGCTTCATTCGGCCATGACCTGTTGACTGGCGGCCGGGTCACTCCGGAGGAGTATCGTGCGCTGGAGCCTGGCGGGCGGGCGTTCCTGAAAGCCGCTCACTACCACCCGGCACCCGACGAGCCAGACGAAGCCTACCCTATCATCCTGACCTCCGGGCGGGTGCTGCACCAGTTTCATACTCGGACGAAGACTGGGCGGTCGCCGGAACTGAACAGTGCCGACCCGGCAGTCTATATCGAGGTTTCGCGATCCGATGCCCTGCGGTTGCGGGTGGCGGATGATGACCTGGTGCGGGTGACGTCCCGACGTGGCGCCTTGGAAGCACCGGTGCGGATTACGGACATCGAGGCTGGGCGCGCCTTTATGCCGTTCCATTACGGTTATTGGGACGAGCCGGAACGCGCGCAGGCGGCCAACGAGCTGACGCTGTTCGCCTGGGACCCGGTGAGCAAGCAACCCATGCTGAAATACGCCGCGGTGAAGCTGGAACGCGCCATGGCGCCGGTCGCCGTACCAGAGGCAATGGGCGGGAACACGGCGCACCAGGGCGTGCTCGCGGCGGCTGGCACGAAGGCGGCGGCAGCGGCGGGGAGGGCCGTCGAGGCCGCGAAGCCGCCGCGCCAGCACATCGCCGACTACATCGGCCTGCTGCGCGGCAACGAGATGAAGTTGGCTGCCGCGTTCGAGCAAACCGCGTCGAACCACCAGGAGCTGGCCGACGTGACCCGCCAGTGCAGCCTGTTCGCGGGCTGGTGCCGCAACACGGTAGAGGAGTTGGAAACGGTCGTGCGCCGCTTCGGCATGGAAAGCGTTGAGGCGGCTGGTGTGAATGCGGCGGTGGCGCGGCATGCCACCTCGACGGGGGTGAACCTGCTGGTTGATCTACAGGGCTTGCTGGCTTTTGTGAGTGGCTGCCGGTCGTCCCTGATGATCCTGCACCAAGCTGCCTCAGCCATCTGCGACGAGGAGTTGCTGGCCAAGGTCAACGACGCGATGGCGAGGACCGGGCGTATGCAGCACTGGCTGCAGACATACCTCCTGCAAAGCGCGTCCCAGGCCCTGGTGGTACCCAGTTGATTGTTGCCGCTGTTTAACTCGCGTCGGTGACGGCGGCCAGCTATGGCCCACGGTTTATCTCTCCTGCAGGACAGTTGCTGCTTCCGGTTTGGCGTCACCGCGCTTGCTCGGGCATGGCAACACAGCTCGACGTTTCAGCCGGAATGACGTGATGGGGTTAGCGCGCCGTAAGCAGGGCTGTGGGGCTGGAGGGGATGGGGGTGGTGTCGGTCACCCGTAGGGCTCCGAAAACCAGGGCAGCAACCGCTGCGAGGATGAGGACGGTTTTCGCCTGTCCATCGTGGGCTTTCTTGGCTGTGAACACGTCGCTGAAGTCATGCAGTTCGGTTGGCCGCAGGACGTCGGGCACACGGTTGTTTTCGGCTGTCATGGCGGATTGCCTCGGTTTGCTCTGGTGTGCCTGCACCGTAGCGAGGCCGTCCCGATCTCCACGTGATGCGCATCACGCCAGGGAGCCTGTTCAATCACCGGTCGTATCGATTGCCTGAGAAGCGGCAAGCGACCGCGGATCTGCAGGAGGGAAGACGCGACAGGGGCGTTTCAGGATCGGCTGGGGTGGACCGTCGTAACTTGGCCGGATGCCCGCCATTCCAGTTTTTCGGCCAGCTCTGGAGAGTCCGCGTTTGGCCCGCTTCGGACGTTGGGTTACACTTTGGAGTGTAACCGCGACGGGCCGTAAATCGTCACACTCCCGCCGTTCCGGATCGGCGGGGGAGCGGGTGTCAGTCCTCCAGCAACTCCCGCACCTGCCCCGCCGAGAGCGTCCGCGCCCCGGCGCCGCGCAGCAGCAGAAACAGCTTGGCCGCTTCCTCCAGCTCCTCCGCGGCGTGAACCGCGTCGCGCAGGCTGCGGCCGCTCACGACGGGGCCGTGGTTGGCCAGCAGGACGGCGCGGGCGGTCTGGGCTGCCTGGGCGATGGCGGGCTCCATCGCCGGGTCGCCGGGGCGGAAATAGGGTATTACCGGCAGGCGCTGGCCAATCCGCATGACGAAGTAGGGTGTCAGCGGTGGAATGGGCGACTCCTGGTCCACGTCGGGCAGGCAGGCCACCGCCGTCGCCATGGTGGAGTGCAGGTGGACGACCGCTCCGGCCCGCGGGCGCATCGTGTAGAAGGCGCGGTGCATGAACACCTCCTTGGACGGCTTGTCCCCGGCGATGTGGTGGAAGGTGGCGTCCAGGCGGGACAGCCGCGCCGGGTCCAGCCGGCCCAGCGAGGAGTTGGTCGGCGTAATCAGGTAGCCGTCCGGCAGCCGCACGCTGATGTTCCCGGCCGAGCCGACCGAGAAGCCGCGGGCGAACAGGCTGGCCGATAGCTCGACGAGCAGGGCGCGGATGTCGCCCTCGGATTGGGGGCGCATCATGGGAGGCGCTCGAAGGCTTGCAGGAAGAAGTCGCGGCCGCCGAAGTTGCCGGATTTGAGCGCCAGCAGCAGGGGCGGGCCGGCGCCCTCGGCATAGGTCCAGGGCACGCCGGGTTCGATCTCGGCGCCGATGCGCAGTTGGCGGACGCCCAGGCGGCTGACGACGGCGCCGCTGGTTTCGCCGCCAGCCACCACCAGGCGGCGGACGCCGGCGGCGACCAGCGCCTCGGCGATGCCGGCCAGGGCGTCCTCGACCAGGGCGCCGGCGGCGTCACGGCCCAGCTTGGCCTGCAGGGCGGCTACGCGGTCCGGCGTGCTGGAGGCGGCGATCACGACCGGCGCAGGGCCGAGCTTGCCGCCGGCCCAGTCGGTTGCCTGCCGTATCAGCGCGGCGGCGTCGGGCGTTGCCAGCGGGTCCAGCTCCAGCGTTGGCGCCTGGTCGCGCGCGGTGGCGACCTGATACAGCGTGGTGCGGGAGCATGAGCCGGCCAGGACTGCCGCATGGCCGTCCAGCGGCGGCAATGCCCCGGGATCGTGTGCGGCCAGCAGGCCGGCACGACGAAAATTCTCGGGCAGGCCCATCGCCACGCCGGAACCGCCGGTCACCAGCGCCTGGCCGTCCAGGGCCTCGCCGATGGCCAGCAGGTGGGCCTCGGTGGTGGCGTCCACGATGGCGTAGCGGCGGCCCTGTTCCTTGAGCGCCGCCAGGGCCGAGCGGATGACGGCGGCTCCGCGCTCGACTGTCGCGAAGGGGGCGAGGCCCACGGTGCCCTCGGTTTGCCGGGACAGCACACGGACCAGGTTGGGGTCGCGCATCGGGGTCAGCGGGTGGTCCTGCATGCCGCTTTCGGACAGCAGTTGGTAGCCGACGAACAGGTGGCCCTGATAGACCGTGCGCCCATTGGCGGGGAATGCCGGGCAGGCGATGGCGAAGCCGCAGCCCAGCGCCGACACCAGGGCGTCCGCCACCGGGCCGATATTGCCCTCGTCGGTGCTGTCGAAGGTCGAGCAATACTTGAAGAAGAACTGCCGGCAGCCGGCCGCGGTCAGCCAGGTCAGGGCCGCCAGGCTGTCGGCTACAGCCTCATTTGCCGGGGCGGTGCGGGATTTGAGCGCCACGACGATGGCGTCGGCGTCCGGGACCGGGGCACCCGGCGCTGGGACGCCGATCACCTGCACCGTGCCCATCCCGCCGCGGACCAGGGTGTTGGCGAGGTCGGTCGCGCCGGTGAAATCGTCGGCGATGCAGCCCAGCAGTGCCATTCCTAGCTCCTCAGCACGGTGTCCAGTTGGGCCGCCTGCTCTGGCCAGCCCGGCAGTTCCTGCCCTGCGGCCCAGGACGCCGCCGCCATGTCTGTGCGCAGGGCGCGATCATATACCAGGCGGCGCAGGCATTTCGACATCGTCGGCTCGTCGTCCAGGGCGCAGGCCAGGCTGGCGGCGGCCGGCGCCATCGCTGCGGCGGTGCCGCCGGCACCGATCAGCAGCGGGAGGCCGCGCCGGAGGGCCTCTGCCACGGCCGCGGGATAGCCTTCCCAGCGACTTGGCAATGCGAACATGTCGGCAGCCCGCCATAGGGCGTCCAGGGCGGCTGGGTCGGGATTGCGGTGCAGGGTGACGCGGGCGTGCAGGCCGAGGGCGCGGACGATTTCTGCCAAGGCTTCGGCATGGGCCGGGTCCCGGCCGTCCGCGCCGGCGATGTCCAGGGTCCAGTCCAGGTCGCCCAGCGGGGCCAGGGCGCGGAGCAGCAGGTCGTGTCCCTTGCGCGGCGTCAGCACGCCAACGGATAGGATGCGGCAGGCGTCGTTGGCGTGGCCGGTGCTGCGCGGCAGGGAGTCCATGCCGGGCGCTACGGTATGGACTGCGCCGGCGGCGGCGCCGAACTCGTCAATTAGCCGTGTCGCCACCTCTCCGCTGGTCGCCACGACCCGGCGCAGGGCCGGCAGCATGGTCTTCTCGGCCGCCTGCACGGCAGGCCGTGCCGCCGGGTTGCGCCCGGCGCGGGCGGTGGGGTGGAATATGAGGGCTACGGCGTCACGCCGCACCAGCTCGTCTAGGCGGGGACCCATCGTTGGCAGCAGCATCCCGTCCACGATCGGGACCGTGCCGGGCGGGAAGGCGGGGTCGTCGTCCTGCGTGAGGGAAACCTCATGGCCGAGGTCACGGAGGTTCGCGGCCATGCGGTCGGCATACAGGGTGCTGCTGCCGCCCTGGGTCGGGTCAGGCCGGGGCAGGGCAAAGGCGATCCTCACGGAGCGGGGGTTAGCATGGGTGGGATTGGGCGTCACCTTCATGAGGGAGGAGATGATCCTTGCGTGTCGGGTCGGGCGCGGGAGTGGGTTGGAGTTAGGGGTTTTTGTTACGGAATGAAGACGTTTGATGCTGGAGGAGGGCGGTCCTTTGACGGCGGGGGATGGCGCTGGTTGCTTTCCCTCACCCCGGCCTTCTCCCGGAGGGAGAGGGAGAAGGGAGCGGTTAGGCCCGGGTTTGCAGTGCAACTGCGGTGCGGTCTGGGCGGGGGCGGCCGGCGGCGCCGTAGCGTGCGGCCTGGCGCAGGCCGGCCTGGCGTGCGGCGCTGGCGACCAGGCGCAGCACGCGGTCCTGCACGTCAATGGCTCGGGCCAGCAGGCGCTGGTTCTCGGCCGTGAGGTCGCGTAGCCGTTCGGCCTGCGCCTTCAGCGCCGGGGTGCGCGCCACTGGCCGTGCCACCGCGATGGCTAGGTCCGCCGCCGCCGCCGACTTCGCCTGGAACAGGGCCGGCAGGATGTCCAGACTCATTGTTTGCAGCGCCGCGTTCTCGGCCAGCAGGACACGCTCCAGCCGTGCGGCGGCTGCCAGGAGGGTGCTCATTTCCCGGCTCCGGCCGCCGCGGCTTCCTGCATGCGCAGCATCTGCTGCATCACCGGGCGCGCCAGGCCCAGGCCGCCGTGGGCGGCCAAGTGCTTGGCCAGTTCCGCCGTCAGCATCGGCTTCCACTGTGCTTCGGCCTCGCCGCCGCCGAACAGACCCTTGGAGGAGTCCACGGTGTCGAACATCGGCGCCAGGAGCTGCCCCAGCGCCATCGCCTCGAACTGCTGCGCCGATTTGGTGATCTTGGCGACCTGCGCGGGGGGCAGGGTGGACGCCACGGCGGCTGGAATGGTCTGGACGGTCATTGTCTTCTCCTAGCGGACTTGCAGGTCGGCCTGCAGGGCGCCGGCTGCCTTTATGGATTGCAGGATGCTAATCATGTCTCTCGGGCCGACGCCGAGGGCGTTCAGGCTGGCCACCAGGTCGCGCAGGGTCACACCGCCTTGCAGGATGCCGAGACGCTTGTCGCCGCTGTCGTCCACCTTGATGTTGGTCTTCGGCGTGACGACGGTGGTGCCGTTGGATAGCGCGCCGGGCTGGCTGACCTGCGGGGTTTCCGTCACGCGGATGGTCAGGTTGCCCTGGGCGATGGCGACGGTGCTGATGCGGACGTTGGCGCCCATGACGATGGTGCCGCTGGCCTCGTCGATCACCACGACGGCCGGGCTGTCCGGCTCGATGCGGAGGTCCTCGATCTGCGCCAGGACGTCCACCGGCTCCCGGCCGGCCAGGGCGAGCGCCACGGTGCGGTGGTCGGTCGCCCGGGCGTTGATGCCGGGGATGCGCTGGTTGATGGCGTCGGCGATGCGCCGGGCCGTGGTCAGGTCGGGGTTGCGCAGGCCCAGGCGCAGGTTGGCCCTGCTGGCAAGCTGGAACGGTACTTCCCGCTCGACGGTGGCGCCGTTGGCGATGCGGGCCGAGGTGGGCACGTTGCGGGTGACGCTGGCGCCGGCGCCCTTTGCGCTGATGGCCCCGGTCGCCAGCGCGCCCTGCGAGACGGCATAGACTTCGCCGTCGGCGCCCAGCAGCGGGGTCACGAGCAGGGTGCCGCCGCTCAGGTCCTTGGCGTCGCCCAGGGCGGACACCGTCACGTCGATCCGGCTGCCGCTGCGGGCGAAGGCTGGGAGGTTGGCGGTCACCATCACGGCGGCGACGTTCTTGGTTTGCAGCTTGGATTCCTGGTCGCGGGTGTTGACGCCCAGGCGCTCCAGCATGCCGATCAGGGATTGGCGGGTGAACACGGCGCTGTCCAGCCGGTCGCCGGTGCCGTTCAGGCCGACGACGAGGCCGTAGCCGACGAGCTGGTTGTCGCGCACGCCCTCGACATCGGTGATGTCCTTGATCCGCACCTGCGCGGCGGCAGGCGGCGCCCCGGCGAGCAGGGCCAGGACCAGCAGCAGGATGAAACGGAGGGGCAGGGGCGTGTCCTTTCCAGATCGCTAAGCTTCGGCGCGGTAAGCTGCGCCGCATGGGGTAGCGCAAGCCCCATGCCAGCCGGTTCCGCCCTATCGGGCTGGGCCGGACGCCGCAGCAGCCCGGCAAATCCTGCCGGGCCGGTCAAAAGGATCAGGCAACGATGGTCGTCTTCCCCGGCATCACCAGGACCCAGGCAGCCACGGCGCTGCCCGGGCGTCGCCGCATTGGGACGTCCGGCGCCTTCGCCCTGCCGGAGGAGGCGCAGGCGCCAGCCGAAGCGGCGCCCATCGGGGTCGCCGGGCTGTCCGGCTTGCTGGCCCTGCAGGAGGCGGGGGATACGGCTGCGACCGCCGCGGCGCAGGACGGGGCCGCCCGTCGGCACGGGGAGGCGGTGATGGAGGACTTGAAGACCTTGCAGCTCGCGCTGCTGTCGGGCGGGGCTGGTGACCTGGCTGGGCTGGCCGCGCGGGCCGGCGCCGGGCCGCAAGCCGCCGACCCGCGGCTGGCCGCGGTGATCGGCGCGATACGGCTGCGTGCCTCGGTCGAGCTGGCCCGTGCCGCCCTGCGGCCTGAAAGCGACATCAAAAACCCATCTGCGACAAGACGTTGACACCTGCAAACACGGCCTTGGCGGGCGCTACTTGCCTAGCTATAAGGCGCGCAACCTCACACCGGGGTGATCGTCAGTTAGGGATCATCGGCTATGATGCTTACACTTCCGCCGGACTACCGCCCCACCGACGGCGAAGAGTTCATGAACCCGTTACAGTCGGAATATTTCCGGCAGAAGCTGCTGCGTTGGCGTGCGGACCTGCTGCGGGAAGCGGACGGCACCCTCGCCAGCTTGTCCGAGGGCGGCATCCATGAGGCCGACATCACCGACCGCGCCAGCGTCGAGACCGACCGGGCGCTGGAGCTTCGCACCCGGGACCGGGCGCGCAAGCTGATCTCCAAGATAGACCAGGCGCTGAACCGTATTGACAACGGCGCATATGGTTATTGTGAAGAAACGGATGAGCCGATCGGCCTCAAGCGGCTGGAGGCGCGTCCCATTGCCACCATGTCGATCGAGGCGCAGGAGCGGCATGAGCGGATGGAGCGGGTGCATCGGGACGATTGAGGGCTCGCTCCTGGCCCGTCGCGACGGCCTGGCAGCGTAGGCAATAATCCGGCTCCGGGCAGCAAGGAACATACCATCCAGGATGGGGGAATGCCTATCATTTTGGCCTTTGTATATGAACGGCAGCCACCAAAAATGCGCTCATTTGGGAGAAAGGGTGCTGGCGGGTCAACCGTGGCATGGCCAGACGACGTGCGGCCTCTAGATGAAAGGCTTTTGCAGGTCGGTCAGCAGAATGTGGCGCTGATGCAGATTGATGCGCCGATACCTTTGGAGAACTCCGACTATTCGCCTACGCAGCTTAGTTTTTGGCCAAATATCGTTGCCGATCTTGCGGGGCACAGCAGCCACAGCATCGTGACGACGTTTGATGGCGACGGGTCCACAGTAGAGGAAGCCAGGTCAGCAGCGCTTGCGGTGTTGCGGGTTCTTCAGGTCCTTGCGGAGCAGCCGGATACGTTGGGAATTTACTGGGAGGCGTCCAATCTGGCTTTTCCGCGTGATATCTTCCGGAAGATCGTGGACCCGGACAGCGGGCGGCTGCCGCCCGTCCTGGCCGCGCATCTTCATCTGTGGGGCACACCGAAGCCGGACGGTGAGGGGCTGGGCGCCGTCACGCATGGCTTGAAAGCCCTTTGCTTGCCAGAATTATGGCATGAGCAAACTGGGGAGGACAAGGAAACCGTCATTTCGCGCGTGTATGGACTTGCCGAATACATGATCGACAGCAGTTCGACAATCCGCGATGGAGACACCTTCCGCAGCGAGGACGGTGGCCCGGCAATGCGCGTGCGGGTCGCCCAAAGTGATGGAACGGACTACTTGCAAATAGGCTTCGTGCACGACGCCTAAGCCGGGCCTTGCGGGCGGTAGTCGGCCTCGTTCGCTGCAGAGTTTCGCCGATGCCCTGCGTGACAGCGAAGCAGGCCAGCAACGATTTTTCGAGCTGGTCTGATCCCTGTTCCCTCGCCGTCCCCCTTCCGGTTACCTTGCGCGTAGGCCCGCCAGAGGCCGCATCAGGGGGACACCATGATCCATCGCCGCACGCTGCTCGCCACCACGGGCGCGCTCGCGCTGCCTGCCTTCGCCATCGTCGAGCGCGCCAATGCGCAGAGCGCCTTTGATTGGAAGCAGGCCAAGGGCGCCAGCATCGAGGTCAACTTCGCCAAGTCCCCGCGCGGCGACGTGTTGCAGGCGCACCAGAAGGAGTTCGAGGAGCTGACCGGCATCCGCGTCGGCGCCGAGCAAATCCCCGAGCAGCAGCAGCGTCCGAAAGTGGCGATGGAGATGGCGTCGGGCCGCCCGAGCTTCGACGTGGTGAACGTCGCCATGCACGTGCAGAAGCGGCTGATCGAGAAGGGCCGCTGGATGGAGGACCTGCGCCCGCTGATCGCCAACCCGGCGCTGACCGCGCCGGGCCTGGACATGGACGACTTCAGCGCCGCGACCATACGCGCCGCCACCGGGGCGGACGGGCGCATCAACGTGCTGCCGATGAACCAGGATTTGTTCATCCTTTATTACAACAAGGAGATGTTTGCCCAGGCCGGGCTGCAGGCGCCCAAGTCGCTGGACGAGATGATGGCCGCGGCGCAGAGGCTGACGGACAAGGGCAAGGGCGTTTACGGCTTTACCGGGCGCGGCATCAAGAACGCCAATGTCGTGGTGTATGACAATATCCTGCTGGGCTGGGACCAGGAGACGATCACCGGGGACGGCAAGACGCTGCTGACCGATACGCCCGCCGCCATCGAAGCCGCGGCCTGGTATCAGCGCATCATGCGGGAGTGCGCGCCGCCGGGGTCGGTGGGGTTCAACTGGAACGAGTGCCAGACGACCTTCGGCCAAGGCCGGGCGGCGATGTGGTGGGACGGGATCGGGTTCTCGGCGCCGCTGGTGGACCCGACCAAGTCCAAGATCGCCGGCAAGGTCGGGTTCGCGCCGATTCCGATGGGGCCGAAGGCGCAGCACTCCGCCACGTTCATTGACGGCATGGGCATCCCGGCGGCCAGCCGGAACAAGACCGCGGCCTGGCTGTATGTGCAGTGGGCGTGCAGCAAGGCCATGTTCCCGAACTGGCTGCGGACCGGGGCTGGCACCCCGCCGCGCAGCAGCTCCTACTTGGATGAGGGCGCGCGGAAGGCCAGCGTTTTCCCGCAGGACTGGTTCGACACGACGCTGACCAGCCTCAAAATCGCCCGGTCCGGGCTGCCGGAGATCGTGCCGGTTACCGAGTTCCGCGACACCATCGGCGTGGCGCTGACCAACATCGTCGGGGGTGCCGACCCGGCGGCGGAGCTGAAGAAGGCCACCGAGGCGTTCAGGCCGGTGCTGGCGAAGTCGAACGAGGCTTGAGTACCGACTCCAGGGCGTCGCAGGCGGAGCATACGCCGTCCTCGGCCCGTATTTGGCGGCCGGCGTGGTCCGCCTGCGCCGCCATGCGCCCGTTTGCCAGGATCGAACGCAGGGAGGCGGCGGCACGGTCGGCGGTGTAGCTGCCGATCGGCAGCACCCGCGCCAGCCCGGCCCGCTGCATCCGGGCGGCGTTGTCGGGCTGATCGTGCGCGAACGGCACGACGAGCATTGGCCGGCCGGCGCGCAGGGCCTGGCCCGTGGTGCCGGCCCCGCCCTGGTGCACGACCACGCAGGCGCGGGGGAATACGGCGGCATGCGGCGCATAGGGCACCGCCAGCGCCCAGCCGGGCAGAGGGTTCGGCAATCCCTGCGGGTCCGGGCCGGTCAGCAGCAGGGCTCGCCGGCCGATCATCCCGGCGGCTTGCAAGCTGTCGAGGTAGAAAGCTCGTGCGGCGTGGACGGCGGCGGAACCGAGGGTGAACACGACCGGCGCCGGGCCGCCTTGCAGGAATGCTTCCAGCTCCGGCGGCGGAGGGTTGTCCGGGTCGGGGGCGTCGTAGAAGGCGAAGCCGGTTTGCCGGGTGCCGGGCGGCCAGTCGCGCTGCGGCCGGGCCAGCAGGGGCGAGAACATCGCGAGGTTCAGCAGCGGCGAGAACCCGTCCACCCCCAGCGGGTCCGCCCGGTATGACAGGCCCATCTCCCGCCGCAGCGCGCGCACCGGGCGTCCCCAGCGCCGCATGACCCGGTGCGCCGCGAACCGCAACGGCGCACCGGCCAGCCAGCCCAGCCGCTGCAACGGTGCGGCCCAGGCGATCTGCGGCGGCACCGGCGGGTCGGTGGCAGAGAACAGGCCCATCGGCTGCAGCACCGCCGATGCCCAGGGCAGGCCAAGCTGCTCCGCCACCAGGGGAATGCCCAGGGACAACGGGGTGGATACCAACAGGTCCATGCCGGGCGATGCCGCCAGCAGGTCGGCGACTTGATCCGGCACGGCGGGGGCGATGGTCGTCTCGAACACGAAGCGGGGGCCTCGGACCGGGTCCATCGCGCGGGCCATCAGCGCCGGCGCGGGATGGTCCGGCGCTTCCGGACGGAGGTCGGCCCAGGGAAGGCCAGCCGATGTCACGCGGGAGCGGTGCAGGCGGTTGGTGGCGATGGTGACGCTGTGGCCGCGGGCCTGCATCCCCAAGGCTACGGCCATGTAGGGATGCAGGTCGCCGAGCGAGCCGATGGTGGCGATCAGGATACGGGCCATTCCCGGCTCCAACGCGCCCCGAGAGGAAACGGTCAGTGCCGCTTGATAACGCTACTGCGCTGGCCGTCTGACGCGGCTTTCCTGCGCTCCGGGGCTCACGGGCGATAGGCCCGCTCCGCTTCGGTGCTCGGAAACCCACGCCAGCCGACTCAGCGCAACGCATTCTCAAACGGCACTCAGAACGGCAGGAGTATGTCCAGCAACTGCTGGCCGTAGCGGGGCTGCTGCACGTCCGACAACTGGCCGCGGCCGCCGTAGGCGATGCGCGCTTCCGCCATGCGGTCATGCAGCACGGTGTTGTCGCTGGCGATGTCCTGCGGGCGGATCACGCCGCTGACCTGCAGCTCGCGCAGCTCGCTGTTCACCCGCACCTCTTGGCGGGCGGCGACGGCCAGGTTGCCGTTGGGCAGCACCTGGGTGATGACGCCGGCCAGGCGGAGGGTGACGCTCTCCGCCCGGGCGATGGCGCCGGTCCCGGTCGCGTTGCCGGTGCTGTTGGCGGACACCAGGGTGCTGACGTTGGCGGCGCGGGCCAGGATGCGCGGCGCGCTGGCCTCCAGCCCGAACAGGTTGGGCAGGCCCATCGTTTCGTTGCCGGTGCGGCCCTCGCTGCTTTTGTTGGTCAGGGCGGCGCTGTCGGTGATGCTGACCAGGATTGTCACGATGTCGCCAACCTGCGCCGCACGCTGGTCCTTGAAGAAGGCGCGGCTGCCGGTGCGCCACAGGCTGTTGGCCTCGGCCGGCGCTGATTGGGTCCGGGGCATCGGCATGCTGATCGGGCGGTAGGAGGCCTCCGCGGTGGGATCGCTGCTGGGCGTCATGCTGGGCGGGCGGCCGATCTCGGACAGCCGGGTCAGGGTGCCGCAGCCGGGCAGGAGGAGGAGGGCCGCCAGGCAGCCGTGCAGGGCGGAGCGGCGGAGGGCGTTGCGCCAGATTTTGGGCTGGTTCTTGGCGGATGGCGCTGCGCTTATCCGCCCTACGGGTTGCGGGGGGTGCATGGAGCTGCTCATCGTGCGGCCAGGCGCGGCAGGGCGAAGTTTCCGCCTGGGACTGGTTGAGAGCCCGGCAGCACACGCGCCTTGCCGGGTCCGGTCACTTCGGCCTCGACGACGACGCGGGACGCCGGGTTTATCACCCGGACGCGCTCGCCGAGCCCGGCAGACTCGGTCGCGACCCCCGTGGCCGTCAGTTGGATGCCTGGACCGTCCAGCGCCAGCAGCATCGGCATGCCCTTGGTCACCAGCACGGGACGGCCGAGGTCGGCAAGCAGCAGCGGCTGGCCCGGCTGGACCGGGCGGCGCAGCGCCTGGCCGACTGCCTCGGCCGTCGTGCGGACGATCTCGCCGCGGGCCAGGACGGCGTTCATGCGGGTCCATTGCAGGTCGGACTCCAGCACGACGTCGCCGGGCAGCATGCGCCGGCGCGGCACCGGCAGCTCCACCATCTCCTGGATGCGGCCGGACAGGCGGATTTGCACCGACGGCACGCCGTCCGCCGAGATGGACAGCAGCGCCGTGAAGCGGCCGGTGCCGGCGTCGTATTGGAGTTGGGTGACGTCCAGCGACGGCTTGGCGTCCAGCGGCACCATGGGGGTGGTGAACCCCG
This sequence comes from uncultured Acetobacteraceae bacterium, assembly GCA_964242325.1. Taxonomy (GTDB): domain Bacteria; phylum Pseudomonadota; class Alphaproteobacteria; order Acetobacterales; family Acetobacteraceae; genus DASWOJ01. Next base: position 25,195 of record CAXTCI010000039.1, read on the forward strand.
GCAGTTCCAGGTCGGCGTCGCGCGGCGCCCCGTTGGCGGCCAGCGCGGCGCGCAAGGGCGCCAGCACGTCGTCCCGCCCCAGGCTGCGTCCGGGCCGGTCCAGCACGGCGCGGTCGGCCGGGCTGGTGGGCTGCCAGTCCACGCCGAACTGCCGGGCGATGGCGGCGAGCTGCGCGGCCTCCACGGTGATGCGGTTGCCTGGCGCCGGCGCCGGGCCGAGCGGGCGGTCCAATCCCGCGGACTCGAACAGGTCCGACAGGCGCACGACCGGGCCGGTCAGGGTGGTGAAGGGTTTCAGCGTGGCGGCGGCGGCGGGCAGGGCCAGGCACGCGAGCAGGCTGGCCAGGACAATCGCGGACGGATGACGCGGCTGCCTTCTCCCTCTCCCTCCGGGAAAGGGTTGGGGTGAGGGGGTGGGCAGGCGCCGCCTTTGCAGATTGGGGGAGTGTGGTTTCACGGCACTGGCGGTCCTCCGCTCCGCAGCCAAGGCCCCCTCACCCCGGCCCTCTCCCGGAGGGAGAGGGAGAAGGACGCAGGCTGCTGCCGACTTGCGTTCCGTCATGGGCGGCTTGCCAGAAGCTGCGTCGGTGGCCGCATCGCGGTGGGCGCGGAGGGCATTGGTCTTATGCGTCATCATGCTCACCGCAGGTTGGTCAGAGTGGATTGCATTTGGTCCGCGGTCGTGATGACCCGGCTGTTCATCTCGTAGGCCCGCTGCGCCGTGATGAGGTTGGTGATCTCCGTCACCACGTTGACGTTGCTGGTTTCGGTGAACCCCTGCATGACGCTGCCGAAGCCAGGGCTGCTGGGCACTCCGGTCACTGCGGCGCCCGAGGCGGCGCTGGCGATCAGCAGGTTGTCGCCCTGCGCATCCAGCCCGGCGTCGTTCGGGAAGGTCGCCAACTGCACCGTTCCCACGGTCTGCGGCGCCGTGGTGCCGTCTATCTTGACCTGAACCTCGCCGGCATTGTTGATCGTCACGTCCTTGGCGTTGGTCGGGATGGTGATGCCGGGCGCCACCGGATACCCGTCGGCCGTCACGATCTGCCCCTCGGGCGACAGGCTGAAGGTGCCGTCGCGGGTGTAGGCCGTCTCACCGCTCGGCAGCGTCACCTGGAAATGGCCGTTGCCTTGGATCGCCAGGTCCAGGCTGTTGCTGGTCTGCTGCAAGGCGCCCTGCTCGTTGATGCGGTAGATCGCCACGGTCTTGACCCCCAGCCCGACCTGCGCGCCGGACGGGACAACCGTGCCGGTGTCCGAGCTGTTGGAGCCGACCCGGCGCAGGTTCTGGTAGATCAGGTCCTGGAACTCGGCCCGGCGGCGCTTGAACCCCGTCGTGGTCATGTTGGCGATGTTGTTGCTGATGACCTCCACGTTGGTCTGCTGCGCCTGCATCCCGGTGCCGGCAATGTCGAGCGAGCGCATGGGTTAGGCGCCCCGCTTGGTGATCTTGTCCATGGCGGCCTGCATGCGGTCGGCCTCGCCTTGGACGAGCTGGCTGGTGAACTGGAACTGCCGGAGGTCATTCATCATGCGGGTCATTTCCATCACCGGCTGCACGTTGCTGTCCTCGACGGCACCCTGGACCAGGTGCGGCTGGGCGACGGGGGTGGTCGGGCCGTCGGCGCGCATGGTCCGCGCGCCTTCGGCCGTCATGCGGTTGGGGTCGTCCGGCTGGACGAGGCCGATCTGGCCCAGGCGGCCGTTCTGGCTGCTGATGCTGCCGTCCGCGGTGATGGTGATGCTGGTATCCGCCGGCGACAGCCGCACCGGCTGCCCCACCCGGTCCAGCAGCGCATTGCCGTCGGCGTCGCCGAGCCGCCCGTCCGGCATCGGCGTGAACCGCCCGGCGCGGGTCAGCCGCGGACCGCGCGGCGTGTCCACCGTGAAGTAGCCGTTGCCGTCAACAGCCAGGTCCAGCGGGTTGCCGGTCTGCTGTATCGGCCCGGCCTGCTGCTCCCGGTAGGTCGCGCGGTCCTGCATGTAGGCCACCGTGGCGCCGCCGCGGGGGGAGTCGGTGCCGGGCTGCCGGCTGAGCCAGTCGCTGAATACCATCCGCTCCGCCTTGAAGCCGGGGGTGTTGGCGTTGGCCAGGTTGTTGGCCGTCACGTCCAGTGCACGCTGCTGCGCGATCAGCCGGGACAGGGCGACGTTGGTGGTGAGTTCCATGCGGGTCTCCAAGACGTTGCAGGATTTTGCAGGGCCTTTTGCAGGGGTTAGCGCAAGGCGCGTGCCAGCGCTGGACGCCTGCCGGATGGGCGTTTTCTGCCTTTGCTAGCCGTTACTCGGCAGAAACTGCCGGGTCACAACCGTCACACACCTTTCGTTAACTGTTTCGGGCCAGGGTGCAGGCGGTAACGGAGGTGCGGCGCATGACGAAGGCTGCGGCGGTGGAAGGGGCGGCGGACGGCGCTGCCAAGAAGGGCGGCAAGAAGAAGCTGCTGCTGATCCTGGTGCCCGTCCTGCTGCTGGGCGGCGGCGCGGGCGCGTGGTTCTCCGGCGTGCTGCCGCGGCTGCTCGGCCACGGGGAGGACGCGGCGCACGCGGAACATGCGGAACACGGCGCCCCGGCCGGGGAGAAGGGTGGGGAGAAGGGCAGCGAAAAGGCGGAGGCGGCGAAGGCGCCTGCCTTCATGGACCTGCCGGACATCGTCGCCAACCTGAACGCCGGCCGACGCACCTCCTTCATCAAGCTGAAGGCGAAGTTCGAGCTGTCGAAGCCGGAGGACGCCGTCGCGATCCAGGCCGCCATGCCGCGGATCGTGGACCTGTTCCAATCCTACTTGCGCGAAATGCGTCCGGAGGAGCTGCGCGGCACCGCCGGCACCTACCGTCTGCGGGAGGAGCTGATCGCCCGCGCCAACATCGCCGCCCCGCCGGCGCGCGTGCTGAACGTGCTGTTCTCGGAAATGCTGGTCCAATAGCGGACTAGGAAGGAGATCCCAAGATGGGAACGTTGGATTGGGTGCTGGAGATCGTGCTGATCGGCCTGCTGCTGGTGACATTGCTGCATGCCTTGCGGCTGGAGCGCGCGCTGGCTGTATTGCGGCGCGACCGGACGGCGCTGGGCGACGCGGTTGCCGGGTTCGACCAAAGCGCGCGGGCGGCGGAGCAGGGCATCGGCAAGCTGAACAGCCTGACGGGCGAGGCGGCGCAGCAGGTGTCCCGCAAGATCGAGCAGGCGTCTGCGCTCAAGGACGACCTGGCGTTTCTGGCTGAACGCGGCGAGCACTTGGCCGACCGGCTGGAGGCCGCGGTGCGCGCCGGCCGGGCGATGGAGGGCATGAAGGCGGCGCCCAGCGGTGACGCCCCGGCGCGTCCGCGCAGCAGCGCCGAGCGCGACCTGCAGCATGCCATGCGAGGCACGCGATGAGCCGGAGCTGGCTGTCCGTGATCGTGAGCAGGCGTCCGGGGGGGCTGCCGGTGTTCCGCCCGCTCCCCTTGGCGTGCGTGACGATGGTTCTGCTGCTGGGTGTCAAGACGCGGGAGGTCGTGCATGCCCTTGGCGGTGCTCCGGCGGCGTTGCTGAGCGCCGGCCGGGCCGTGGTGCCCGCCGCGGCGGCGGCTGCGCCCGAGGCGGCGCCGCCACCGGCGCCGGCCAAGCCGGTGGCGTCCCACGCTCCAGCCCACTCCGATGCACCCGCGGCTGTGCCGGCCGCTCCGGTGTCGTCCGTGCCGCCCGTGCCGACGGAGCCGCCGATCAGCGAAAGCGAGCGTGCCCTGCTGCTGGACCTGCGCGCCCGGCGCGGCCAGATCGAGACGCGGGAGCAGGCCCTGGCCACACGCGACGCCGTTGCGGCCGCCGCCGAGAAGCGGATCGGCGAGCGTGTCGAGCAACTGCAGGCGCTGCAAGCCAAGCTGGAGGCGATGGAGGCTGCCCGGCGCGAGCGGGATGATGCGAACTGGCGCGGCCTGGTGAAGACGTATGAGGTCATGCGTCCGCGCGACGCCGCCGCCATCTTGAACGAGCTGGAGATGCCGGTGCTGCTGCAGGTGCTGGACCGCATGAAGGAGGCCAAGGCCGCGGTGCTGCTGGCCGCCATGCTGCCCGATCGTGCCCGGGCCGCAACCGTGCAGTTGGCGGCGATGCGGACCCGCTCGGTTGCGCCGCCCGTGCTGCCGGACGCCGTGCCGCCTCCTACTGTGCCACCCCCGGCTGCTCCGCCTGGCGCTGCAGCCGGCACGCCGGCTGCAGCGGGAGCAGCGGGATGAACGGCGTGCGGCGCCGGGCCGCCATCCTTGCCTCCATCATGGCCGCGGCGGCCCCTTCTGCCTTCGCCGGTGATGCCGGCGTGGTGCAAACGGTCAACCACCCCGGGTTTGGCCGTCTGGTGTTCGAGTTCGCCGGACCGACCGAGTACAATCTTGCCGTGGACGGTGACCGGGTGATGGTTGTGTTCGAGGGGGCGCCCGTCATCACCAGCCCCGGCGTCCTGCCGCGCAACGTGCGCGGCATCCAGGGCGGGCAGGGAGCGGCCACCCTGCTGCTCAGCCCCGGCGCCCGGGCGCGGTCGACGGTGATTGGCAACCGGGTGGTCATCGACGTGCTCGATCCGCCGCGGGCGCAGCGTGGGCCGGCTGGCCGGACGATGCCGTTGCGTCCGGCGCCTGCCGCGGCGGTGGCAACCCCGCCGAACGCCGCGCCAGCCGTGCCAGTGCAACAGGAGGCGCTGCCGAACGCGTTGCCGGCCGCCTCGGTCAAGACCGCATCGGGACCGCAGGCTGAGCCGGCGCCCAAGCTTCTTGCTCCGAAGACGGAAGCGGTTCCGGAGTCCCCCGGCGCCAAACCCGGGCGCAAGCCTCCAGCACCCAGCGGGGATGCCGGCCTCCCCGTCGCTGCGGCTGCAGCGGACGCCGCCGCCCAGGGGGCACCGCCGCAAGCGCCGGTGCCATCCAAGCCGGCGCTGTCCACGCTCGCCTCCGTGGTGGTGCTTGCCGAACCCGGTATCGGCGCGGCGGCCCTGCGGCGTGGCGACAACGTCCTGATCGTATTCGATGGTCCAGCCGAGGTGGACGAGGCGCGGCTGCGCCGCCTACCCGGTTTCGCTGACGCAACGGTGCAGCACGGTGCGGTGGCGACGACGCTGCAGGTTCCGCTGGCATCCGGCTCCGTTGCCCTGACGCGGGAAGCGCCGGGATGGCGCATCGTCCCGTCGCCCCCGCTCCCCAGGGCAGGCGACGCCCAGGCGGCTGGGGCGGTCGTGCCGGAGCAGGCCGGCGACGACGTGGTGTTCAAGCTGGCGCAGCCGGGCCGTGTGGTCGCGGTCGCCGATCCGACCACCGGCGGAGGCCTGCTGGTCGGCACCGTCAACCCGGCGGCTGGTCCTGCCGGCGGCTTGCCGGCTGGCGCCAATGTTCCGGGCGCGGCCATCCTGCCGACCTGGGCCGGCGTTGCCGTCGAGCCATTTTCCGATGAATTGGTGCTGCGCGCCGCGCCGGTCGGGTTCGTGCTGTCAGCATCCGGCGCGGCAGCGGTTGCGCCCGCCCCGCTGGCCACCCTGACCCGGCGGTTCGACTTCCCCGACCAGCCGGTTCCGGCGCTGATGCAGCGCCTCCGGGCTGCGACGGCGGCAGCGGCGGCTGCGGCGCCGCGTGCGCGCACGCCGGGTCGTGTTGCTGCTGCCCAGGCCATGCTGGCGTTGGGTCTTGGGGCGGAGGCGCAGTCGGTGCTGTCCCTGGTCGCCGCCGACGATCCCACGCCGCCTCCAGACGTGGCGGCGTTGTCCGCCATCGCCGGGCTGCTGGCCGGGCGCGTGACCGCCGCCGAAGGTCTGGACGCCGCCGCTTTGGACGGCTCGGACGAGATTGCGCTGTGGCGGGGCGTACGCGACGCGATGCTGGGCCGCACGGAGGCAGCCGCGCGGGTGCTGCCGGGGCTGATGCCGCTGGCGCTGGCCTACCCGGCCCCGCTGCGGGACCGGGTGCTGCCAATCATCGCGGAAACGGCGGTGCTGGCCGACCATCCCGCCGCGGCGTCCTTGCCCGACCTGCCGCATCTCGGCTTTGCCCGCGCGCTGCAAATGGAGCGGCGCGGACAGGAATTTCAGGCGCTCGCAGCGTATGATGCCCTCGCGGCCGGACAGGACCAGCTTGACCAGGTGCGCGCCGGTGCGGCTGCGGTGGAACTGCGCCTGGCGTCGGGCCGGATGGATGCTGCCCAGGCCGCGGCGGCGATGTCGCGGCTGGTTTCAACCTGGCGCGGCGATGCACGGGAGGCGGCGACCCGGATGCGTGCGGCGGAGCTGTATGGCAAGGCCGGTAGCTGGCGCCCTGCGCTTGACCTGCTGCGCGAAACCGAGACGTTGTTCCCGGATGCGCAGGTGGCCATACGGGCGCGCATGGCGGCGGTGTTCAATGGCTTCCTGGCCGGAGCCGACGTGGTGGCGCCGCTGGACGTTATCACGCTTGTCGCCGAGTACGCCGACTGCATCCCGCCCGGCGCGGACTTGGCTGGGCTGTTGACGGACAAGCTGCTGGACTTGGACCTGCCGGCCCGTGCCCGCACGGTCTTGGAGCCGCGCGTTGCGGCGGCACCGCCGGGTCCCGTGCGGTCCGGGCTGGGCTACCGGCTGGCGGCGTTGCAGTTGGAGGCGGGGGATGCCGAGGCGGCGGGACGGACGCTCGCTACGACCGAGCTGGCTGGACTGCCTGAACGGCTGGTGGATGAGCGTCTGATGCTGGGCGCCCGTGTCAAGGCGGCCCGCGGCGATCCGTCTGGCGCGGCGGCTCTCCTGGCCACGGCGGGAACGGCGGCTGCGGACGAACTGCGCGCCAGGGTGCTGGAGCAGGCAGGCGATTGGCGCGGCGTCCTGGCAGCGCTCGACAGTCTTTCGGGCCGGGTGCTGCCGCCGGATGGCCCGGTACTGGACGGCCAGGCCGACTTGGTGCTCCGCCAGGCCAGTGCCGCGGTCCAGCTTGGCGACGCCGGCGTGCTGCGTGCGCTGAACGGACGTTATGCTGCACGCTTGTCCGGCGCGCGCGCGGACCTGTTCCGTCTTCTAACCGCGTCTCCGGTCGGCGGAATCAGCGACCTGCCGCGTGCAGGCCGGGAGATTGCCCTGGCCCGCGCCGCGTCTGGCCCGCTCCGTTGATTTGTGTTCCGTTCTTGCAACGATTGGCGGCTCCCTATTCCGTGCACGGCTGTAGCCCCAAATTCACTTGCGTTGCTGTGCCCTTGGCCTTAGATCGTCGGCTCTTGGCCCAAGGGTGCGATATTGCACAACAGGCCGTCT
>CAXTCI010000040.1:0-32242 GCA_964242325.1 uncultured Acetobacteraceae bacterium
AAGGCGCCGCCCTTGCCGGGGGTGATGATCTGCTGCTTCAGCACGGTCCAGCGGCTGCCGCCGTGGTCCAGCACCTGGCCGGCGCGGATGAGGTTGGCCTGTTGCTTCAAGGAACTGCCCCTGTGGGATGCGTAGATAGGATGGGGCTACCTACTCCGCGGCGGGGTGGCGGGCAAGGATGTGGGGTGGGTTGTGGGGCTGTAGTGGTCCCGCACTGGTCTGCGCCGACCGTGGCGCTCCGACACCGAGCCTTTACGGAAACGGTACCTGCCCCCGGGTCGTGGCGATGGTCCGGTGCCTATGCCGGGATGCCGTAAAGGACGGGGATGGCGCCGATCTGCCGGGCGACCGAGCGCAGGAACGCCTTTTGCAGCCTGCCCTGGAAGCCGCCTGAGCCGTAGCGGGACATGTGGCGGATCAGCGCGCCCAGCTCCTCGTCACTGAGCCGCACCTTTGGACCTTCGGTGAGCTGCTCGATCAGGCGCTTGTGGTAGGCCTGGTGACCGCCCTCGTCAGCAGGCGCCTGCAACAGGGCGATTTCCTGCGGGGTTAGGGTGAACTCGAAGGGTCTGGGGTCGCGGCCACGCCGGCCCTGTGCGGGATTGCTCCGCATCATCGTCAGCAGCGCACGCATTTCTCCGCTGACCCTGGCCTCTCCGGTCGCCATGCGCTGCAGTGAGCGCACGATGGTGTCGAACTGGCGGTCGTCGCCGTTCTCGATCATGGCGCGGGCCAGGGCCGAGTTGCCGATCCCCAATGCCTCCAGTTGCTCGCGGAACCACGCCGCGCTTTCCGGGGTGCCCCGGCCTGGCGTGGTTGTTTCGAGCGTCGCTGTCTCCTGTTCCATCCAAACCCTCCGCGGTGCCAGGTTTTAGGAACCAGGGGCTGCTTGCGCGACCCCTGGCCCCGGTGGGCTAGGCTAGGGGGAAGGTGATGTAGGGCGTCACCTTCCTCCGTTACCACCGGAGTTCCAGTGCGATGCAGATCGGCATCGGGCTGGCGTCCTTCGTCCTTGTCCAGGAGGCTCATATTCCTTTGGACAGGGAGAGGGTCGGATATTGTGTCCGATGCGACAAGGGGAGGCGGATGTATTGTTCCTTTGTCCGGAGGGATACTCGCGGCGCATAGTTCAGCCTGAACGGGTGCAAGGCTGATCTCGGAAAGCGGCAGGGCCGCATCCAAACATTCGGTAGTGCATCGGTTTGACGGTTGGCTTCTGATGGACCGCGGACTTTGAGGCGACGATGAGACTGTCACTGTGAAGAAGCTAGGGCAGATACTTTCTGCGGCGATGTTGTGTTCGGTTTGCCTGCACGTCGCAGCAGCTCAGGCTGGGCTGCACGGCGAAGTGGTCGAGTACGGTGAAACCACGGCGGAGCGGGAACGCCCAACGCCGCAAACACGCGACGACCAGAGCCTAATGCCGAGAACGGTGATTGAAGATATCCGCTACGTCAGCCACACAAGCAGCTTGGATGCGCAGCTCTGCCTCCGCTTCGGTGTCTCGGTCCGTCTTACTCCCGATGCAGGGAAGCCGTTGCCGCGGCAACTCATCGTGGTTATCACCCACCCCCGGATAACTCGGCCGGACCAGGTTTCCAGCATCCAGGACAGCTTCCCGACCCCGGTCATTGGGGACACGGTCTACGCCGGGTTTACCTTTGATCATTCATGGGAGATGCAGCCGGGCAGTTGGGTGGTAGCATTCACGCTCGAAGGTGAGGTCGTGGCGTCCAAGGCGTTCACGATCAGTGTGCCAACCCCTGTTGGTTCGGTATGCCCGTCGAACTCGATCTCCTGAAGCGGGCGACCGTCTGTGCTGCCAAAATGTCCGTTTTGAGTCGTTAACCGACCTTCAACCTGAGACACCCCCCCAGGGCCGCGGGCGGCATAGGGTTCAGCGCACGGCGTCAGCTGGATGCGGGGCGGACTGTTGAATGCGGGCCGTGGCGAGGCCGGGCGGAATACGCCAAGTGCAAGTGCCTGTTGGCATCGGGCTGTGATCCGTCCGGTTCAGAGATGATAGGCCACTCCCGCGGCCCAGTGGTCCGCGAAGCGGGCGTAGGCTGCCTCCACCACCGCCGGCCAGCCCGCGTCGGGCGGCAGGCCGAGCCAGGCGAACGCCTCCGCCGGGCCGGGGTCCGGCCAGGTGTCCAGCCAGCGCAAGCGGTCCTCCGCCGTGCCGGGCGGTAGGACGAGCGCCGATGGGTAGGCGTGGTCCCGTCCGGCCTGGGCGTCCGTCAGCAGGGTCGCCACAAGCTCGATGTTGCGGTCGCTTCGCACGTCAATCTCTGCCGCGGGCGGCTGGCCCAGGGCGTCCTCAAGCGCGGCCCCGATGTTGGCGAGGATCGAGCGGCCCCGGCTTTCACCGGATGATATCTGGGCGGCGCTGCGCCCGGTTCCGCGGGCCGGTTCGCCGATGATGCGCCCGTCGAAGCGCCCGCCCAGGTCCCACCAATCCCAGCGCCCCAGCGGGTTGAGCCAACGCCCGTAGCCGCCCGTCATGGGATGGCGTTCCAGGCGCGTGGCGAAACCGGTGTGGAATGCTTCCAGGTCCATTGTGTCGGCGAAGCGTATGTTCCAGCGTTGGACGCCGCGGCGCCGCATCTCGTCCCGCACCTTGCTGGTGTCGAGGGACCAGTAGGCCTGGTGGTCGCCTTCGACCTGAAGCCCGCCTGTGCCTTTTTCGGTGAAGGCGAACCTGGCCTCGTGCGCCTGCCGCAGGGCGGCCGTCTCGTCGTGGAACGTGAGCCAGGCCTCCGGCAGATCGCCGCGCCCGCCCCGCTGGAAGGGGGCGAGCGACGTCCGGATTGCCTCCGCCGGTAGGGCGCCGGCCAGGGGCAAGATGACGTAGGCGATGGAGAACACGTCAGGCTCCTTCCTGCGGTGATGCTTTGGCACCCTGGGCGGTTGAGCTGGATGCCCCCAAGCAAAACGGCATTTGGGTGTCACGTGATCGTTTGTTGCGGTTGTTGCGGTGCATCCGAGGCTGCCGGTCCCAAGGCGTGCCGCGCTCCGCCGGGGTCGCGCACGGTGCCGGTGCCGTCGAGGTAGGTGGGACCGATGGGGACCTTGCCGTGGCCACCGGGGATGTCCAGCACGTAGGTTGGCAGGGCCAGGCCGGTTACGCGGCCACGGAGGGCTGCGAGGATGGCTTGGCCCTCGGGGATGGGGACGTGGAACCTGGCGGTGCCCGGGGCGGGGTCGAGCTGGTGCAAGTAGTAGGGTTTCACCCGGGCGCGCAGCATGGCTCGGAACAGCGCCTCCAGGGCGTCGGGGCTGTCATTCACGCCGCGCAGCAGCACGGATTGGCCCAGCAGGGGGACACCGGCGGCGGCGATGCGGCGCAGGGCGGCGTTGGCGGCGGAGGTGAACTCGCGGGCGTGGTTGGCGTGGACGACCATCCAGAGCGGGGTTGCGGACTCCAGCGCGGTGGCCAAGGCGGGGGTGACGCGGGCCGGGTCGGCGACGGGGACGCGGGTGTGGATGCGGAGCAGCTCAATGTGCGGGATGGCGGACAGGGCGGCGAGGATCGCCGTGAGCCGCCGGGGGGAAAGCATCAGCGGGTCGCCGCCGGTCAGGATGACCTCGCGTATGGCGGGGTGGGCGCGCAGCCAGGCGTAGGCGGTTTCGAGCTGGGCGTCGGTCAGCAGGCCGCCGCCGGGGCCGACGTGCTCGCGGCGGAAGCAGAAGCGGCAGTAGACCGGGCAGATTAGCAGGGGTTTCAGCAGGGCGCGGTCGGCGTAGCGGTGGACGATGCCGGGGACGGGGGAAAGGGCGTCGTCGCCTATGGGGTCTGGGTTCTCGCCGGGGGCGAGGAGCAGTTCTTCGGGGTGGGGGATGAATTGGAGGCCGATGGGGTCGGATGGGGCCTCGATCAGCGCCTGCATGGCGGAGGGGATGGCGACGGCGTAGCGCGCGCCTACCTGGTCCAGCGCGGTGCGGTCCGCCTCCGGCGCCAGGCCGGCGGCGATCAGGGCGGCGGCGTCGCGGATCATGGCAGCACCCGCATCAGGTAGCGCACGGTCTTGGCGCCGCCGTGGATGCTGGCCGTGCCGACCTGCTGGAAGCCGAGGGCGGCGTGGAGGGCGGCGGAGGCGGGGTTGGGCGGGTCGCTGTTGACCTCCGCGGTGATGGCCTTGTGTCCGGCGGCTGCGGCGGCCTCCATTGCGCCGGCATAGAGCGCCCGCGCCAGGCCGCGGCCTCGGGCGGCGGGGGAGACGACGATGCGGTCCACGTAGGCGAAGCGAGGGTAGCGGTCGCGGAACCAGCGGTGGTTCGGGCTGTCGTAGTCGGCGGACTGGTCCAGCACGACCATAAAGGCGTCTGCGTCGCCAATGCGTGCCGCCCAGAAGGCTTGGCGCAGGAGGTGAGCCAGGCGGTCGGCGTCGAGCAGGGATAGTTCGGCGGCGTGGGCGTTGTTCAGGGTTAGCAGGCGGTCCAGGCGTGGGGTCAGTGGGCCGATGGGTTCCAATGGAGGGGAGGCGTCATTGGGGGCGGCTGGAGGACGAGCGTCGTTGTGCGCGGAATGCACGTCATCGGGTGGGGAGGCAGACTTGTGACCGTGCGCCGTTGCAAGAGTCTTGTCATCGCGAGCCGCTTGCGGCTTGGCGGTGCAGGGGGCGGGCGAAACGGAGATTGGTATCGGCAGCCCCTGGCTTGCCGTGCCGGGATGCTCCTCGCGGTGAGGAGGTGCTGCCGAGGAAGGTTCGGTCACGCCGCTAGGTACCCACGAAGCTGCTGGCGGGATAGCCCTGCATGAACAGGAGCGCCCGCAGGCCGGCGTGCTCGATTTTCACCGATGCCTCGGCCGCCACGATCGGCTTTGCATGGTAGGCGACGCCTAGGCCGGCGGCGCGGATCATCGCCAGGTCGTTTGCTCCGTCGCCTACCGCCAGGGCGTCCGCCATCCCGACACCGGCGGCGGCGGCGAATTCGTGCAGGGCGGCCAGCTTGGCGCCGCGGTCCAGGATCGGCTCGCCGACCGTGCCCAGCAGCGCCGCGCCGTCGTCCAGCAACACGTTGGCCCGGTGGTGATCGAAGCCCAGCATGGCCGCGACCCGGCCGGTGAAGAAGGTGAAGCCGCCGGATACCAAAGCCGTGACGGCGCCTTGGGCGCGCATGGTGGCGACGAGCTCGCGGGCGCCGGGCATCAGGTGGGTGGCGGCCCAGGTTTCTTCCAATGCGGACAGGCGCAGGCCGCGCAGCAGGCCGACGCGGTGGCGCAGGGCCTCCGAAAAATCTATCTCGCCGTTCATGCTGCGGCGGGTGATGGCGGCGACTTGCTCGCCTAGGCCGGCATAGGCGGCCAGCTCGTCCAGGGTTTCGCTGGTGACGATGGTGCTGTCCATGTCGGCGATCAGCAGGCGCTTGCGGCGGTTGGCGGCTGGGGTGACGGCGGCGTCCACCGGGGCGGCGTCGAGGGCGGCGTGGATTTGGTCCGGGTCGGGCAGGATGGGGCAGGGGATGTCGGCGGCCTCGCCGGGGGACAGGATGATGGCTGGGCCACCGGCGACGGCCTCTCGCACGCGGGCGACCAGGGCGTCGGTCAGGGCGCCGGTGCCTTGCGGGGCGATCAGGGTTAGGGTGTGTTCCATGGGCGGGGCATGGCAGGGCTTGGGCGGCGGGGCAAGACACGGTGGCGCAAGGACGGGACAGGCCCTGATCGTTGCGGGGCCGACCTGCAGCGGCAAGTCGGCGCTGGCGATGCGGCTGGCGGCTGAGCTGGGCGGCATCGTCATCAATGCGGATTCCATGCAGGTGTATCGCGAGCTGCGGGTGCTGACGGCCCGCCCGACGCCGGAGGATGAGGCGGCGGTGCCGCACGCCCTGTATGGCGTCCGGGCGGCGGCCGAACCGGGCAGCGCGGCCTGGTGGCGCGGTGCGGCTTTGGCGGCGATGGATGCGGCGGTTGAGGCCGGGCGGGTGCCGATCCTGACTGGGGGCACCGGGCTTTATCTGGCGTCGCTGACCCGGGGGATCGCGGACATTCCCGACCCTGGCGCGGAGGCTCGGGCGGAGGCGCGTAGCCTGCTGGCTGTGGAGGGGCCGGCTGCCCTGCATGCTCGGCTGGCCGCCGCCGATGCCGATACGGCCGCGACGTTGCGGTCCAGTGATAGCCAACGCATCGCCCGGGCCTGGGAGGTGCTGCGCGGGACTGGGCGCGGCTTGGCGGCGTGGCACCGGGCTGCGCCGGCGCCTACGGATGCGGCTTGGTCGTTCCGCATGGTGTTGCTGGACCCGCCGCGGCCGGAGCTGCGGGCAGCTATTGCCGGGCGGTTCGACGCCATGCTGGAGGGGGGTGCGTTGGATGAAGTTCGGGCGTTGGTCGCGCAGAAGCTGGACCCGGCGCTGCCCGCCATGCGCGCGCATGGCGTTCCGGAGCTGTCGGCATTCCTGGGTGGGGAGATCAGCTTGGCCGAAGCTGCGCGCCGGGCGACGCTGGCGACGGGGCAGTACTTGAAGCGGCAGGCGACCTGGCTGCGCGGGCGCAGTCCGGTGCCCCCGGCGCTGACGCATACGATCTATGCGCGATACGCGGCCTGTACGCAATTTCCAGAAAGAGATTGGTGTGATTTAATGCGTTTCATTAATCTGGCGGGTTGACGCTGTGCTGCAAAGCTGCGAAGCCGCCTGCCGAAGGGAACCCGACATGACCGCAGAGATCCAGCAATCCGGTGCCGACGTTCTGCTCCGCGCCCTGCGCGATCAGGGCGTCGAAGTTATCTTCGGCTATCCCGGCGGCGCCGTGCTGCCGATCTATGACGCCATCTTCCAGCAGAACAGTATCCGCCACATCCTGGTCCGGCATGAGCAGGCGGCGGTCCATGCCGCGGAGGGTTATGCGCGGAGCACCGGCAAGGTCGGCGTCGTGCTCGTGACCAGCGGACCCGGCGCGACCAACGCCGTGACCGGGCTGGTGGATGCGCTGATGGATAGCATCCCGGTGGTCTGCCTGACGGGGCAGGTGCCTACGCATCTCATCGGCAACGATGCGTTCCAGGAGGCCGATACCACCGGCATCACTCGGCCGGCTACTAAGCATAACTACCTGGTGAAGCGCGGCGAGGACCTGGCGCGGGTGGTGCACGAGGCGTTTTATGTCGCTCGCACCGGGCGGCCGGGGCCGGTCGTGATCGACCTGCCCAAGGACGTGCTGATTGCCCGGGCGCCTTACTCGCCTGCAAGCACTGCGCCGCACCGCAGCTATCGCCCGATTACCGAGCCTGATCCGGCGCAGATCGCGCAGGCGGTCCGGCTGCTGAAGGGGGCCAAGCGGCCGATCGTCTATTCTGGCGGCGGCGTCATCAATGCCGGGGATAAGGCGACAGAGGCGCTGCGGGCCTTCGTGCGGGCGACTGGGATGCCTTGTACCAGCACCTTGATGGGGTTGGGCGCCTATCCCAGCCCTGATCCGCAGTTCCTGGGGATGCTCGGGATGCATGGTACCTATGAGGCCAACTTGGCGATGCATGGCTGCGACGTGATGCTGAATGTCGGCGCACGGTTTGATGACCGGGTGACCGGGCGGCTCAATGCCTTCAGCCCCGGCAGCAAGAAGATACACTGCGACATAGACCCTAGCAGCATCAACAAGAATATTGCTGTGGACGTGCCGGTGGTGGGGGACGCGGCGGTGATCCTGCAGGCGCTGCTGGCTGCCTGGCATGCGGACGGGGAGGCGCAGGATCGGGCGGCGCTGGCGACCTGGTGGCGGCAGATCGATGCTTGGCGGGCTGTGGACAGCTTGGCGTTCCAGCAGGACATGACTCCCGGTGCGATCATCAAGCCGCAATATGCCATCCAGCGGCTGTATGAGCTGACGCAGGAGACCGGGCGCGACACCTTCATCAGCACGGAGGTGGGGCAGCATCAGATGTGGGCGGCGCAGTATTTCCGCTTCGACAAGCCGAACCGTTGGATGACTTCGGGCGGGCTGGGGACGATGGGGTATGGGCTGCCGGCGGCGATGGGGACGCAGATCGCCCATCCCGATGCCCTGGTGATCGATGTGGCCGGCGAAGCCAGCATCCTGATGAACATCCAGGAGATGAGCACGCTGGCGCAGTATCGGCTGCCGGTGAAGGTCTTTATTTTGAACAATCAGTATATGGGCATGGTGCGGCAGTGGCAGGAACTGCTGCATGGGAGCCGGTATTCGGAAAGTTATAGCGAGGCGCTGCCGGACTTCGTGAAGCTGGCGGAGGCGTTCCATGGCGTTGGGCTGCGGGCGACCGGGGTGGACGATCTGGACCGGGTGATCCGGGAGATGCTTGCGTCGGACCGTCCGGTGATCGCCGACATCTGCGTGGACCAGAAGGAGAATTGCTTCCCGATGATCCCTTCGGGGGCGGCGCATAACGAGATGATCTTGGGGCCGGGGCAGCAGGCGCGCACGGCGAGCATCACCAATGAAGGCATGATGCTGGTATGAGCATCGTATTGGAGCCGGGGCAGCAGTCCGCGACCATCAGCGTGCTGGTCGAGAACGAGGCCGGGGTGCTGGCGCGGGTGATTGGGCTGTTTAGCGGGCGCGGCTACAACATCGACAGCCTGACGGTGGCACCGGTGGATCAGGATGGCGGGCGCAGCCGGATCAACGTGGTGACTTCGGGCACTTCGATGGTGATCGAGCAGATCAAGGCGCAGTTGGACCGGCTGGTGCCGGTGCACCGGGTGGCCGACCTGACGCGGGAAGGGGCGCACTTGTCGCGGGAGCTGGCGCTGATCAAGGTGGTCAGCTCGGGCGCTGAACGTTCGGAGGCGTTGCGGCTTGCCGATGCCTTCCGCGCCCGGGTGGTGGATGCGACGGTCGAGAGCTTCGTGTTCGAGCTGACGGGGGCGAGCGATAAGGTCGAGAGCTTTATCGCGCTGATGGCGCCGATGGGGCTGGCCGAGGTGTCGCGGACCGGGATTGCGGCGATTGCACGCGGGACGCGGATGCTCTGACTGGTGGCTGGCTGTCGCCTGCACCTTGGGGGCGGGTGTGACGGCGTAGGGCGGATCAGCGCATCGCCATCCGCCGCTCTGCGGCACCAGACGTCTGCGGGAGGCGCTTCGCTTTCCCGCCCTACACGGGGCCGGCCGGGGTTGGCGCAGGCAGCCTTGCGGTGCAGGCCCTAGCCAATCCCCTGCTACCCGCTAGAACCCCCAACCATTCCATACAACGAAAGAGAACTACCTATGCGCGTCTATTACGACCGCGACGCCGACGTGAACCTGATCAAGGGTAAGCGGGTCGCCATCATCGGCTTCGGCAGCCAGGGGCATGCCCATGCGCTTAACCTCAAGGACAGCGGGTGCACCGAGCTGGCAGTGGGGCTGCGGCCCGGCAGCGTGGGCGTTGCCAAGGCGGAGACCGCCGGGTTGAAGGTGATGGACCCCGCCGAGTGCGCCAAGTGGGCCGATGTCGTCATGGTGCTGACGCCGGATGAGGGTCAGGGCGACCTGTATCGGGAGAAGCTTGGGCCGAACATGAAGGCGGGTGCTGCGCTGGCCTTTGCGCATGGACTGAATGTGCATTTTAACCTGCTGGACCCTCGGCCGGACATTGACGTGTTCATGATCGCTCCGAAGGGGCCGGGCCATACCGTGCGCAGCGAGTATCAGCGCGGCGGCGGCGTGCCGTGCCTGGTCGCCGTGGCGCAGGACCCCAGCGGCAACGCGCTGGAGGTTGCGCTTAGCTATGCCAGCGCCGTTGGGGGCGGGCGTGCGGGTATCATCGAGACGACCTTCAAGGAGGAGTGCGAGACCGACCTGTTCGGCGAGCAGGTGGTGCTGTGCGGTGGCCTGGTTGAGCTGATCAAGGGGGGTTACGAGACGCTCGTTGAGGCGGGGTATGCGCCGGAGATGGCGTACTTCGAGTGCCTGCACGAGGTGAAGCTGATCGTGGACCTGATCTACGAGGGCGGCATTGCCAACATGAACTACTCGATCAGCAATACCGCCGAGTATGGCGAGTATGTCACGGGACCGCGCATCGTGACGGCCGAGACCAAGGCGGAGATGAAGCGGGTGCTGGAGGACATACAGTCCGGACGCTTCGCCCGGGACTGGATGCTGGAGAACCGCACCAACCAGGCCAGCTTCAAGGCGACCCGGCGGCGGATGGGGGAGCATCCCATCGAGCAGGTCGGCGAGCGGCTGCGGGCGATGATGCCTTGGATCGCGCAGAACCGGCTGGTGGATAAGGCCAAGAACTAAGCCGTCTGCGGATCGTTGGACATGGCGTGAGCACGGTGGGCGTGAGCACGATGGAGGCTGCCGCCATGTCCGGCTTTAAGACCCTGCGACGCCTGGTCGTGCTGGCGGCGTTGCTGCCGGTTGGCGGATGCTATGTGGCGCCGGGGGCGTTTGCGCCGTTTGGCGTGGCGGAGCCGAATGGCACTGTTTATGCGCCGCCGCCGGATGGTCGGGGGTATGCTGGGACCACCTGTGCCGCCGGGAATTATGTTTGCCCGGTGGCGCCGGGTCCGCTGGGGGCGCAGTGCAGTTGCCCTGGGCTGGGGGCGCCTTCGTTTGGGGTGATCCGGTAGGGTTTCTTCTCCCTCTTCCTTTGGGAGAGGGGTGGGGTGAGAGGGTTTGAGGTGCTGATTTAGGAATCGGCACTGCTCTTCGGATGGTAACTTGATGGGCTGGGACAGTGCTTGCCCTCCCCCTCACCCCGACCCTCTCCCGGAGGGAGAGGGAGAAGCAGCGTTGCCATGACTGCTGCTTCTTTCGTCAGACTCGGTCCTACTTCACCGTCACGAACCGTAGCGGGAAGGTGTTGTCGGCTAGTTGCACCAGTTGCACGTTGGATTTTGCGGCCCAGACGACTGTTTGCTGGTGTAAGGGGATTGCTGGGACCTGGTCGCGGATCATTGCCGAGGCTTGCTCGATCATTGCTTGGCGCTTGGCTTGGTCGGTTTCGACGGCGATGTGGTCTACCAGGGTGTCGAAGTCCGGGTTGGACCAGCCGCCGTCGTTGATGACGCCGCGGACGCCGTTGCGGGTGCCAAGAAGGTTGAAAAATACGTTGTGGGCGTCATAGGTGTTGGGCGTCCAGCCGAGCATGTAGAAGCTGGTCTTGTAGTCGGGGTTGTTGATCTCGGCGAAGTATTTCAGGCGTGTCTGCGCGTTCAGGGTCACGCGCACGCCGACACGCGCCAGCATCGCAGTCACCGCCTGGCAGATTGCCTCGTCGTTGATGTAGCGGTCGTTCGGGCAGTCCAACGTGACGCCGAAACCCTGGGGGTAGCCGGCCTCGGCCAGCAGCTTTTTTGACGCCTCGGGGTCGTAGGGCAGGCGTATGTCTGATGCCTCGGTGTAGCCGTTGACGCCGGGGCCATACATCAGGCCGCTGGGGCGGGACTGGCCGCGCATGACGCGGGACTGGATCGCCTTCACATCGAGGGCCTGGTAGAAGGCCCGGCGCACGCGGACGTCCTGGAATGGGTTCTTGCCCTTCACGTCGGACTTCAGCAGTTCCGGGCGCAGCGTGTCGAAGCTGAGGAAGATGGTGCGGAGTTCCGGGCCGATGAACACCTTGATGCCCTCGGTCCGGCTCAGGCGCTCGATGTCCTGCGGCGGGACGGTGTAGATCATGTCCACGTCGCCCGACAGCAGGGCGGCGACGCGGGTGCTGGAGTTGCCGATGACGTTGAACTGCACGTCGGTCAGGTTGCCCTCGGCCTTGTCCCACCAGTTCGGGTTGTTCTTGAGGGTGGTGCGCCGGTCGGGCTCGCGGATGCCCAGGATGAAGGGGCCGGTGCCGTTGGCGTTGCGGGTGGCGAAGTTCTCGTCCTTGACCTTGCTGAGGTCCGCCGGCTGGGTGGCGTTGTGCGCCTCGCACCAGGTTTTGGACATCATCACCCAGGTGGTGATTTCCTCAAGGAAGATCGGGTCCGGCACCTTGGTGATGAAGTCCACGGTGTAGTCGTCGATCTTCTTGACCTCCTGCACCGTCGCCAGGTTGGCGTTGAGCTGGCTGCCTGGGCCGATGACGCGGCCGTAGCTGAACACCACGTCGTCGGCGGTGAATGGCTCGCCACCGTGGAACTTGACGCCGTGGCGCAGGTGGAAGCGCCAGGTGTCCGGGGTGGGCTGCTCCCAGCTTTCGGCCAGGGCCGGCTCGACCTTGAGGTTCTTGTCGCGGCGGACCAGGGGGTCGTAGATGTTCTGGGTGAAGGTCAGCAGGAACGTCTCGTTGCGGGTGTAGGGGTCCATCGAGTTGGCGTCGCCGTCATTGGCCCAGCGCAAGGTGGCTGCATCCGCCGGGGCGGCGGCGGCGAAGGGCAGCAGCCCGGCGGCAAGGGTGCTGGCGAGGAGTGCGGCGCGCGCTAGTCGGGACAGGTGCATGGACGTTCTCATCATGGGACGAAGGAGATACGCACGGGCTGCGGGCGGCGTAAACAGAAAGGGCGGCCCTGAGGCCGCCCTGTTCCGATAGTGGGGGGATTGCCGGGCTTTAGGCGGCGCGAAGGGCGGTCGGCAGTCCTTGGATGGCGTGGTCGATCAGGTGGCCGTCCGCTTCCGGGGATAGGCTGGTGCGGATCACCTCCCCGGCGGCGCGGGCAGCCAGGTCGGCGGCGGCCAGGCGCACCTCGCTGACGGCGGCCTTTTCGGCGGAGGAGATTCGGTCCATCGCCAGCTTCTCGCGCCGGGTGGCGGAGGCCGCGGCTTCGGCGCGGGCGGCTTCGGCTACACGTTGCGCCTCGGTGCGCGCCCGTTCCAGCATGGACTGAGCTTCTTGCAACGCGGCCTCGCGCCGGTTGTTGGCGTCGGCCAGCATCGCCTCGGCTTCACGCCGCAGACGGGATGCCGCGTCCAACTCGGCGCGGATGCCGGCGGCGCGGCCATCCAGCAGCTTGGTGATGGCGTTCCACGCCTTGCCGCCGAAGATCAGGAAGAAGATGAAGAAGGAAACGCCGACCCAAAGGCGGGGATCGGCGAAGAAGCTGCCGTGCTCGTGCATGTCGGGGTTCCTAGCCGCGGGCCTGCATGGCGCTGCCGACGGCAGCGTCCAGAGCGGCGGCGTCCGCAGTCTGGCCGGTCAGGCGGTTCACGACGACGGCGGCGGTTTCGGTTGCGACCTGGCGTAGTGCGCCCATCGCCTGGGTGCGGGCGGCACGGATGCGGCCCTCCGCTTCGGCAAGCTGCTGGTTCAGCCGTTCGTCGGCGCCGCGGGCTTGTTCGGCGGCTTCGGCCTTGGCTCTCGCTACGGCTTGGCTGATGCTGGCCTGCGCTTCTGCGGCGGCGCGGCGCCCGGCCTCGGTGATCTCTGCCACGGCGGCGTCGGACTGGGCCTTGGCGGCGCGGGCGCTGTCCAGGTCGCCGTTGATCCGGTCGGCCCGGTTCTCCAGCACACTGCCCACTTGCGGCAGGGCATAGCGCGCCAGCACGTAGTAGAGCGCGCCGAAGATGATTGCCATCCAGACGACTTGCGCCAGGGTGAGCGGGTTCGAGAAGTCGAGCTGTGGCATCGCGCCCACCTAGGTCGGTTGGAGTGGTTGGCTCGGCGGCCTCCCAGCGGTCATTGCATCCCTACGCCGTCGTCGCGAGCTGCTTGCGACGACGGGCGGGTGGATGTGCGTCTTGGCTTAGGTGAACAGGATCAGGAAGGCGATCAGCAGGGCGAACAGCGCCACGGCTTCCGTCAGGGCGAAGCCCAGGATGCCGATCGGGAACACGGCGTCACGCGCCGACGGGTTGCGGGCGACGGACGTCACCATCGCCGCGAAGATGTTGCCGATGCCGATGCCCACGCCCGCAAGCGCGATCACGGCCAGGCCGGCCCCGAGGGCCTTTGCAGCGAGAACGTCCATTCAATCAGTCCTTTGTTGATGTGTGGGAAGGGTGGTCCACGCGGTCGCCGGGTCCTGGTTTAGTGCAGGTGGACGGCGTCGTGCAGGTAGATGCAGGTCAGGATGGCGAAGACGTAGGCCTGCAGGGCGGCGACCAGCAGCTCGAAGCCGACCAGCACCACGTTGAGCGCCAGCGGCAGGATGCCGGCCGCGGTGCCGAGCGCGCCGGCGCCGGCCAGCAGCACGACGAAGGTTGCGAACACCTCGAACATCACGTGGCCGGCGACCATGTTGGCGAACAAGCGGATAGACAGTGAGACGGGGCGGGAAAGGTAGGAGATGACTTCGATCGGGATAATGAGCGGGGCCAGCAGCTTCGGCGCGCCTTCTGGGAAGAAGTAGCTGAAGAAGTGCAGCCCGTGGATGCGTAGGGCCACTATGGTCACGATCACGATCACCATCAGCGCCAAGCCGAAGGTGACGGCGATGTGGCTGGTGTAGGTGAAGCTGTAGGGCAGCAGGCCCAGCAGGTTGCCCATCAGCACGAAGGCGAACAGGGTGAAGATGAAGGGGAAGAACCGCTTGCCTTCGGGGCCGATGCTGCCTTCGGTCATGCTTAAAAGGCCGGAGTAGGCGATCTCCGTCAACGATTGCAGCCGGCCGGGCACCACGGCGCGGTTGCGCATTCCGTAGTAGAGGGTGCCCAGGATCAGGGCACCGGCAAACAGCATCATCAGGTTGGAGTTGGTGAAGTTGACGGACCGCCCGAGGGCGCCGAGGGCCGGGTGCAGCTCGAACTGGCCGAGTGCGTCAATCTTGCTGTTTGCTTCGGCCGCCAACGTCCTACTCCCTCAACCCTTCTTCGGCATCATCAGACGCCAAACGTTCGCCACTCCGGCCGCGCCGCCCAGCAGGACGAACAGGCCGATGAAGATCGGCGTCGTCCGGAGCCAGTGGTCCAGCCCCCAGCCGATCAGCACCGCCACCGCCAGCGCCGACACCAGCTCGACGCCGACGCGGACGCCGATGCCCATCGGGCTTGCGGTGCCGGCCTTGTTGGGCGCGGGCGCCGGGTTGCTCAGGGCCTGCTTGGCCTGCGCCGCCTTCAGCCGGTCTTCGAACGAGCCGCCATCTTCTGTCGTCATGCCCGCCCCTCTGCAGTCCCGATGTTGTGCGGGAACCGTGTCGGGACGGCGCGGGGGTAGCTAACGAGGGGTGGGGGGGCTGTCAAGAAGCTGGGGAGGTTGAGACTCTCGGATTGGATGTCGGCATCCGTCGAGAGTGGACCTAGCCAGGTTCTATGTGGAGTGGGATGGAGCGCCTGTCATATGCCGATTAAGATGGACCATGTACCGGATCACGACGCCCGGATACCGCAAGAGCGATCAGTCAATGCGGTGGGCGTTGCCGGATCGGGTGTTCTTTGCCTGCGGTGCTTGTCACATTCTGGCGCACGTCTTCCTTGAAAAGTACGGCGATCAGGATGTTGAGGTGCTTTGGATCAAACCTGCCCCGGGCTTCGCCGGAAACCACATCGTCGTGGATGGTGCGTCCTGGGTTTTCGATTACCACGGCTACTCCGACCGAGAATTCTTCCTGCAACACACTTTCAGGAAGGCAAGGCAGTGGTGGCCCGGTTGGCATGCAACCCTGGTCCCACTACCCGGTGACGTGCTGATTTCGGAGGCCAGGTCACGGGCCTACGACGGTTTGCGGCTGCGGGAACCAGGTCGGTTCCTTTATGATGCCCTCCCTCGCGCCCGGGCTTACCTGGGCCGATTTCCGCCGCCAGAGGCATCAACCATCCCGGCGTGCGCATCGTGGTGATCCGTATCGCAAGCGGTGCCGATCTTGCAGAGGTGCTCGTGCTCCTCCGGCATCTCAGCCCGAACGACCCCCCTCCCGATCCGGCGAAGGCGGAAGCGGCATGGGCGGCCCTTCTTGAATCGAAGCTGACCACGGTGTTCGTCGCGGATGGCGGAAACGGCTTGGCATCGACGTGCATGCTCGCGATCATCCCTAACCTGACGCGGGGCGCGAGATCCTTTGGCGTTATCGAGAACGTCGTGACGCATCCGGGCCGGCGGCGGGCCGGATTAGCCCGCGCCATCCTTGCGACTGCGCTGGAGGCCGCTTGGAACGCGGGCTGCTACAAGGTCATGCTGGCAAGCGGGCGCGATGAAGACACGCTCCGCTTCTACGAAAGATGTGGGTTCAAGCGTGGAGGCAAGACGCACTTCGAGGCCCGCCGCTTGTAGGACCGCTTTGGGTCAGGAGCCTGCATTCGAGCTGAGATGCTGTCGGCCGAGATGCCGCCCGCCTATCAGCTTGCGCCACGGCGTCCCGGCCCCTAGGTTGCCGCGCAGGTCCGGGGCGTGGCGCAGCCTGGTAGCGCGCGTGTTTTGGGTACACGAGGCCGCCGGTTCGAGTCCGGCCGCCCCGACCAGTCCATTTCTTGATAAGGATCATCTGATGCGTGCCCGGATTTTCCAGCGGCCGAAGAGCTCCATGCAGTCGGGACAGGCCCATTCGGGTAACTGGGTGCTGGAGTTCCAGCCCGCTGAGCGCGAGCTGAACGACCCGCTGATGGGGTGGTGGGGCAGCAGCGATACGCTCGGCTCGGTCCGCCTGCGGTTTGACACGCCCGAGGACGCGAAGGCGTATGCGGAGAAGCACGGCATCACCTATGACGTCGAGGCGCCGCCGGCGCTGCGCCCGGTGAAGCCCAAGGCGTATGCCGACAATTTCCGTTATGGGCGCAGTGAAAACTGGACGCATTAGCTGTATAGTTGACGGCGAGCGCCCTTAGCTCAGTTGGATAGAGCGGCGGCCTTCTAATCCGCATGTCGGGGGTTCGAATCCCTCAGGGCGCGCCATTCCACGTCTTGGACGGCCCATGAAGCGCCTGATCGCCGTGATGCTGCTCCTGTTTGCCACCGTGCCGGGCTGGGCCGGGGATGCGCTGGACGGCATTCGGGCGCGCGTCGTCCTGCGCGTCGGCACGACGGGGGACTACAAGCCCTTCAGCTTCCGGCAGCCGGACGGCAGTTATACCGGCGCCGATATCGTCTTGGCGGGTCGGTTGGCGGACCGGCTCGGGGTCAAGCTGCAGATTGTGCCGACGGCGTGGGCGTCGCTGCTGCCGGACTTTGCCGCTGGGCGCTATGACGTGGCGATGGGCGGCGTGTCGGTGACGCCGCCGCGGGCCGAGAAGGGCATCTTTTCCACTGTCACCTTCGTGGATGGCAAGCGCCCGGTGGCGCGCTGCGCGGACCGGGACCGCTTCGTCAGCTTGGAGGCGATAGACCAGCCCGGCGTCCGTGTCGTCGTGAACCCTGGCGCCACCAATGAAGAATTCGCCCGCGCCCGCTTCCCGCATGCGATGCTCGCGGTGCATCCGGACAACGCCACCGTGTTCGACGAGATCGTCGCCAACCGCGCCGATGTGATGGTGACGGATGGGATCGAGGTGGACCATCAGAGCTTCCTGCACCCGGAACTGTGCCAGGTGCATGTGCCCGCGCCGTTTACCCGGCTGGAGAAGGCCTACCTGCTGCCGCGGGACCCCGACCTGGCCGCGTTGGTGAACTCCTGGCTGGCCGACGAGCGCAGCAGCGGCGCATTCGACCGCATCATGGCGGCGGCGCAGCGGGAGCCTTAGCGGCCTGGCCTGGCCTGCGGCGGTCCAGGGTGCGGCGGCCTGGCCTGGGGCGGTAAAGGGCTGAACGGCCATTTCTGGACGGTTCGCCTCCGCGAATTGTGCGGGGACCTCAAGCTGGGGAATGGCGTTATCCCTTGCTATGCAATCTTCACGTCAAGGCGCTTCCAATGCCCGACCATAATCCGTCCGCCGCTGCTTATATCGAGCAGCACGACATACGCATCACCATCAACGGTACTGATCATGCGCGCAGCGTTGCTCCCTGGACCACGCTGCTGGATCTGCTGCGGGAAGACCTGCATCTGACCGGCAGCAAGAAGGGCTGCGACCACGGCCAATGCGGCTCCTGCACCGTGCTGGTGAATGGCGAGCGCAAGAATGCCTGCCTGCTGCTGGCGGTCATGCAGGACGGCGCGCATGTCACCACCGTCGAGGGGCTGGTTGGCGATGACGGCTCGCTGCATCCGGTCCAGGATGCGTTCATCGAGCATGATGCGTTCCAGTGCGGTTACTGTACGCCGGGGCAGATCTGTTCGGCGGTCGCGCTGCTGCAGGAAGGGCGTGCGAAGACCGAGTCCGAAATACGTGAGGCGATGAGCGGCAACCTGTGCCGCTGCGGCGCCTACCCCAACATCGTCCGGGCGATCCAGCACGTGATGGAGCACGCGGCATGAACCGCTTCAGCTACGCCCGCGCGGCCGATGTGCCCGGCGCGGTCCGCGAACTGGCGACGCCGCGCGCCAAGGTCATCGCGGGCGGCACCAACCTCATCGACCTGATGAAGTATAACGTGGAGGCGCCGAGCCGGCTGGTGGACATCACCCGCTTGCCGGGGCTGAGCGATATTGACCAGGTGGATGGCGGCCTGCGCATCGGCGCCCTGGTCAGCAACACCGCGTTGGCGACGCATCCGGATATCGTGGAGCGGTATCCGCTGCTGTCCACCACCATCCTGCACGGGGCATCGCCGCAGCTTCGCAATGCCGCCAGCACCGGCGGCAACCTGCTGCAGCGCACTCGCTGCTACTACTTCTATGACCCGGCAACGCCGTGCAACAAGCGGGAGCCTGGTTCGGGCTGCCCGGCCAAGGAGGGGTTGAGCCGGGTTCATGCCATCCTGGGCGCGTCGGATGCCTGCATCGCCACCCATCCCAGCGACATGTGCGTGGCGCTGGCTGCGCTGGCTGCCACGGTGCAGGTGACGGGTCCGGGCGGCGACCGGACCATTGCATTTGGCGATTTCCATCGGCTGCCCGGCGACACGCCGTGGCAGGACACCAACCTGGCGGCGGACGAGATCGTCACTTCGGTCATGCTGCCGGCGGATGGTGCCGCCTTTGCCGGGCACCATACCTACCTGAAGCTGCGTGACCGGCATTCCTATGCCTTCGCGCTGGTGTCGGTGGCTGCCGGGCTGCGCATGGACGGCGGCTCGGTGGCGGAGGCGCGGATCGCGCTGGGCGGCGTGGCGCATAAGCCTTGGCGGGATACGGAGGCGGAGGACCTGCTGCGTGGTCAGATGCCGGGTCCGGAGGTTTTCGGACGCGTTGCCGATCATATCTTGCGGGATGCCAAGGGGTATCCTGGCAACAGCTTCAAGATTGGCTTGGCCCGGCGGGCCGTCGTGCGGGCGTTGCAGCAGGCTGCGGCCGGCACGCCGCAGCCGCCGGCCGACAAGCACTACCAATAAGGAGGCATACCATGCCTGATACACACATCCTCGTCGGCACGCCGCAGCGCCGGGTTGACGGACGCGCCAAGGTCACTGGCGCCGCGACCTATGCCGGTGAGTTCTCCACGCCTGGCTTGCTGCATGGCTATGTCGTGAGCAGCTCGATTGCCCGTGGGCGGATTGCGGGCGTTGACGCCACCGCTGCCCTGGCCGTGCCGGGGGTCGTGCAGGTGTTTACGCACGAGAACCGGCCGAAGACCGCCTATCTCGACCACAATTGGCAGGACCAAGTGGGGCCGCCGGGCCATACGTTCCGTCCCCTGTATGACGAGATCATCCATTATAGCGGCCAGCCGGTTGCTCTGGTGGTGGCGGAGTCGTTCGACCTGGCTCGGCATGCCGCCGGGCTGGTGCGGGTTGCGTATGATACCGAGGCGCATGAGACCAACCTGGAGGCCGTCCGCGGGGACGCCTACGATCCGCCGAAGAAGCGTAGCGGCATCAATCCGCCGCCCAAGCCGCGCGGAAATGCTGTGGCGGCGTTGAAGGAGTCGCACTCCCGGGTCGAGAACGAGTGGACCATTGCGCCCGAGCACCACAACGCGATGGAGCCGCATGCCACCACCGTCGAGTATCACGACGGGTCCTTGATAATCCACGACAAGACGCAGGGGGTGCAGAACTCGCAGGCGTTCATCGCCGGGGTGTTCGGGCTGTCGAGCAGCAAGGTGCGGGTGGTGACGCCCTACCTCGGCGGCGGCTTCGGGTCCGGGCTGCGGCCGCAGTATCAGGTGGTGCTGGCGGTGATGGCCAGCCTGGCGCTGGAGCGGTCGGTGCGGGTGGTGCTGACGCGGGACCAGACTTTTACTTTTACCTACCGTCCGCAGACCATCAACAGCCTTGCCTTGGGCGCCGATCCCGATGGGGTGCTGCATGCCCTGACGCATGAGGCGGTGCAGGGCACCAGCCAGTATGAGGACCATCAGGAGGTCGTCGTGAACTGGTCCGGCGCGATGTACAACACGCCGAATACCACGCTGACCTACAAGCTGGCCAAGCTGGATACGGCTACCCCCGGTGACATGCGTGCGCCTGGCGCGCCGCTCGGTCTGTTCGCGATGGAAAGCGCGATGGACGAGCTGGCGTATCTGACTGGGGTGGACCCGGTGCAATTGCGCCTGCGCAACTACTCGGAGGAGGACCAGACCACCAACAAGGCTTATTCCAGCAAGGAGCTACGGGCCGCCTACCAGTTGGGGGCGGAGCGGTTTGGCTGGAGCAAGCGCAACCCGGAGCCGCGCTCGATGCGCGAGGGCCGGGAACTGATCGGCTGGGGCATGGCGAGCGGCATGTGGGAGGCGCAGATGATGAAGACCTCCGCCTCCGCCAAGCTGTTGCCGACCGGGAAGCTGGAGGTGTCCTGCGCCACGTCCGATATCGGCACTGGCACCTATACGATCCTGACGCAGATTGCGGCGGAGACGCTGGGTCTGCGCATGGAGGACGTGGTGGTGCGCCTGGGCGACAGCGACCTGCCGAAGGCGCCGGTCGAGGGCGGGTCTTGGACCGCGGCCTCTGCTGGGAGCGCCGTGCAGATGGCCTGCATGACGGTGCGGGAGAAGCTGTTCAAGCGGGCGCGGGGATTGGCGGACTCGCCATTGGGCAACGCCGACCTGGATCATGCCTGGTTCTCGGGTGGTCGGGTGGCGATGCGGCAGGACCCGTCGCGCTACGTGACGATCGCCGACGCAATGGCTGGCGCCGACCCGATCGAAGCCGAGGAAACCGCCAGCACCAGCCAGATCAGCAAGCTCCGCTATGTCGGCTACACCCACTCCGCAGTGTTCGTGGAGGTCCGGGTGGATGAGGAGTTGGGCAGCGTGCGGGTGACCCGGGTGGTGGACGCGGTGGCGGCGGGGAAGATCCTGAACCCGCAGACCGCGCGCAGCCAGGTGCTGGGCGGCGTGGTGTTCGGCATCGGCATGGCGCTGGAGGAGGAGAGCATGGCGGACCATGGGCTTGGCCGCTTCATGAACCATAACCTGGCCGAGTACCATATCCCGGTGAACGCCGACGTGCCGGACGTCGAGGTGATCTTCGTGGATGAGCACGACGAGATCATCAGCCCGATCGGCGTGAAAGGGTTGGGTGAGATCGGCATCGTCGGCACCGCGGCGGCCATCGCCAACGCGATCCACCATGCCACCGGCAAGCGTATGCGGCATCTGCCGATCACCATTGACAAGGTGATGGCCTGACACTCCGGAACAGCAACCCGTCAGCCGGCGCTGGCGGGTTGCCGATACTTCAGTGTGTCCGGCGAAAAGTGTGGCTCGGGGACAACATCCGGGTTTAGTTGAAGTACGTCGGCGCAGAACCTTGCTGGCTGGCAGCATGCAAGCAAGTATCTATGTGTTCTGGTGGCGCCAATCTCCTGGCATAGCCGTGCCGACCTATTTTCTTGTTTCCGCTCGCCGGTTCTGATGTTAATAGGTCCAACATTCTCACGCTTGCGTGACAATCGGACGCGATGGACAGCATGGTGGCGGGACCTTGACAGCCTTGGCACGCGACTTTCCCCCCGACGAGCTTGCGATGCGACTTGGCCAGCAAGAGTTGGTTGCTGGTTTAGGGCTTTTTGCGCTGGAAGCTCCGTCCATCGCCGTTGTCCTGAACGAGGCGTGCCGGGTTGCTGCGTTGGGGCTGCGGACCGAATTTGCCAAGGTGCTGCGTCCCAAGTCTGAGGCTGGTGATCTCCTGGTGATCGCCGGCGTCGGCTGGCGGCCCGGCGTGGTTGGCCATGCCACGCTCGGCTCGCACATGGACAGCCCGGCTGGTTTCGCCCTGCATAGCAAGCAGCCCGTGCTGTCCAACGATCTGCGGAGCGAGGGCAGGTTCCGGATGCCTGCGCTCTTGGTGGAGCATGGCGTGCAGAGCGCGATCAACGTCCCGATCGGCGCTGCCGGGAAGGAGGCCTATGGCGTGCTGGAGGTGGACAGCACGGCTCGGCACGACTTCGTGGCCGCCGATACCATGTTCCTGCGGTCCCTGGGCAATGTGCTCGCCGCGGCGGTGATCCGCTTCGACATGGACGAGGTGGCAGCGCGGCGGGAAGCCCTGGCGCGGCAGGTGTTCGAAAGCAACCCAGACTGCGTCAAGGTGCTGGACCTGGAAGGCCGGTTGTTGGCGATGAACGTCAACGGCGTCCTGGCTGTTGAAGCTGCCGATCCAGATGAGCTGGTCGGCACGATGTGGCCGGACTGGTGGCCGGACGAGGCGCGGCCGGCTGTCCGGAGGGCCGTCGCCGATGCCGGGCAAGGTGCGGTGAGCCGTTTCACCGCCTCGACCCGCAACCGGGCCGGAGCCGCGGTGTGGTGGGACGCGCTGGTTGCCCCCGTGCTGAACGGGGATGGGCAGCCGTTCCGCCTGGTTGCCATATCACGTAACGTCACTGGCCAAATCGAGAGCGAGCGGGCGAAGGATGCGCTGCTGCGGGACAAGGACCTGCTGATGCAGGAGGTGCATCACCGGGTGAAGAACTCGCTGCAGCTTGTTCGAACCCTGCTGCAACTGCAGGGCCGGTCGGCTGGTGACGAAACCCGGGCGCAGTTGGATGAGGCGGCCGGGCGCATCATGACCATCGGCGCCGTGCACCAGCGCCTGTATGAGGGCGGGTCGGTCGTGGAAACCGACGCCGCCGCCTACCTGGAGGCGCTGCTTGCTGACATACGGACCATGCTGGCGGATCCTACTGGCAAGCGTGAAATCGTGCTGCAGGCCGAGCCCGTCATGTTGACGGCCGACCAGATGACGCCACTGGGGCTCGTGGTGTCCGAGCTGGTGACCAACGCGCTGAAGTATGGCGAGGGCCGTGTGCAGGTGGGCCTACGTCGGGTGCCGGCGGGGCTGGAGGTTGCGGTCGAGGATGGCGGCCACGGCTTTCCGGAGGCGTTCGACCCTGGGCGCAAGTCTGGCTTGGGAATGCGCCTGATTGCAGCCTTGGCCAAAGGCGGGGGCGTTAATGCGATCAAGGTGGACCGCAGCGTGCCGCATAGCCGCATCGTGGTGACGATGACGCTGTAGGCGGTCTCGGCGGTTTGCGTCGAAGTCTCGGCGCTGACCGTGCCGGCTTCGTGAGGCTTGGGCGCGGGCTTTCAGGTTCTCGTTGATCGAGGCCGGAGCGGACCTCCGGCTGCCCTATTCCGCCAGTTCGACCACCACCGGCACGTGGTCCGATGGCTGCCCCTTGTCACGCTCCGCCCGGTCCGGGGTGGCGGATACCAGCCGCTCCGCCAGGTCCGGTGACAGCAGCGCGTGGTCTATCCGTAGGCCCAGGTCCCGCGGCCAGGCGCCGGATTGGTAGTCCCAGAAGGTGTAGACCGGCCCACCCGGCTGCACCGCACGTATGGCGTCTGTCAGGCCCAGCCATAGCATGGCCCGGAACCGTGCCCGGGTTTCGGGACGCACGAGCGCGTCGGTGGGTGAGATGGTGTTCGGGGCGAAGTCTATATCGGCCGGGCAGACGTTGTAGTCTCCGGCGAATACCGCGGGCTGGTCGGCGTCCAGGAGCACCCGGGCTCGTGCGGCGAGCGCCTCCATCCAGGACAGCTTGTAGGCATAGCCGGCGTCGCCACCGGAGTTGCCGTTCGGCAGGTATAGGTTGCCGACGGTGATGCCGCCGGCCAGGACTTCGAGGTAGCGTGCCTGGGCGTCGCCGTCCGGTAGGCCGGGGAGGGTGCGGTGCGTTACCTCGACGGGGATGCGGGACAGGATCGCGACGCCGTTGTAGGATTTCTGGCCGACGATTTCGGCTTGGTAGCCGGCGGCCTCGAACGCCTGGGTTGGGAAGCTTGCGGCCTCGCATTTGATCTCTTGCAGCAGCAGCAGGTCTGGCTGCATGCGGGTTAGCCAGTCTGCCACCAGCCCTTCCCGGATGCGGACGGAGTTGACGTTCCAGGTGGCGATTTTCATTTGGGGGGGATTAGGGAGGCGGCGCACCCTTGGGCTGCCGCATTGGGGGTGGATGCTGCTTGCTTCCTTTCCTTTCGGGAGAGGGTTGGGGTGAGGGGGAGGGCGGTTCTTGATTGCTGTGGGCTGGGAGCTGGCATCACATGTGCGCCTCGCGCCGCAGCCAAGACCCCCTCACCCCGGCCCTTTCCCGGAGGGAGAGGGAGAAGGGGGCTGTGTTGGGCGGTCACCCTTTGGGGCTCAGTCCAGCGAGAAGCTGGTGCCGCAGCCGCAGGCGGAGGTGGCGTTGGGGTTCTTTACCGTGAAATGCGCGCCCATTAGCGCATCGGTGTAGTCGAGCTGCGAGCCGCCGAGCAGGTCCAGGCTGGCGGAGTCTACCAGGATGCGGGCACCGCCGTGTTCGAGCACCAGGTCGTCGGGCTGCGCCGCCTCATCCAGCTCGAACTTGTATTGGAAGCCGCTGCAGCCGCCGGCCAGAACGGCGACGCGGAGGGCTGCTGGCTTGCCCTGGGCGGCGACGATCTCCGCCACGCGCTCCGCGGCGCGGTCGGACACGGAAAAGGCGGGAGCCGGGTTCATATCCATGCGGCAACACATAGCGTGCCCGGCGGGCAGATTGAAGGCCATCCGCTTGCGGGTGGGCACATAGAAGCCGGGTGCGTTGAAGGTGACACGTTGAAGTCGGGCACATTGAAGATGCCTGGGCATGTGATAAGCCCCGCGCCGCACCCAGGTCTCCGCCCATGCACCACGCCCCCTATGCCGTACGGCCTGAGACCATGCGCGGACGCCTGCATCCCGAGCCGGAAGGCGTGGGCCGCAGCCCCTGGCAGCGCGACCGCGACCGGGTGATCCACAGCAATGCATTCCGCAAGCTGCAATATAAGACCCAGGTCTTCGTGAACCATGAAGGCGACTATTACCGCACCCGGCTGACCCACAGCTTGGAGGTGGCGCAGATCGCCCGCTCGATCGCTCGGGAGCTGCGGCTGGACGAGGACCTGACGGAGGCGCTGGCGCTGGCGCACGACCTGGGCCATCCGCCGTTCGGCCATGCCGGGGAGGAGGGGCTGAACGCGCGGATGAAGCCGTATGGCGGATTCGATCATAACGCGCAGAGCCTGCGGGTGGTGACCCGGCTGGAGGCGCGCTATGCCGCGTTCGACGGGCTGAACCTGACGTGGGAAACGCTTGAGGGGCTGGCGAAGCATAACGGTCCCCTGCGGAAGCCGCCGCCCTACATCGCGGAATATGATGCGCGGCATCCGCTGGATTTGCACAGCCATGCCTCGGGGGAGGCGCAGGTGGCGGCGTTCGCGGACGATGTGGCGTATCATTCGCATGATTTGGACGATGGGATGCGGGCGAAGCTGTTCGGGCCGGACGACATTGCCCATTTGCCGGTGGTTGGAGATGCGCTGGCGCGCGCCCGTGTTTGCAGCCTGGATGTGCCGCCACCGCGGCTGCGGCATGAGACGATCCGCCGGGTCATCAACGCGTTCGTCACCGATGTCATTGGAGAAAGCCGGCGGCGGCTGCATGCGCTGGACCCGGGGGACGCCGACGCGATACGGCGGGCCAAGCAGCCGGTGATCGCCTTTAGCGGGGCGATGGCGGAGGCGAACCGGGCGGTCAAGGAGTTCCTGTTCGCCCATATGTACCGGCACTGGCGGGTCAACCGGATGACCAACAAGGCGCGGCTGGTGACCGAGGACCTGTTTGGCCTGCTGCACGCCGATGTCAGCATGCTGCCGGATGGCTGGCGCGCCCAGGCCGGGGTGGGCGATCCCGCGCGGGCGGCGCTGACGGTGGCGGACTATATTGCCGGCATGACGGACCGCTTCGCGCTTGAAGAGCACCGGCGGCTGACCGATCCCTTCCACATAGGCTGATTTCCATATGTCCGAGAATATCTTTGCCGCCATGCGGGACACCGTGGTGGCGGCCCTGCGCCGGGCCGTGCCGGAACTGCCGGACGAGGTGGCGGCCCGCGTGGAGGTGACGCCGGCTCGGGAGGCCGCGCATGGCGACATGGCGACCAACGCGGCGATGGTCAGCGCCAAGGCGGCACGGCAGGCGCCGGCCCGCATTGCCCAGGCTTTGGCGGCGGCGCTGGCGGAGGCTCCGGGCGTGCTGCGGGCGGAGCCGGCGGGGCCGGGGTTCGTCAATATCCACCTGCGGCCTGAGACGCTGCGGGCGGTGGTGCCCGCGGTGCTGCGGGTGGGTGAGGCTTATGGGAGCAGCTCGGCGGGGCAGGGGCGCCCGGTGAACGTCGAGTATGTGTCGGCCAATCCCACGGGTCCGCTGCATGTCGGGCACTGCCGCGGTGCGGTGGTGGGGGATGCGCTGGCGAACCTGCTGGGCAAGGCGGGGTTTGCGGTCACCAAGGAGTATTACATCAACGACGCCGGGGCGCAGGTGGTGGCGCTGGCTTGGGCGGCGTACTGGCGATACTTGCAGGCTTGCGGGACGGCGCTGACGGAGGACGAGTTTGCGGCCGCGGTGCCGGGCGGGCTGCAATACCGGGGCGAGTATCTGGTCCCGGTTGGGCAGGCGCTGTTTGCGGCGCATGGCGATGGCCTGGCCGGCGCTGATGGCGGCATCGCCGAGCCGGCTGGCTGGTTCGATACCGTCCGGGAGTTCACGGTGGATGCCATGATGGCGGCCATACGGGCCGACCTCGCCGCGTTGGGGGTGGAGCACGACGTGTTCAGCAGCGAGCGCGCCCTGGTCGAGGCGGGGGCGCCCGATCGCACCATCGAGCGGCTGGACGCCCAGGGCCTGATCTACCAGGGCACGCTGGAGCCGCCGAAGGGCAAGCTGCCCGAGGATTGGGAGGCGCGGGAGCAGACGCTGTTCCGCGCCACCGAGTTTGGCGACGACGTGGACCGGCCGCTGCGGAAGTCGGACGGCAGCAATACGTACTTTGCGAACGACATCGCCTACCACGACGACAAGATCCGGCGGGGCGCCGGGCTGATGATCGACGTTTGGGGGGCGGACCACGGGGGTTACGTGTCGCGGATGAAGGCGGCGGTGAAGGCGTTGTCGGGTAACTCGCCGGTGCCGCTGGAGGTCGTGCTGTGCCAGATCGTCCGGGTCGTGCGCGGCGGCGAGCCGGTGAAGATGAGCAAGCGGGCCGGCACGTATGTGACCCTGGCCGACCTGATCGAGGAGGTCGGGCGGGACGCGGTGCGGTTCACCATGCTGATGCGGAAGTCCGACGCGCAGATGGACTTCGACCTGGATGCGGTGGTGGCGCAAACGCGGGAGAACCCGGTGTTCTACGTGCAGTATGCCCATGCCCGCTGCCGGTCCGTGCTGCGGCGGGCGGCGGAGGCGCTGGGGGCTGAGGCGGTCAGCCCGGGCGCCTTGGCGGCGGTGCCGCTCGATGTGCTGGGGGCGGAGGCGGAGATGGCGCTGATCCGGCGCGTGGCGTCGTGGCCGCGCATGGTTGAGGCAGCGGCCCTGGCCTATGAGCCACATCGGATTGCGTTTTTTCTCTATGACTTGGCAGGCGACTTTAATATGTTGTGGAACCGTGGGCAGGATGATGCGACGCTGCGGTTCATCCAGCCCGACCGGCCCGGGGATACCCTGGCTCGGCTGGCTCTGGTGGAGGCGACGGCAACGGTGATCCGGTCTGGCTTGGCGGTGCTGGGCGTCGTGCCTGTCGAGGAACTGCGTTCTTAGTTGGAGTGGACCGTGCCTGACGAGCTGCAAATCCCGCCCTCTGCCGGCGGCTATGGTTACCGTGCCAGCTACCGTACCCAGTCCAGCGGCATGGATGGCATGACGCGCAAGCTGCTGATCGCCGCCGTGGGGCTGGGCGGCGTGCTGCTGGCCGGCATGGGCGGGTGGGCGCTGCTGGGGCATGGCTCCGGGCCGGTGCCGGTGATCGAGGCCGATACACGGCCGTTGCGGGTGAAGCCGGAGAATGCCGGCGGGATGCAGGTGGCCGGGGCGGACGAGCAGGGGATGGATGAGCAGTCCCGCAGCGCCCAAAGGATGGCGCCTGGGGCGGAGGCGCCGGCGCCGCAGGCGTTGCGGGCACAGCAGCAGTTGCCGCCGTTGCAGGACGCGCCTGCTGCGCCGGCGGGGGTTCCTCCTGCGCCGAGTGCTGCGGCGCCGCCGGGACCAGCCGTTGTCGCAAGCCCTGGCGTCGTCGCAAGCCCTGGCGTCAGCCCCTTGCCGGATACGCCGCGGCCGCCTGCTCGTGCCGGCGCTGCTGCGGTTAAGCCGGCGTCGCCTGCCGTTGCGCCGCCTGCCGCCGTGCCGCCCGCGGCTGGCATGACCCTGGTACAGCTTGCCGCGGTGGACACGGAACAGGGCGCGCAGGCCGAGTGGCAGCGGCTGGCCAAGCGGATGCCAGACGCCCTGGGCGACCGCCGGCTGGTGCTGCAACGGGTGGAGCGCGACGGCAAGGCGGTGTGGCGGATACGCACCGGGGGGTTCGCTGACGTGGCCGATGCTACGGCGTTCTGCTCGCGGCTGCGTGCCAAAAAGGCTTCCTGCACCATCGCTGCGTTCTGAGTTGCGGGTGGGGGCCTGCTTCTTCCTTTGGGAGAGGGAGGCTGTGCAGCGAGATGCTTTTGATCCGTGTGCGTCTTGGGTAGGCTGGGGGTGGTGCTTGGCTTTTCCCTCACCCCGGCCCTCTCCCGGAGGGAGAGGGGGAAATGAGCGGCTGGCATCTTGATGCGGGCTGCTGTTGTTGGCATTGCTGGGCTGGTCCTTGATCCGGACGAGGTTGGGTTGTTCCGGCGATTGCCGCCTGCGGGGGTCATCCTGTTTGCGCGCAATGTTGGGGACCCCGATCAGCTCCGGTCGCTGACTGCCGGGCTGCGGGACGTGCTGCCGGCGACGGCGGTGATCGCCGTGGATCAGGAAGGTGGACGTGTTGCACGGCTGCGGCCGCCGCACTGGATGGCGCATCCTGCGGCCGGGCGTATTGGGGATTTGCATGCGCAGGATGCCGCCGCCGGGCTGCGGGCGGCGTGGCTGACCGGGGTGCTGATCGGGGCGGAGTGCGCGGCGGCTGGCTTTGGGCTGGTGTGCGCGCCCGTGCTGGACCTGCGGGTGCCCGGCGCGCATGACGTGGTTGGGGACCGGTCCTATGGGGCCGATCCCGACGTGGTGGCGCAGTTGGGGCGTGCCGCGGCGGAGGGGTTGATGGCGGCGGGGATGCAGCCGGTCGTCAAGCATGCGCCGGGGCATGGGCGTGCTCTGGTGGACAGCCATCTCGCGCTGCCAGGTGTTCCGCGGGACCAGGACCTGTCGGATGATATGCACCCGTTCGCGGTAAACGCGGACTTGCCGTGGATGATGACGGCGCACCTCCTATATCCCGGGCTGGATGCGGACCGGCCCGGCACGCTGTCCCCTGCCGTGATCGGGCAGGCCATACGTGGGCGGATCGGGTTCGAGGGGGTGCTGGTGTCGGATGGCCTAGAGATGCGCGCGCTGGACGGCTCGCCCGGCGAGCTTGCGGCGCAGGCCGTGGCGGCCGGGTGCGACCTGGCGCTGCACTGCACCGGTGTTTTGGCGGATTCGGAGGCGGTGCTGTCGGCCGTGCCTCCGGCATCCAGCCAGACCCTGGCGCGCATGGCCGCCGGGCTGGCCCGGGCCGCCGCGTCCCGGCGGGAACTGGACCTGCCTGCGCTGGCGGCGGAGCGTGCCCGGCTGCTGCCATGACCGATACCCTGCCGCAGATTTTGATGGCGGTGTTCGCCGTGGTGCTGGCGATCACCTGGCACGAGGCCGCGCATGGCTGCGCCGCACTCTGGCTGGGCGACGACACTGCCTGGCGGCTGGGCCGGGTGTCGCTGAACCCGTTTCGCCATGTGGACCGGGTTGGTACCATCCTATTGCCTGGCGCGCTGGTGCTGATCCAGTTGGCGGTGATCGGGCGCATCATCGTGCTGTTCGGCTGGGCGAAGCCGGTGCCGGTGCAGGCTTGGCGCTTTCCGAACCCGCGCCGGGGCATGGCGCTGGTGGCGGCGGCTGGGCCGGCGTCGAATTTTCTGCTGGCCTGGGCGGCCGGGCTGCTGCTGCATGGGCTGCCGTTGCTGCCGGATGGGTGGTTCGAGGGGGGCGATACGCTGCTGTCGTTCCTGATCCTCGCCAATCTGGCGATGGGCATGTTCAACCTGCTGCCGGTGCCGCCGATGGATGGGGGGCGCATCGTGGTCGGCCTGCTGCCGCCCCGTGCCGCCGAGGCCTGGGCGCGGCTGGAGCGGGCGGGCATCCTTGTGGTGCTGCTGTGCATCTTTGTGCTGCCGCGGGTGCTGCAGGGGGTGGGCATCGCCTTCGACCCGGTGGGCCAGGCGCTGGATCGGGGCATTCCCTGGTTGGTGGAGTGGGTGCTCCGGCTTAGCTTCAACGACGCCTGATCCCGCTGCCGGGCTTGTGCCCTCTTCCGGTGTGCGTCCTATGTTGCGCGCCGTTTGGCATGTGCCTCGTCTGCCGCCACCGTCTGGCACCCTCGGTCTGGCGCTCCGGCCTAGCAGCGAGGTTTCCCCCACCCCATACCCGTGCTACGACGCTTAGGAGGGGATGCAAGCTGCCATGTTCGATTTTGCCTGGTCCGAAATTGCGCTGATCGGGATCGTCGCCCTGGTCGCCATCGGCCCGAAGGACCTGCCCGTCGCCATCAAGGCCGTCGCCGCCCTTATCAAGAAGGCCCGGCGCATGGCCAGCGAGTTCCAGGTCCACGTGGACGAGATGGTGCGCGAGGCCGACTTGCAGGATGTCCGGAAGGAGTTCAACGACCTGCGCCGCATGGATATCAAGGGCAGGATTCTGAGCGCGGTGGACAGCGACGGAACCATCCGCAAGACGATGACGGATAACCCGCTGGCTGCTTCGACGACGCTGACGACTCCGCCGCCTCCGGCGCCCGCACCGGTGGACACCGCGGCGGAGCACGTGGCCGCGGAGCCGCATGAGGTGGCGCCCACGGCGACGGTGCCGCCCGCGAGTTTGCCGCCCCCGACGGTGCTCCCTGCGGAGGTGTTGCATGGGTCGGGGTCCAATGCGTCGGTGGCCGATGCGGCGCACCCGGCGCCGGCGCCTGAGGTGCCGCTGCCCGCCATTCCCCCAGCGGACGCCAAACAGCCTTCGCTGCACGGCTGAAGGAAGCACCCAGCTTGGCCACCACGGACGATCCGGTTACGGACGACCCCATCAACGACAAGCCGATGCCGCTGCTCGATCACCTGATCGAGCTGCGCACGCGCCTGCTGTGGAGCATGGGCGCGTTCATGCTCTGCTTCTTCGTCTGCTACCATTTCAGCAAGGAAATCTACTCCTTCCTGGCGCAGCCGCTGGCGAATATCCTGATCAGCCGCGGCGGCAACCGGCGGCTGATCTACACGGCGCTGTATGAGGCGTTCTTCACCTATTTGAAGGTGTCGTTCTTCGGGGCGGCGTTCCTGTCGTTTCCGGTAATCGCTTCGCAGATCTGGATTTTCGTGGCGCCGGGGCTGTATCGCAGCGAGAAGCGGGCCTTCCTGCCGTTCCTGCTGGCGACGCCGGTGCTGTTCGTGGGCGGTGCTGCGCTGGCCTACTACTTCGTGTTCCCGGCAGCCTGGACGTTCTTCCTGTCGTTCGAGACGCCGGACGGCGCCGGGGGGCTGCCGGTGCAGTTGGAGGCGAAGGTCAGCGAGTATCTGGGCCTGGTGATGCGGCTGATCTTCGCGTTCGGGCTGGCGTTCCAGTTGCCGGTGCTGCTGACTTTGCTGGCCAAGGTGGGGATCGTCACGGTGGCCGGGCTGAGGAAATACCGGCGCTACGCTTATGTCGGCATGTTCATCATTGCGGCCATCATCACGCCGCCGGACGTCATCACCCAGACTGGCCTCGCGGTTCCGTTGATCCTGCTTTACGAGATCTCGATCTTTGCCGCCGGGCTGGTGGCGCCGAAGCCGGCCGTGGTGGATTAGTGCACGACATACGTGCGATCCGGGCTGATCCGGATGCGTTCGATGCCGCGATGGCGCGGCGCGGGTTGCCGCGGGTCAGCGAGGCTCTGCTGGCCGTGGATGCCGACCGCCGTGCCGCGCTGGCCGCCATGCAGGACCGGCAGGCCCGGCGCAATGCGCTCGCCAAGCAGATCGGCGCGGGCCGCCGCACCGGTGCGGATACCGCCGCGCTTGAGGC